>NZ_JAVJQE010000004.1:0-191638 GCF_040218065.1 Marivibrio sp. | reverse complement strand
GGCGCTCCACGTTGGCGAACTCTTCCATCGCGCGATCGAAGTCCGCCTGCTCGTTGCTGACGAGGAACTTCGACGCGTAGAGCCGACCCAGCAGGAAGCGCTCCTGCACCTGGCCCGCATCGAAGGCCGCGCGGGCGTCGTCATCGGCGTAGGCGCTCTCCATGATCTCGGTCAGCGTCTTGCGCAGATCCGGCCCGATGACGTCGAGCGTGCCTTTGACCAGTTCGTCGCGCCGGGCGTGGTGGCCGACCGCCGCCTCGAAGGCGGCCTCGTAATCCTTCACCTTGCCTTCGATCTCGTCGAGCAGCGCCAGCTTTTCCGGATCGTCGAACAGCCTGCGGGACGCCTTCAGATCGGCCGTCAACGCTTTCTCGTTTGCGCGCACCGCCTCAATCGTCTCGGGAGATTTATCGATGACGAAATTTTTCACCGCCAACCGCGTCTGCATCATCTCGGCCGCAAAGTTGGCGCTGGCGTTCGATTCCCGCGCCAGCTGACGGTATTCAGAGAACAACCCGCCGCCCTGCATCATGCCGACGACGCCTACGCCGCCCGCGATCAAAAGCAATGCGAGCACGACCGCGAACCCGCCGAAGCTCCGGGTGGTGACGCGTACGTTCTTGAGAGCTTTCATTGTTCTGGTCCTCTTTCTAGGGCGAGCGGCGCGGGTCGATGCCGGGTCGCGCTGTCGGGCTCGGAATTTCGACCGATGCGGTCACATCGCCGCGGATCTGGTCACTCGTTTCCCTTGGGATTGAGCTACGGTTGGTTTGGGTTCCGAAGGCTTGCTCCGGCGTGGGGTCTTCTCAGACCGGGCCCGAACAAGCCTTGTCCTCAGGGTCTTCTTGGACGAGACGCGTTCTGACCGCCGACCCATTCCAGTTGGATCGCTGCCCACGCCACGAAGGAGGGGCGAAGATCGCGCGCCCCTCAGGCATGGGACCGCAGACGCATCAGCATCTCCTTCCGTCGCTGGCTGTGGTGCGAGCGCGGCGCATCGAGAAGCTTCATCTCGAGATACGCCTCCGCCCAGGCCAGGAACGCATCGCCACCCCCACCGAGGTAGCGATCCATCGCCTCCTCAAGCTCGCGATACGTCTCGCTGGTCGCATCGAGGCCGGTGCGGATTTCCTGCAGATCCTCATGGAGCCCATCGAACTTGTCGCACGCGCTTTGCAGCGCCGTGCGCACGTCGTCCAGATCGCGGCTCATCGCCGACGCCGAAGCGTGGAGACTTCGAGCGGCGACGGCGTGCTCCACGATCCGGTCCATGCGGCGGATCCAGGCATGCGGTACGGGTCGGCCCATCACCGCCTCACCCTGGATTGCGGCGGCAAGCGACAAGGCGCCTGGCGCCAGCCGGCCCAGGACGGCGCTCATCTCCACATAGGCCGCCTCCGGACTTCCTCCGGGGTCAAACGCGCGGATCATCGCGGCGCGTGCGGCCTGATAGGGCGCCAAACCGCTTGTGCTCGGAACAGTGTGCTCAGGCATGGCTGCGAACCTCTGCGGTTGGCGCGGACGCCGGAGCGTTCGCCTGAGCGGGGAAGCCGGCGCGCAGCTGAGAAAGACTCTCTTTGAGCAGGATCTTGAGGCTGCAGGCGGCTTCAACGCGCCGCGCCGAGATGGCGAATTCGGGTTCGAGGCGCTCAAAGGCGGCCCAGAACGCCGCCAGACCGAACTGCTGGGTCATGGGCCGCAGATCATGCCGCACGCGCCGGTACTCGCTGGTCCCCGGCTCCAAGAGGGCGAGTTCTTCGATCAGGTTGGACAAGGTCTCCTCGGTCGTGTCGAGGAGCGTCTGAAACCTGTCAGGCGTGAAGTAGCGCGATAGCTCCGCCGAAACGGCTCGGTCGACGAGGATTAGCACGTCGGGGGCTCCTTCATTCGTTGAGGCGCTCTCGCCGGCGACGGGTGCGCGCGATCGGCGGCGAGAGGAGCCGGTTTAGCCTTGGACTCGATACTCACGGGGCGAGAATGTATTGGCGCTTCCGCGACCGGACGCCCCTCAGATGAGGGTGATTGCTTGATTTGAGTAAAATTTCTTGGAAGGCCGCACTTGAGTACCGCGCGAGAGAAAGACGAAGCACCCACGGGCGCAGATCACAAAGAAATACACGCGGCCGAGCAGTTGTCTGAGTTTCGACCTTATCGGCGATTGGCGCTCGATTTCCGAACACCCATTGAAGAATTCCGGGGTTCATATTATCCGACTGCGACCGATATCAGTTCGCATCCTGTGTCCGTCGGAGATCTGTCTTCTTAATGGTCCGCTTCTCGAAGAGCGGCGTGCCGTAGACTTCCCAGGGCGTATTCAGGACAGACACGAGGTCCACCTTCACGGGCTCGCCAGCGGTCGGCTTGCGGTGCAGACCATATCGCATCGCAGGGCTGAGCTTGTCCGGAGAGCGCCGCGACTCGCTGACCACCTAAACGAGTTCATCGGACCAGATCACATAAGGGCGTGGCGGCCGCTGCAGCGATAGGCGTGCCGTCCAATAGAGCGCCTATCTATCATTGTCGGCGCTGAGGCGGCCGTTATCGATCACGACGGGATAGAGCGAAGCGAGGCCGATGTACCAGGCGGGTCCCAAAGCTCCCTGGGTCCGACAAGGCCACCTACGAACACAACTTCTGGGACAGAGCTATGGCGTGCCGATATCCGAGACGCGGAAAAGACCTGCCGTCGAGCCAAGGTAATGGCCATAGGACCCTCAACCGGACGCGGAGCGGCAGGAAGCCGTCCGAGTAGCGCGTGTCTGGAATCGCACGCGCCCGGAAGTTACTCCGCCTAATGAAGAGTTATGCGCAGTAGCCGCCCGCTGCCCGGCGGACGGCGCCGGAGCGCGCCGCCGCGATCCTCGCGCTCAGCGCCGCTTCGAGGCGTGGCTGTCCAAAACCGCGCCGTCCTGGAAGACGATGCGGAACTCCTTCGTCAGGCCGCCGCCCGCGGGCTCACCTTTCACCAAGACGGCGTGGAGTTCAGCGACGACGGCTTGGAGCGTGGTGTCGGAGATTACCCCGACGCGATTCAAACGGCCGAGCAATGCGATGAGCATGCTGAGTTCATCGCTGTCCGGATGCCGGGGACGCCGGTCATCGTCAGGATCTGGATCCGTGATCTTGGTCATGCAGCAGCCTCTTCATCCTGCAACCGTAGACATCCTAGCACGGGAATATACCGGCATAAATCAACCCTACAACCAGAAGCTTGGCGCTCGGGGACGCCTCCGCCCGTCTCCCTGATCGGCCGTCGCTTTTCGTGAACGACGACCGATCACGGAGACCATGATGACCATGACGATAGATCGCCCCCACTCCCTCTCGGCGGCGCTGGGCGGCCCCACCCTTCCCAACGAGGTCCGCAGCCGTCTCCTCGCATTCGAGGAGATCGCTGTCGACGCTTACGCACCCGCGACGCTTGACCTGCTCCAGCGCACCGCGATGCGCTTCGCGGGGTATCTCCGCAGCCAGAACCATAAGGCCCTGCCCGAAAAGCCGGAGGCCATTGTCGGCTTCATCGAGCGGCTCGGCGCAGAGCAGAAGCCGGCATCGGTTCGCGCCGCCGTCGCGGCGCTTTCCACGCTGTATCGAGCCGCCGGGTTCGAGGGCGCGCGCAATCCGACGCGCTCCAAGCTCGTGGCGCTCGCCCTGCGCCGCCTGGATCGCGCCAAAGGCACGCGTCAGCGTCAGGCGCGGCCGGTCTACGGGCCGGAGATGGCGCGAATGCTTGCCGCCTGCCCGCACGACCTCGCGGGGCTGCGAGATCGTGCGATGCTGACCGTCATGTCCGCATGCCTGCTGCGGCGAAGCGAAGTTGTGGCGCTTCGCGTGGGGGATGTTTTCCGCGAGCGGGATGGAACGGCTTCGGTTTACATCGGACGCTCCAAGACCGACCAAACCGGTGACGGGGCCTACGCGCCACTTAACGCGGACGAGACGGCGAAGCTCACTGCCTACAGCGCGGCCGCCGGGCTTGATCCCGATGACCCGGAGCAGACTGACGCGCCCCTCTTTCGGCGTGTCTCGTCGGCCGGCCGATTGCTTGACCGTCCTCTATCCAAGCACTCGATCACCTATCTCGTCCGTCGAGCGGCCGCCCGCGCCGGGCTCGACGAGCAGGTCGTCGCGGAGCTGACGAGCCATTCCCTGCGGCGAGGGGCTGCGAGCGAGATGCTGGACGCCGGCGTCTCGGCTCTAGAAATCCAGCAGGCGGGACGCTGGGCGGGATCGTCCGACATGGTCTCCCGGTACACCAACGCCCGCACGCACCGTCGCGACGCCGCAGCGAGCCGACGCGCGCTGCTCGATCTCCGTGAATCTTCGGTCATCCGCCCGTACCGCCAGCAGGCGGAGCCTGCGTGATATCACGGTCCCGTCGTGAGCGCGGCGGGGCCGCCCTAGTCCATCGCATTATAATTTGGAGAAGGACAACCGATGGCCCTTCCATGCCCCTCCTCTGCGCAAAGCGTGACCCTTTATCTTGACCTCGACGGGGTCCTGGCGGATTTCGACGCTGGCGTCGCCGCGCTGGGATTCCCGGCGGACGGGCGGCTCAACAAAAAGCGTGCGGAGCTGACGCCAGAGCTGCGCGCGATGAAGACCGATCTCTACGATGCGATCGAGCGCGCTGGGACCTTTTTCCTTGGGTTGCCGCCAATGGAAGACGCCGAAGAGCTATGGCGCGCCGTTCAGCCCTTCGAGCCCTGGATTCTCACAGCCCCGATCAACGCTGATCGCGGCGCCGATCACCCGGCGGTCATGGCGATCGCCCAGCAGAAGCTCGCCTGGGTGCGGACACATCTCGACGCGTCTTTTCCAGATGAGCGCTTCGCCTGTGTCGACTCGGGGGCGAAGGCACTCTACGTGGCGCGCAGGCCGGGGGTCGCGATCCTCGTAGACGATCGGCCCACAAACATCGCCAAGTGGCATGAAGCAGGAGGGCTCGGCGTGCACCACACTTCGGCGGCGGAAAGCATCGCCACGTTGACCCGGCTCATCGACGAACTGTGAGGGTTTCTATCCGCAGCGCTGACCGGCCTCTCTCGCGCTATCGCGCGGGAATGGCCGCCCGAGTCCCATCAAGGGTGACGACATCGTCGACAAGGCCGGTCGCGTGCGCCGCCTCGAGGAGCGTGTCCTGATCCGAGCGCGCCAGCCCTTCAAGGGCCCAGTAGAAGTCCCGCCCCATATACCGATAATGCTTGAGTTCGAACTGGCGCTTCCGCCGATCCCACTCCGCCCCCGCCGGTCCCTTCGGCGGATACTTGAAACGCACCAACTTCGTCGGGGCGATCTCCGCTGCACCGGAGACCCTCTCCGACATGCCCTCCTCTGCGAAGGCTTCGGGCGGGGCCGGAGGCGCTAGCGCCAGCCGCCGCTGCAGTGCAGCGACCAGCGCTTCAGGCGCCGCGTCCAGCGACAACCGCTCTGAACGAATGGCGTCGACGAGCTCGCGCAGGACCTCCTTCAAGGGCCTCTCCACCGTATGCGGGACGTTCACGCCAATCTTCTTGTCGCCAAGCGCCGTGAGGCGCTCCTGGTAGTTTCGGTGTTTCTTCGCCATGGGTCTCCCCTCACCTGAGCATCTGCGATGGACACGCGGTGAGATAGGCGCCGATTACGAGAACCGAAGTCGCGCCGACAGAAGGCTTAATCCTGCTTTAACCGCAGCGAGAGGGGCACGAAGGGAGGACGCAGCAGCTGATCTACTGACCAGGGTCGTCGACTACCGTCGTCGAGCCGGTCATCGACTACCGTCGAAAGCGGCCGAACCAGTCATCGACGACCGTTCCAATTCGGTCGTCGACGACCAACCACTCCCGGTCGTCAACGACCGGGCCAACGGCTCCAGCGTCACCGCCAAAGCCGTCACCGCACGATACACATTCTGCACGCACCGGAATATTCGGAGCCGCGGTTGCGAGGACGGCGAGCCGGACGTAGCTGCTCCGCTATGAGCAGCACGATCGCAACTCACGACCTAAGCTCCTTCATCCTCAACGGGCGCGTCCGATATCCGTTCGAGGCGTCCGCTTTCGTCGAGGCCGGAGTCATCCACGCGACCGATCAGGAATCGGTTCTGCGCTCCTCGGCTTACATCGCACGATCGCATCGTGTGCGCTCGTGGCCCGGCGATCCGGCGCCGACGAAGAACTACCTTGGACACAAAGCGGACCTCGCTTATCACACCGTCCTATTGCCCGAGGGAGCCTCGGAGCGATTCACGGACGCGGAAACGCTGTGGAACGAGATAGAGGCCACGAACGTCACCCGTGATCGGCGTAGCGGGAAAATCCGCTTCAAGAAGCGAAGCCGCACCGCCGAAACGCTGATCGCCGACCTGCCCGTCTGCGCTGCGATGACTGAGGCCCAGCAGATTGAGCTCGCGCTCTCATTCGCCCGCGCGCAGTTCGTCGCTCACGGCGCCGCCGTAGAACTCGCGGTCCATCGCTACCGCGATCCGATCCCGCGCTCGAAGATCGAGCGCGCGGACAAGCGCGGCCAGGCCACATGGACGCACAGCTATATGCGCCGGTTCAACCCACCAATCTACGCCATTCCTTCGCGAGACGCCCTCCCGCAGACTCCGCCAACCACCGGCCCGCACGCGCTTCGGTTCGTGGAAAATGACGCGGAATTCATCGTCCCGTATGGCCCGCACGCGCACATACTGAGAACCCTGCAGCCGATCCGCGGCGACAAGATCGGGCGGAAGACCGAGTTGCGTCAGCTGGACCCGCCTTTCGCGAGCACTAGACGCAAGAAGTTCGAGAATGGCGTACGGCACTGGCGGGGCATCAACACGCTCGGGGAAGAGCCAGTTCTTTTCCGCGCCTGGCGCGTTCACCAGGAAAGGTACTACGATGACCACGGGCTTGCGGTCAGCGTCATGCCCCCACTCGATATCATGCGACGACGCACGAAGAGGCGGACTACAATCGGCAGTGAACGTGCCGTGGACCCGCGTGCGTTTGCCGAGATTGTCGAGCGGTGCGACGGAGCGGTCGATCTCCACAGCCTCTCCGCTCTCGCGGCCGCGGCCGGCTTCGCTGGCGACATGCGGACGGTCGTTGAGCGGCTCGCGAACGACTCGCGCGTTATCGTTCTTGGAAGCGGTCTTTTCCTGAGCGCCAGTGCTCCAGGTCCCGCAGAGCGCGCGGCAAAAGCCGTCTCGAAGGCCGCGCAGCTCTATCTCGAGACGCATGGACGAGCAGCGCGACCGGCGCCGTGGCCTGCATTCGAAAAGGCTGTCGCGACGGCGGAAGCCGGCTCGGAGGAGCCCTGGCCTGAAGACCTGCTCAATGCGTGTCTCAGGAAGTCGGCGCAAACAGAAGCGCGCGTGCGCGCATCCGACGCCCCTCGAGAGGTGCGCCGGCACGCCGACCTTTCCCTCACGCTCCTCGAAGTCGTTCGCAGAACTCGTTCGACCGACAACGAACTGCAATCAACAGCCGATCATCCGCCGCCGGCTGAAATCAACAAACCGTCGCCCCGCGCGCAGTCCGACGCGCAGGGGCTGGCCGCCGGCGGAACTGACTTCGAGTGTGCGGTCGCGCGTGAGATGCGCCGAAGCCAGAGCGGTTTCGACAGCTCGGATGTCGAACCTTCGCCGATCAAAGAACCAAAACGGAATGAGATCCTCGTCTTGATCAATGGGCGTGAGGAGCGCCGCTGGATTGACGATCCGATTTTCCGCGCGTGCTCGAACATGGAACTGGCGGCGATGCTGCAGCACGCCCGACGCGAGGCCGAGAACGACCCGTTCCGTGGGCGAACCCACGATCGCGCCTATCGCGCGCTCCGGCGCTACGCACTGATGCGAGGCATGGACCCCGAGAATCCCTCGCGCGTCAGAATCGACCGCGAACTCTACGATACGGGCCTCGGGAACCGCTTCATCGACTTCGTGCGAATGCGGATGCAAGGCGGCCTTCCCTCAGGCCACTTGACGCATGACGCGCGGGGACGAGGCCGCGCTCGCTCTATCGAGCGGTAATCGCCCAAGGGATTTGGGCGCAGTGACGCGGGGGGGCACTGAAGACGCCACCTGGGGTTGTCGATCAAGAGGCGAGCGGCAGCGAAGGCGATGGTTCGACGCCCAGAACGACCCGCGTCTTCTTTGAACGCGGTTCGATCTGGGCGGCGTTCATCCCCAAGCACCTCCTGAAAGGACCACGAAATGACGTTGACGATTTTCTGCCTGATCGCACGTTTCGCCATGACCGTAGCGAGTCTGGTCGAGGAGCGGACCGGCTCTGAGGCGCTCTCCACGCTACTCGAGGGCAACAAGATCGAAGCCCGTTTCGATCTGACGATCCCCGCCGTTACCTTTGTCCTAATGCATCGCGGCGAGGAGATCGACTTGGGCGTGGGCGTGGCGTTCTTTGAACTCTACATGACGGACTTCGAGAGCGCCGGGATCAATTGGATTCTCGACTTGGCGGATGACGCGGTCATGACCGCCGCTGAGTACCTAGAAGCCCTGCGAGAGGAGAACCGCCGCCTGGCGAACGAATTCCAATTCTGAGCACCTTATCAGGGGTCGGGCGGGGCGCACGCGCCCGACCCCGTCTCACGCGAAAGGCGCTTCTTGGCCCAGAAACGGACGCATGCAGCCCTGCCGACCATCGGCAGGGAATAGCCACGATCGGAAGTCGCCAATTGTAGGGGGAGCGCTCTTCCGAATGTGTGGAGAGACGGCGGGGCGTCGGCGCCGTAGTTTCTAAGGGCGCGCAACGGGCGAGGTCGACCATGGATCAAACGCGCGGGCCGGCGGCCAGGTGATTGTCCCACATAGCGCTTTCGGCGCGCGGAGCGGCCAGGTTGCGCAGGCGCGGCCCCGTTGCGTCGACATCCAGCGCATAGAGCCGCCCGGTCCCGCTGCTGGCGAAGAAGCCGCCGTCGCGCGTCTCGTCACGGGCGAGGCCGCAGATGTCGGCCGCCGCGACGGCGCCCACGGCTGTCCCGCGCGCCAGATCCAAACCGACCACCACCCCGCCGCGCGGACTGGCGAGGGCGGCGAAGCGGCCGCGTCGGTCGACGGCGACGCTGCCGACATACCGCTTCAGGCGCCGCGTGTCCGCCGGCCCGAGCGGCGCCACGGACAAGGCCCCGCCCCCGGCGGGCCAGACGGCGGCGAGCGGGGCGTCGCCGCCCGGCCTCCCCTCGTCCTGGCCGCCGACGATGACGGTTCCATCCGGCGCGGCGTCCATATGGCGCAGGCTGACCTTGTGCAGGGTTGGGTCGAGCGCGGCGCCGGCCAGCACCCGTCCGTCCGACAACCTGATGCGCCGCAGATTGGGCCGCATGGTCGCGAGGTTCAGCTTCGCGCGGCCGTGATCGGGGTGGGTGAGAATGCCGCCGTTCGCGACCGTGACGCTCCCGCCCCCGGGGTCGAGGAGCAGCTGATGCGGCCCGGCGCCGTCGCAGTCGCGTTCGGCGATGCGGCGGCGGCCAGCCACGTCCCACAGACCCAGCACGCCGCGCCCGGCCTCGAAATCGTTTTCGGTCGCGACCAGCGTCCGCGCATCCGCCGTGAAGACGGCGTGACCTTGAAAATGCCGGTCCGGCGGGCTTTCCAGCAGGCCGAGGAAGCGCGGGGCGCCGAGATCGAAGAGCGCGATGAACCGCCCCGGCCGGCGCGCCGGCACGGCCGCGAGCCGCCCATCCGCCGACAGCGCCGGCCCATGCCCCCGTCCCGGCAGAATGTGGTCGAGCGTCAGACGCCCGGCCCCGTCCAGGATCACCGCCCGGTCGCGACCGTCGGCGCCGCGCGCGCAGCCGATCACAAGGCCTGGCGCCCGCCCGTCGCCGGGCGCCGCGAAAGCCGGCGCGCCCAGGCTGAGGCCGAGCCCGGCCCCCGCCAGCCCGCGAAGCAGGGCCCGGCGATCAATCCCCGTCGAGCGCATTGAACCCCATCGTCAGTCCCAAAGCGGCGGCGAGATCGCCCTCCACCGCCCCGCGGGCGGAGGCGATCTGATCGCGCAGCAGCACCAGATCGACATAGCCGCCCTCCTGCGCCAGCGCATCGGCGAAGGCGGGGCCGATCCGCGCGGCCCGCGCTTCCGCGTCGCGCAACCCGCGTTGGATGCGATCGGCCGCGTCCGATTGACGCGCGGCGCGCAAGACCGCCGCCATGCTGTGCGGATCGGCCCCCGCGCCGTAGAACAGGCGCCGCGCGGCCGCAAGATTGATCGACAGGTTGCGCAGCGACCGATCGGCCCGCCAGCTTTCAGCGAGCCGCGGGCGCATCGCCTCCGGCCGGTCGCCCAGCACGGGGTTGAGCTTAAGCAGGATCGCAGCCTCCAGCCCGCCGGCGAGGGCGCCGTGCAACGCGCGCAGCACCTCGCCCGCATCGCGGTAGGCCGCATTGTCCGGGCCGGGGTTCAGCATGGCCGTGCGATGCGCGGGCCACTCTTCCATGACGGCCGCGCCGATCGCGGCCAGATTGCGGGCGATCGCGGCGACCAGGCGGCGGCGGAAGTCGGCTTCCTCCCCCGCGGTCGACAGCGTGTCGGCGTCCTCGAACAACAGCCGCTCCAAGGCGGGGAAGCCCTGCACCGCGATGGAATAGGCGGCGAAGCGCTCCGGCGCCAACGCCTCCTCGTCGGCGGCGGCGATGAAGCGGCCGAGATGCCGAGCGGTCAGGTTGCGCTTGTCCGGCCAGAACTGGACGCGGAAATGCCGCTCCTCCTCCGCGATCGGCCCGATCCGGACCGCCTGCACCGCCTGCCAGGCGTCCATCGCGGCGTGATAGCCGGCGCGCAGATCATGGAGCGCGGCGCCCGGCGCGTCGGCCGTCTCGGCGAAGGCGGCGGCCGTTTCAGCGAAGACCTGATAGTCCGGGATCAGCACCCGATCGATCGCCGCCTGGGCGATGCGCAGGGCGAGATCGGACGACGGGTTCGCCGCGGTCTCCGCCCGCGCCAAGCGGCTCAGCGACCAAGCCCCCGGCAGCGCCAGCGCGCCGGCCAGAAACGCCCGACGCCTCATAGCGAGTTCAAGAAGGCCAGCAACGCCTCCCGCTCCTCTGTCGTCATCGCGCGGACGGCCTCGCGCGACGGCTCCGCCTCGCCGCCGTGCCACAGGATCGCCTCCAGCAGGCTGCGCGCCCGCCCGTCATGCAGGAAGTTGGTGTGGCCGTTCACCGCCTCCGTCAGGCCGATCCCCCAGAGCGGGGCGGTGCGCCACTCCCGCCCGTTGGCGCGGCCTTCGGGCCGGTTGTCGGCCAGCCCCTCGCCCATGTCGTGCAGCAGCAGATCGGTGTAGGGCCAGATCGTCTGCTCGCCGAGCCAGGGATTCTCCGCGGAGGCGGCGGTCGTCCAGCGCGGCGTGTGGCAGGCCGCGCAGCCGGCGTCAGCAAACAGCTTCTTGCCCGCCAACACCTGCGGGTCCTTCGGATTGCGGCGCGCCGGGACGGCGAGGTTCTGGGAATAGAACCGCACCAGATCGACGATCTGTCCGTGCGCTTCCAGGTTCGCGTAGCGCTCTGTGGCGCCGCTCGGCGCGGCGCGGCAGGGGTCCTGCGCCGCCGTGCAGTCGCCGTAGGCGTCGGGAAACAGCGGGACCGAGATGCCGATGTCCCCGTTGAAGGCGCTCTGGGTCTGCTCGTCGATCGACGGCGCGCCCGCCTTCCAGCCGAAGCGGCCGAGCGCGAGACGCTCGTGCTTATGGCTCCAGACTTCGTTAGGCCGGCCGGAAATCCCGTCCCCGTCCGCGTCGTCCGGATCGGCCTGGGCGCGGATAGCCGCCTCCGGAATGAGTTCGAGCAGGCCGAGGCCGATCATCTGCGGCGCGATGCGCGGAGAGAGCATGACGTCCTCATCCATCGGTCCGTAGCCAAGGTCGGTCGCGCTGTAGGTCGGCGCGCGCAAAGAAACCGTCTCGCCGTCGGCCAGGGTGACGGGGATCTCCTCATACTCGATATGCATGCGCCCTTCGGCCGGGACGCCGGCGACCGAGAAGTCCTGCAGCTGGCCGCCGTATGTCGGCTCCTTGATGACGTTGACGCGCCCTTCGGCGAGCAGCCGGCGATCCTCCTCGGTCTGCGGCGGGATCGAGAGGCGAAGGAACATGCTGACGGCCGTGTCGTCCGGATAATTGCCGGCCGGCGGATGGCCGCGGCCGTCCTTCAGATGGCAGCGCTGACAGGCCTTTGCGTTGAAGATCGGTCCGAGCCCATCCGCCGCCTGCGTCGAAGACGGCGCGGAGCCCCAGATCCGCTTGAAGAACCCGTTGCCGATCTTGAAGTCGAGCTCCCTCTCGAACGGCATGTTCGCGCTGGAATGCGAGAAAGCGTTCCGATCGAGCGCTTTGTCGCTGGTCGCCGCCCCGCCCGGACGATCCTCGCCCGGCTCGAAAACCGCTATCGGCAGAGGCTGGGCGGCCTCAGCGACGACATACTGGACAAGCCAGACCGCACTCAAAGCCAGCGCGGCGACGATCGCCCACGGAGAGAACTTCACCAATCTCATCAGCATAAGGCGTCCCCTAGCGCGCGCCGGCCGCCGCAATCAACGCTTCAGTCGGCGGGCGACCGCGGCCCAAGGTCGCGTACGCCCGCCGATCGGCAGACTCACTGCATGACGGCGGCCGGGTCGTCGAGGCTGTCCGACCCCTCGATGCCGACGCCTTCGACCTGCAGCGCGGCGGCGGCCCGCTCGATCGCCTTGGTCTGGGTCAGCAGGCTGGTCACCGCGGCGTCGATCTTGGCGTTGCCGTCGGCGTTGCCGGGCGCCAGCAGCACGTCGTAGGGACGCCCCGCCATGGCCTCATCGACCAGCACCTGCATGTGCGCGACGGAATTGTCGAGCGCGGCGGCGAGCGCGTTCCGCTCCGCCTCCGGCAGAAGGTCCGCAAGACCCGGCCCTTCCGTCACGGCGCCGTCCGGCCCGACATACCGGCCGTGAAAGACGTTCCGCATCCCGACCGCGTTGTAATAGTGCGAGTAGTGTGTGTTGTCCGAGAAGCAGTCGTGCTCCTCCTCCGGATCGTGCAGCATGAGGCCGAGCTTCATGCGCTCGCCCGCCAGCTCGCCGTAGCTGAGGCTGCCCATGCCGGTCAGCATGGCCACGAGGCCGGAGGCCGGATCGTCGACCACAGCGGCCCGGGCTTCGCCGCCCTCGGCCCACTGGGCGGTGATCCATTCGAGGTCGGAGATCAGCAGGTCGGTCGCCGCCTCGAGGTATTCGCCGCGCCGATCGCAATGGCCGTGGGTGCAGTTCTCCAGGTCGAAGTCGGTGGCGGGACGGGCGCCGGCGCCGGGCTCGACGCCGTTCAGATCCTGCCCCCACAGCAGGAACTCGATCGCGTGATAGCCGGTCGCGACGTTGGCCTCGATCCCGTCGACCTCATGCAGTTCATCCTGCAGCAGGCTGGCGTCGATGACGGAGGCGTCGATCGTCCGGCCGCTCAGCTGCAGCTGCTCATTGGCGATCACGTTGGCGGTGTAGTAGCGGTTGGCGTCCGACATGTCGCCGTAGAAGTCGCGCGCCACATAGTCGATCATCCCCTCGTCGAGCGGCCAGGCGTTCACCTTGCCCTCCCACTCGTCGACGATGACGTTGCCGAAGCGATAGACCTCGGTCTGCTGGTAAGGAACGCGGGCGGCGCGCCAGGCCTCGCGGGCCGCGGCCAGCGTGAGTGCGTTCGGCTCGGCCAAAAGCGCGTCCACCTTCTCGCCGAGGGCGCGCGCGGTCTCCAGCGAATCCTGGTACTTGGCGTGCGCGATGTCGGCGTAGGTTTCGACGACCGAGGCCGGCTCCGCGGCGACTGCCGGGCCTGCGCCGAGCGCGGCGGCGACGGCGAGCGCCGTCATCAGTCCGCTTCGCTTGTTCATAAGATGACTCCTGATCATTCACGATGTTTCAGACGGTCGGAGCGTGGGCGTTTCGCTTGAGAATGTCAATGCGACGCATTCTCATTCTCATTTAAACCGTTCCTTGGAAAGGTCTCCGCCGGGAGAACGGGCCGTCGACAAGACAAGATCCTTTTCCCGACAGATCTCTCTTCGGGCGTTCCAGCGCGCGCATGGCGCCGGCTTCTCCGCGCCGTCTGCGTCATGGAGCCTGTGTTATCGAAAAAAACGGCCGGGCGATCGGTCGCCGCCCGGCCGTCCCGCGTAATGCGGCGCGCTGATCAGAAGTCGTTCGGGTTTCCGGGGACGATCGTGCCCGTTCCGTCCGTCTCGCCGTCCTTCACCCACGTCACCTGGTCGCCGTCGATCGCGACGCTCCAGCAGGTGGCGGGATCCTCGCCATAAGCAAAGCACATCCGATCGCCGTCGACGGACCACGCGCCAGTATAGCCGTCGCCCTTGATCGTCTCGTCGGCGGCGTAGAACTCCGTATAGGCGCCGGCGTCGATCATGGAGCCTTGAACGGTGTTGCCGCTGATCGCCGCGCGGATCTCCGCGCCGCTCGCCAAGTGATCGTCGGCCGCCGCGCTCGACGCGGCGATGAGGGTCAGGGCCAATCCGGCAAGCAGTCGCTTCATGGGTTTCTCCTTCTTGCGATTGTCGACGGAGAAGCACCTATCTCGACGGCGCCGTCGGACAAAGCCGTACCTCTCGCCTTCCCGCCACGCCCCGGGACTGCGACAAAGTTTGGCGCATTCGATCAAGCGCCGCGCCGGCGCTCCGTCATGATCGGCCGCGACGAGAGAGAACCAATCGCCAGACGGGAGGACGCCATGTCAGGCACGGCAGCAACGCCCGCCTTGTCCGAGGCCGGGTATCAGCGCCTGCACCTTTCCCCCGCGCACTACTTCGATGGAGACATCTTCGACCGGGAGCGAGACCGCATTTTCTTCCGCGAATGGTGCTTCGCGGGCCATATCAGCGAGCTCGCCGAGCCCGGTGATTTCATCGTCTGCGATCTGCTCGACCAAAGCGTCGTGCTGACGCGCGGGCGCGACGGCCGTCTCCGCGGCTTCCATAATGTGTGTCAGCATCGCGGGAACCGGCTTGTCGCGGAACGATCTGGACGCGGCAAACGCAGCTTTACCTGCGGCTATCACTGCTGGTCCTACGATGAGGCCGGGAGATTGCGCCACGCGCCGCGCCAAGAGCAGGTCGGAGCGTTCGACCGCTCTCGGTACGACATCCCGCCGGTGCAGGTCGAAGAGGTCGGCGGCTTCGTCTTCTTCAACCTGGACCCCGAAGCGTCGCCCCTCGCCAAGCGCATGGACGGCTTTGAGGCGGAGCTTCGCCGCCTCCTGCCGGACGTGGACAGGCTGCAGCCGACACATGCCTGCGAAACGACGATCGCGGCCAATTGGAAGATCGTCATGGACAACAACATCGAAGCCTATCACCTCCAGTTCTCCGGTCCCGAACACCGGGCGCTGGCCAATGCGATCGAACTCGACGCGTTCGAGTTCACGCCGATGGGCTCGTGGTGGCGTTACACCGCGCCGGCCGCCCAGACGGCGCAAAGCGCCTACGGCGCGCCGGTGAGCGAGGCGGCGCGCGAGCGCTATCCGACCTTCGTCAATTTGACGGCTTGGCCTTTCACGACCTTCTTCCGCCTTCCTTTCTCGGCCTACGTGGGCGCCTTCGTCATTCTACCCCTGGGCCCGGAAGAGTCGTTGCTGCGGGTCGCCTTCTACCGCGATGACGGCGAAGACACAGCGCTAGACCAGGCGAGCGTCGTGTGGATCGCCGACCAATTGGGGCCCGAGGACGTGGGCTTGAACGTCTCGACCCAGCAAGGATTGCGCTCTCACGGATTTCGCGGCGGCCGCTACATGATCGATCCCGCCACAGGTCCTCTGAGCGAGCATCTCGTGCAGGCCTTCCACGCGAATGTGCTTGCGGCGCTGAATGAGGGAGACTGACGCCATGACCGCTTCGCCGAAACCGAGTCTTCCGACGGGCGACCTCGTCGCGCCCGCCTTCGACTACTGGATTCGGAAGTCCCCCTTCTTCGAGAAGACGCTGGAGGCGGGATGCACCAGGTTCTCCGTCGCCGAAGGCGCCTATTATCCGATCCAGTACGCCTCGCCGCTCGCCGAATACGAGGCGATCACCGAGCGCGCGAGCCTTTGGGACGTGCCCGCCGAAAGCCCGATCGAGGTGCGCGGACCGGATGCGGCCGCCTTCCTCGAATGGGCGCAGCCGCGGGACCTCTCACGCGTGACGGTCGGGGCTTGTCGCTACATCGTCTGCACGAACGAGGACGGCGGGCTCGTCTTCGATTCCGTGCTGTTGAAATTGGCCGAAGATCGGTTCTGGCTCAGCGGCTCGGCCGATTGGCTGCGCGGGCTGGCGGTCGGCCGCGGGTTCCGGGCCGAGATCTTCCAGACCGAAGTCTCGCCGCTGCAACTGCAGGGTCCGCGCTCGCGCGCGGTGTTGCAGGCCTTCGGCGTCCCCGGGATCGCGGATCTGAAAGTCTATCGCTTCCTCGAGGCGACGGTGGACGGCGTTCCGCTCATCGTAACCCGGACGGGCTGGAGCGGCGAGCTCGGCTTCGAGATCTATCTGCGGGACAACGACAAAGCGGGAGCGCTTTGGGATCGCCTGCTGGAGGCCGGACGTGCTTTCGGGTTGAACGTCACGGCGTCCTCCGAGATGCGGCGGGTGGAGGCGGGAATCCTCAATTACGGCACCGACTTCGCCGAAGCCGATACGCCCTACCATGTCGGGCTCGGCCGGCTCGTCGACCTCGACAAACCGCATGACTTCGTCGGGCGGTCGGCGCTGCGCCGCCTGGCGGGCGCGCCTTTGGCGCGGCGCCTGACCGGCCTTCTGTTGGAGGACGCGCCGAGCGCGCCGTTCGAGTCGCCGTGGCCCGCGCGGCGCGATCAGGCGCCGATCGGCGCCGCCTCGGTCGTCGTCTACTCCCCCGCCCTTGATCGCTGGATCGGCCTGGCGATGCTGGATGCGGCGACGATCGACGAGGCCACGTCGTTCGAACTCCTTTCGCCGGCCGGGCCGGTAGCCGCCATACCCGCGGAAATCCCGTTCATCGATAAGGATCGCGCGCGGATGCGCGCCTAAGGGGGTGGAGCGACGACGATGATGCGAGCCGTGCGAATAGACGACCCCGACACGTTCCTCGCCGAAATCGGCGAGAAGGCCGTCCGCGCGGGCGGCGCGGCGCCTGATGAGCGCGAACGCGCGCTGATCGAGCGCCCGTCCACCGGCGTTCGGGTCGGCGCATGGGAGGCGGGCGCCTACGAGGAGGCCTACGAGTCCTATCCGGTCGACGAATTCATGGTCCTGATCGAGGGAACCGTCGCCCTCGACTACCCGGACGGCGCAAGCCAGGTTTTCGGCCCCGGCGCGGCGTTTCTGTTGCCGAAGGGCTTTCGCGGCGTCTGGCGCCAAGAGGAACGGGTGGTGAAATATTTCACGATCGTCCCATGAGCACGACGCTCTCGCCCGACGAGGTGTTAAGGGCGTTTCTGAGCGGCGGTTGGAACGCCGGCGACGCTCTTGCGGAGATCGGCGCCCTGCATGCGTGCGACCTTGCGGCGGTCTCGCAACAGGCCGGGCAGTTCTCCTGCTGGGCGCAGGCGCCGACGGCGCTGGGCGACGACTCGTTGGCGACGCTCGGGCGCGCCGCCGCTTATCATTTCGGGGCCAAGAGTCTCTTTTATCAGGCGGTGTTGCCCAGCCTCGACCACATTGCCGACAGCGTGCTCGCAATGACGCGCGCCCTCGCCGACTTCCCGCAAGGCCAACCGGGTACGCTTACGCTCGGCGGCACGGAGAGCAACCTGCTGGCTTGCTTGGCCGCCCGGGAAGCCCATCGCCGCAACGGCCGCAGAGGCCGTATGCGTCCGAATATCGTCATGTCGCAAACAGCCCATCCGAGCTTCGGCAAAGCCGCGCATCTTTTCGGGATGGAGGTCCGCCGGCTCCCGGTCGGCGCCGCCTTCACCACGCCCGCCGCCGCCTTCGCCGAGCATGTGGACGCCGACACGGCGCTTATCGTCGCGTCCGCGCCGGACTATTCTTTCGGCCTCTATGACGACGTCGCAGATCTTTCGACCCTGGCCGTGGAGCGGGACGTCTGGCTTCACGTCGACGCGGCCGTGGGCGGCACCCTGACAGCCCCGTTGCGCACCCTCGGGGAGCCTTTGCCTCCGGTCGACTTCTCCAGCCCGGGAATTCGCTCCATCTCGATCGATCTGCACAAGCACCTCGGCGCCCCGATGGGGATCGGCGCGCTCTTCACTCGCAGCGCGGCGGATGCGAAATTGCACGGTTACGATGAAGATCTCTGGCCGGCGGGGCCGATGTCGTCCGCCATTCTCAATGGCGGGCGTTCGGCGGGCCCCGTCGCCGGCGCTTATGCGGTCCTACGGCATCTCGGGCTCGCCGGCTGTCGTGAGATCGCCGCGACCGTCCGGAAGCGGCGCCGGCGCCTGCAGGACGCGCTGCGGGAGATCCCCGGCGCGTCGATCCTGGGCGATCCGCGATGCTCCACCCTCGCCGTACGGTTCGACGGCGCGGAGCCGGGTCAGACGGCCGCCGCCATGGCTTCCCGCGGTTGGCGGTTGAACCGTCTGAAAAGACCGCCGGCGCTGCATTTCATCGTCGACGCCTTTCCCGACGAGAGCGTGATCGACGCCCTCGCGGCGGATCTCTCACACGCGGTGGCGGCCGTGTCGCGGGGTGTGCGCTTCGCAGAATTGGAGGAGGCCCGCTATGGCTGAGAGCGACCCGAGCGAGAGCTTCGACTACGTGATCGTCGGGGCCGGCACAGCCGGGTCGATCCTGGCGGCGCGGCTGACCGAGGACGCGGGCGTCACGGTCTGTCTCTTGGAGGCCGGAGGATCGGACCGCAGCATCTGGACGCGCATGCCGGCGGCGCTGTCTATCCCGATGAACATGAAGCGCTTCGACTGGGGCCTCTACACCGAACCGGAGCCGCACATGAACGGCCGGCGGGTAAAGCTGCCGCGCGGCAAAGGGCTAGGCGGCTCGTCGACGATCAACGGCATGTGCTACGTGCGGGGAAACCCGCTCGACTACGAAGGATGGGTCGAACAGGGCGCGGCCGGATGGGGGTACGCCGACGTGCTGCCCTACTTCAAGCGCGCCGAGACATTCGCCGGCGGGGCCGACGACTGGCGCGGCGGCGACGGCCCCCTGAAGACGAGACGCGGCACGCTGACCAACCCGCTTTGCCACGCCTTCATGCTGGCCGGCGCCCAGGCCGGCTACCCCCTCAGCGCGGACATGAACGGCGCGCAGCAGGAAGGGTTCGCCCCGATGGACATGACGGTCCATGAGGGCGAACGTTGCAGTCTGGCGCGCGCTTATCTGCGCCCCGCGATGCGACGCGACGCGCTGGCGGTTAAGATGAAGGCCCAAGCCGAGCGAATCCTCTTCGACGGGCGCCGCGCGCAAGCCGTCTCCTACCGTCAAGGCGGCCGGCGCCGGCGGGCGTCGGCTCGTCGGGCCGTCATCCTGTGCGCCGGTGCGATCATGTCACCGCATCTTCTCAAGCTCTCGGGCGTCGGCCCCGCCTCAGAACTTCAGGCCCACGAGGTGAGCGTCGTCCATCACTCCCCCGGCGTCGGCGAGAACCTGACCGACCATCTGGAAGTCTACCTGCAGCAGGCGTGCGTGCAGCCTGTCTCGCTGTCCCCGGCCCTGTCGCTTTGGGGGCGCGCGGCCGTCGGGATCAGATGGCTTTCGACGCGCAGCGGCTTGGGCGCCTCGAACCATTTCGAGGCCGGGGCCTTCATCCGCTCGCGCGCCGGCGTTCGCTTTCCAGATATTCAGTATCATTTTCTGCCGATCGCCATGTCCTCCGACGGGAAATCGTTCCACAAAGGGCATGGCTTCCAGGTCCATGTCGGGCCGAAGCGATCGAAGAGCCGCGGCTGGGTGCGCCTGAACGGTCCCGCGCCGGAGGCGCCGCCGCGCGTGCGCTTCAACTATCTCTCCCATGACAGCGACCTCGAGGTTTTTCGGGCGTGCGTAAGACTGACGCGGGAGATCTTCGCCCAGCCGGCCTTCGACCCGTTTCGCGGCGGTGAACTCTCCCCCGGGCCGGACTGCGTGACGGACGATGCGATAGACGCCTTCGTACGCGACAAGGCGGAAAGCGCCTATCACCCCTCCGCAACGTGCCGGATGGGCGGCGCGAAGGACCCGCGCGCCGTCGTATCCCCTGAGTTACGCGTTCACGGCCTGGAGGGCCTCTTCATCGTCGACGCCTCCGTGATGCCGGAAGCGACGAGCGGCGACCTCAACGCACCGACCGCGATGATCGCAGAGCGCGCGGCCGATCTGCTTCGCGGCCGCCCGCTTCCGCGCGAGGAGGGCGCCCGCTTCGTCGCGACGCCGACATGGCGAGAGGAGCAACGCCCGGGCGCGCCGCTGAGGCGCGTCTGAGCGGTCGCCGGCCCGACCCTCGCGCACCCGGCGAGAGATCGGTCGCCCGCCCCGGCGAGCCCGCGTTATCATGCGCATCGTCGACCGCGACCACGATAAAGGACCTAACGTGCCAAGCCCGCAGCGTCCCTGCAGGGTCGGGGTCTTCCTGACGCCCGACTTCACCCTTATGACCGCCGGCCTCTTGCTGGACCCGATGTCGATCGCGAACTGGCTGTGCGATCGGCCGGTCTTCGAATGGCGCACGCTCTCGGTCGACGGCGACCCGGTGCGCGCCTCGAACGGCGTTCCGGCGCCGGTGGACCGATCGCTCGCCGAAGCGGGAGAGCTGGACACGGTCTTCGTCGTCGCCGGATTCGACGCGAAGCGCCTTTCAGCTTCCGAGGAGACGCTCAAATGGCTGCGCCGTCAGGCGCGCTTCGGCGTCGAGGTCGGCGGAGTCGAGGCCGGCGCGGAAATTCTGGCCGCCGCCGGCCTGCTGGACGGCGTGGTGGCCTCGGTTCACTGGGACAATCTCACCGGCTTTCGCGAACGCTACCCCGGCGTCCTCGCCTCGCCGCGGCTCTATGCGCTGTCGCCGGGCCGTCCGACCTGCGCCGGGGGCGCGGCGGCCGGAGATATGATGCTGCGCTGGATCGAGCGTCGGATCGGCGCGCGCGACGGCGAGCGGCTGCGAAAGATGCTGCTGCATGCGCCCGTCCGCTCGGCCGACGCCCTGCCGGAGGATCGGAACCTCGCCGCGCCGTCGACGCGCTCGCAGGCTCTGGGCCGCGCCGTCGCTGCAATGGCCGACAGCCTTGAGACGCCGCTTGCACTGAGCGAGATCGCGCGCCGCGCCGAGGTCGCCCGCCGCACGATGGAACGCGCCTTCCGACGCGAGACGGGGATGAGCCCGCTCGAATACTATCGCGCCCTCAGGCTGCGCGAGGCGCACCGTCTGCTGCAGCAGACGGACCTGCCGGTGACCGAGATCGCCGTCGCCGTGGGCTACAGCTCGCCCGAGCACTTTTCGCGCGCCTACAAACGCCTCTTCAAGGTCACGCCGCGCAGCGACCGAGCGCAAGTGATGGACGCGCCCGTCTCGCCGATCTGAAAGATGGCTGCGACGCTCGTGCGCCGAGCACACATCTGTGTCCCCAAAGACACATCACGTTTCTTCCGAAAGGCGTCACGACCGGGCGTGCTGTCCTGAGCCGACAATCGTCTGCAAGATGGGTCATTTCGGACAATCGGACCTGCATACGACAAGCCCGACTGACGCGCCCTGTCGCTACACGGGTTCCCGATGATTCTCTCCCTCTTTTCTCCGGTTTCGCACAGCACTCCCTGCCCCATATGACCCGCTGGACTGCGTGCTTCCGATGCGACATACTCTTGTGACGAGGCCGTCGCCGGCGTCGAGAAAACGGGAGATTCCTGCGGTTTCGGGAGATCAGGTTGCGTCCTAGTCCCCCAGCCCTGCGCCGCCGGTTTTTTGATTCTCTCCCAAAATTCAATGATTTAGGCGACGGCGCCCGAAGCTGAACGGGCTGCTGTAACAAGGCGCTGTGACGTCTTCCTGTAGCAGCCCAGCAGAAGGAATCCATGCGGCGGCGGCTCGTGAGACGAGGCGACGTCTACGGCGACCCGCGCGACGGGCGCCAGCCCGACCTCATCGCAAGCGAAGGGCGCCTACTAGAGCGCTTTGCGCTCTCGGCATCCAGACCGCCGTCCGACGCCGGACGAATCAGGAGCGCGCGCCGAGCAGGGAGGAGATCGAGTAGCTGACGCCTTTGTTGACCAACACGCTGAGCGCCATCTTGCCGATCTGACCGATCAGCGGGTCGGCGCCGAGCGCGGGGGCGCGGCGCGGGCGCGCGCGGCGGACCGCGGGAACCGGCGCGGCGCCGGGACCGGCCGGGGCCGGCTTCAACGCGAACTCCCGGTCGATGAAGGCGAGGATGTGGGCTGCGTCCGTCTGCTCCGCATCATAGGCGACGGTGACGCTGGCGGCCTTGGGGTTCAGCCGCACGTCGCGCACGCCGTGCAGCGCACGCAGCCGGCGCAGCACGAAACGCCGCGCCGCGCCCTCATGACGGAAGCCGGCGCGGCGAACGCGCAGACGGCCCGGGACGTGATGGTGGTAGTCGGTCATCGACGGCGCTCCGCTCAGGCGGACGGCCGATCACCCTAGCCCCAGATCAGGGCGACAAACGGCGGCGTCCGCGCTCTTTCGACGATTGACAGCATATTGCGAGTGGATATCATTCGCAACCTCAATCCACCGGTTGGAGCGACGCCTTTCCATGATCGTCAGCACCGTCCAGGGTCGCATTCGCGTGCGCGCCCCGCGTCTGAAGTCCGCCCGGTTCGGGCGCGAAGCCGTCGAGGCGGCCGCCGCTCTGGATGGCGTTCTGGAGGCCCGGCACAACCGCGGCGCCGGCTGCCTGATCGTCAGCTACGACCCGCAAACGGTGGAGACGGAGGCGTTGGAGGACCAGCTGGAGGCGATCTGCACCGAGCGGGCGGAGGCGGTGCGCGCGGGCCGCTCGCCCCTGTCCCGGCGCCTGAACCAGGCGACGAAGGTCGGCATGATGGCCTCGCTCGCCACGTCGCTGACCTACGGCTTCCTCGGCCGGAAGAAGGAGCACATCGCCTTCGGCACGGTCTTCGTGGCGCTGGCCGGCGCGCACATGGTCCGCTATCAGCGCACGCTGGTGCGCTGAGCCGATCCGCCTTCGCCGATCAACTCTCGCCAATCAGCTCTCACCAATCAGCTCTCGCCGCCAGGCGGCGGCCCTTCCTTGGCGGCCGGCTGCTGGGCGGCGGCCTTCTTCGCCGACGCCTTCTTCGCCGACGCCTTCTTAGAGCCGGACTTCTTGACCCCCGCCTTCTTGACGGCGGCTTTCTTGGCCGCGCCTTTCTTGGCCGTCGATTTCTTCGCCGCCGTCTTCTTGGCCGCCGTTTGGGTCGACGACGCCCCGCCGCCGCGCAGATCGCGGAAGGCGCCACTGACGCTTGAGGAGACGTCGTCGGCCGCCTGTCGCGCCCTGTCCGGCAGGTCCTGCGCCGTGCGCTTCACCGCGGCGCGCAGCTTCTGATCCCGGTAAAGCGCGACGCCCAAGCCGCCGAGCACGGCGCCGGCGACGAAGGGAATGAGGGGTATCGGCATGGTCTCTCCTTTCTTCAGACTTTCTCGGCGGGGCCGGACAGCCCGCGCAGGGCGCGCAGGAGCAGCCCCACGGTCGTCCCATTATGCAGAACCGCCGTCGTCACCGGCGACAACGCGCCCAAGGCCGCGCCCAGCATGACGCCGGTGTTGATCCCGATCGCCGCCTTGTAGTTGGTGGCGACGAGGCCCATCGTCCGGCGCGCGGTCTCAAGCGCCTCCACCAGCAGGTCGAGCCGATCCTCCAACAGCATGGCGTCCGCCGTCGCGCGGGCCAGATCCGCGCCGCGCGCCATGGCGACGCCGACGTCGGCGGCGATCAGCGCCGGTCCGTCATTGACCCCGTCGCCGACGAAGGCGACGCGGCGCCCCTCGGCGCGCAGTTGCTCGATCACGCCGGCCTTGTCCTCCGGCGCCTGCTCGGCGAACACTTCGTCGAGGCCGAGCTGCGCGGCCAGCGCCTCGGCCCGCACCGCGCTGTCGCCGGTCAGCATCACAAGATGATTGACGCCCCTTTCCCGCAGCGCGGCGAGGACCGCCGGCGTCTCCGCCCGCACGCTGTCGCTCAAGGCGATCATGCCGATCGGCTCCGCGGGCGTGCCGACGTAAAGGATCGTCTTGCCTTCGCTCTGCAGCGCCTCGATGCGCGATTCGAAAGGAGCGAAGGACAGGCCTTCATGGTCTTCCAGGAAATGTCGGCTGCCGATCAGCAGCCGGTCGCCGCCCATCGGGCAGCTCATGCCGTGGGCGACCAGATACTCGACCTCGCCGTGGTCGACATGGTTGAGCCGCTCCTGCTTCGCCTTGCGCACGACGGCCTCGGCGACCGGGTGGCTGGCGTGCTCCTCGATCGAGGCGGTCATCGCCAGCAGCCGGTCGCGCGGCCAGCGCGCCTCGTCCAGCACGACGACGTCGCTGACCTCCAGGCTGCTGTTCGTCAGCGTCCCCGTCTTGTCGAAGACGACGGTGTCGATCTCCGCCAGCCGCTCGATCGCCTCCCCGCCCTTCAGCAGGATCCCGGCGGCGGCCGCATGGTACATGCCCGACTTGAAGGCGAGCGGCGTGCCGAGCTTCAGCGCACAGGAGTAATCCACCAGAAAGACCGAACTCAGCCGGCGCTGGTCGCCGGTCAGCAGATAAATCAGCCCGCCGGCGCCGAGCGTCAGAAGCACCCGCTGGTCGGCCAGCCGCTCCGCCATCCGCTGGGTGGGGGAGGAGCGCTCCAGCGATTCGTCTATGAACCGCGCGATGCGCGCCGTCGTGGTGTCCTCGCCGACGTGGCGGGCCTCGATGCGCAGGCGGCCGTCCTCAACTACGGTGCCGGCGATGACGCGGTCCATCACCTCCTTGCGCACCGGCATCGGCTCCCCGGTGATCGAGGATTGGTTGACCAGCGCCGTCCCGTCGATGACCAGCCCGTCGACGGCGATGCGCTCGCCGACGCCGGTCTCGACCCGCTCGCCGGCCTGGATCTCGTCGTCGGGGATCTGGATCAGGCGCCCCTCGCGCTCGACCCAGGCCATGACCGGCTCCGGGCGGATCAGCCGGCGCAGCATGCGGTTCGACTGACGCTCGGTGCGCGTCTCCAGATAGGCGCCGAGCTGCATCAGCAGTTCGGTGATGTTGGCGGTGACGTACTCCCCGCGCGCGGCCGTCAGGCCGACGGCGATCGCGTCCAGCACCTCGATCTTCACGCCGCGGTTGATCAGGGCCTCGCCGCCGGCCGCGACGGTGCGGAAGAGGTTCACGAAGGTCAGCGCCCGCAGCGCCCAGACCGGCAGGAAGGGCGAGGCCGCGATCAGGGCCGCCGTGGTCAGGACCGGCCCCAGATCGCCGCTCGCCGACGGCTCGGACTCGCCGACCGGCAGACGGCGCCGGCGCAAGGCGGCGATGGCGGCGCAGATGCGCGCGCGCGTCTGCGGGTCGCCGTCATAGTGCAGCACCACCGAGCGCGCCCGGCGGTTGATGCGCAGGCTCTCGACGCCGCGGATCTGCTCCAGCCAGGTCTCCAGCCAGGAGAAGTCGACCAGCGGGTCGCCCAGGAACCGCTCACGGAACCGCAGCCGGTCGGGCGTCTCGTGCACCGGCCGGGCGACATCGTCCAAAAAGGCGCCTGCGCTCGCGTCCATCGCGTTCCAGGGCGACCCTCAGGCCGGCCTCACTCCGCCCCGTCGTCGACGTCGCCGTAGACCTGGGCGGCGTGCAGTTCGGCCTCGGCGTCGCGGAACCGCTCCTTCATCTCCTCGACGCCGCCTTGGACGACGGTCCAGACCTTCACCGCGCCCTTGATGGCGGCGTCCTGAACGGCGGGATTGCTCAGCATGTAGGCCGCCGCCGCGCCGACCAGCGCGCCGGTGACGAAGCGCTGGTTCAGCACCGGCCGCGGCGCAGCCCCTTGCGCCGTCTGCGGCGCGCCGTAGGCGTAAGGCGCTTGCGCGTAGCCGCCGTACGCGTAGGGGGCGGGCCACGCGTACGGCCCGTAGCCGTATCCGTAGCCGTAGGGCGGCGGCGGAAAATGCCCGTGATGCATGTCAGCGCCCCTCCTCGGCCTTGGGCGTCTCGGTCAGGGCGTAGGTGACGGCCGCGCCCGTCGCCAACGCCGTGAGCAGCGAGACCACAGGGCCGCCGCCCAACGTCCGGGCCACGGCGGTCGCGGCCGTGTTGGCGGCGGCGACCGTGGCGCCGGCCTTGGCCATGTCGGCGGCGGCGGCGCGCATCGTCGTGCCGCCGTCGCGCATCCGGTGCAGATGGACGGCCGCGGCGCCGGCCGCCCCGATCAGCGCGCCGGTCTGGGCGGCGTGCAGCAACTCGCGCATTTCCTGGCCGCGGGCGTCATGCGGGGCGCGCGCGCCCCAGCCCGTCAGGGCGTTGTAGTGCTGGGTCATGCCGGACGTTCCTCCTCGCTTGCATCCTCGTCATCGGCCGCGGCGCCGCCGCTCTCTGCGTCGTCGGGCGCTTCCTCGCCGCCGAGGCCCGCCTTCATCGCGCCGGCCGCCTTGGCCGCGCCCGTCATCAGGCTGTCGCGCAGATCCTCGTTGGTCATCAGCAGCACGACGGCCGCGCCGACCAGCGCGCCCTTCCAGAACTCCCCGTCGCTGACATTCAGGAACTGCTTCAAGCCGCCGAGGCCGTTCTGCTCGGCGGCCTGCTCCATCGCCGCCATGAAGGGATCGGGTCCCGGCGCACCCTGCTGCTGGCCATAGGGGGCATAGCCGGGGGGCGGATAGCCGGGGGGCGGCCATCCCGGCGGCGGTCCGGGCGGGTAAGCCGGATGGACGCCGGGATGAGGGGGCGGCGGATGCCAGCCGGCGCCCCAGGGCGGAACCTGCGCGTAGGGCGGCGCCCCCCAGCCTGGGGGCGGGCCGCCCCATCCGGGACCCGGGCCGCCCGGCCCGCCTGCGCCGCCGGTGGGATCATGTTCGGTCATGGCTCTCCTCTTCCCTCAGGCGCATCTTTGCGCCGGCCTTATCAAGTCTCCACCGCGCCGCCGAGCCAGCCGCCCAGCAACGCGCGCGCCGTCTCCTCGTCGGCGGTCAGCAGCCGATCCCACTCCTTGGGCGGCAGCCGGGCCGGATCGTAGGCGATCACTGCGGAGCCGGCGGCAGCGTTGACCCGCACGTCCTTAACCCCGTCGAGCGCCGCCAGGATGCGATCGAAAGCCGCCCGGTCGACAGCCTTCGCCTCCTTCAGCGCGGAGGCCGCCAGGCGCACCCGAATGCGGCCCGGCACATGATGCGCGACGCTCACATGCCGGCGCAGCGCCAGGAAGGGGGTCAGATCAGGCGTCGCGGTCACGGATGGTTTCCTCCTCCCTGCGCCCTCAACCCTCGGCCGTCAGCGCGGCGATGACGGCGCGGGCGAAAGCGGCGTCCTCAGGCAGGGCGGCGGCGTCGCCGGCGGTGTAGATCTCAAGCCCGACATAAAGCGGCGGCGCCGCGGCCCACAGATCGCGCGGAACCCAAGTGTGCGCGATCCCGTCCAGGTCCGGCGGGCGGGCCTCCAACGGACCGTCGGCCTCGTCGACGATCTTGATCAGGCGCACCCGCTCCTTCAGACCCCGCGCGGCCAGCCGCGCCCCCGCCGCGCGCAGGAAGGCGGCGTCATGGCAATAGAGGTCGGCGGCGGCGCCCTCGGCGTCGCGACCGCAATGCAGGTCGATCAGAATCGACGCCCGACGGCGGGTCTCCTGGCGCAGCTGCCGATAGATTTCGTGATGCGCCGTCTCGGAATAGAAGCGGCGGTTGGGGGCCGAACAGGCGCGCGGCACGCCTTCGGGGATGCGCAGGATCTCCGGGGCCTCGCCCTCCAGCCCGGCGGCCACGGCGTCGCCGAAGGCCAGTTCCTCGCGATGCACCCCGATCACCAGAATCGCGTCCCGGCTCGTAGAGTCGGCTGCTCCCGGCGGCGCACGCTCACTCGCTCCACTCATAGATCTCCGGCCCCCCGACCGAACAGCCGCCGCACGCGCGCCGGCAGGCGCCCGCGTCGGAGACTTTGGCGACCTTTCCCTTTGCAACCCATTTGCGGAGCATACCGCGCAACGCGTCAGGATGCTTGTCAAACCGCGCCGCCATATCGTCGAGGGTCGCCCGGCGATGGGTGCGGAGATAGTCGCGCAACTCGGACAGGATCATCGACCGCGCCCCGCCCTACGCCGAGCGCGCCGCGGCGCCGAACGATCCGGCGCCGCCGCGCGCCTCCCGGTTTCCATAGAGCCGCATGGCGACGACGGACGCCGCCGAGATGGCGAGCGCGATCGCGATCCAGATCGAGGCCGTCACAGGCTCCCGCGCGAAGACGGCGATCTGGTAGAAGAGCGTCGAGGCGACATAGGCGAGCCCGGTCGTCCAGGCGCCGACGAACGCCATCCAGCGCAGCGTCGTCTCCCGCCGCACGGCCGCCATCGCCGCCGCACAGGGGAAGTAGAGCAGGATGAACAGGCAATAGGCGAAGGCCCCGGCGGCGCCGTCGAACCGCTCCGCCATCGCGCCGAAGGTGCCGACGCCGACCTCCTGCAGGGCCGCCGCCTGCTCCTGATCCTCCGTCTCGCCGATATTAAGGCCGAGCGGGTCCGTCCAACTCTCCACCGCCGCGACCAGATTGTCGGGGATCGTGGCGACCCCTTCGACCACCGTGCCGGTGAAGTCGAAGCCGGCCTCCTCCGTCGCCTCAGGCGGGGGCGGCAGTTCCTCCTCCGTCTTGTCGGCGCGCCAGGTGAGCGGGCGAATGTTCTGCTGATGGCGCAGCTCCGGCGGGCGGCCCGCCTCCTCGCCCAGTGCGCCGTAAAGGGAATCGAGCGTACCGACGACCGCCTCCTTCGCCAGCACGCCGGTGAAGACCCCGACCGCGGCGGGCCAGTTGTCCTCCTCAACCCCGAAGGACGTGAAGAGCGGCGTGATGGTGCGCCCGACCTCGCTCAACACCGATTTGTCCGAATCCTCGTTCCCGAAGCTGCCGTCCGTTCCGATGTTGTTGAGGACGTTGAGGACCAGCACCATCGGCACGATCACCCGGCCGGCGCGGATCATGAAGCTGCGCGTGCGCTCCCAGGTGCGGATCAGCACGCCCTTCACGGTGGGGACGTGATAGGGCGGCAACTCCATCACGAAGGGCGTCACCGGGCCGCGCAGCAGCGTGTGCTTCAAGACGAGGCCCGTCAGCACCGCCGCCGCAAGACCGATCAGATAGAGCAGGAAGACGATATACTGCCCATACGCCGCGAAGAAGGCGGCGGCGAACAGCGCATAGACCGGCAGCCGCGCGCCGCAAGACATGAAGGGCGCCATGGCGATCGTCATGTAGCGGTCGCGCTCATGCTCCAGCGTGCGGGTCGCCATCACCGCCGGCACCGTGCAGCCGAAGCCGACAATCAGCGGCACGAAGGATTTCCCCGGCAGGCCGATCGCGCGCAGAAACCGGTCCATCACGAAGGCCGCGCGGGCCATGTAGCCGGAGTCCTCCAGGATCGACAGGAACAGGAACAGGAAGCCCACGATCGGGATGAACGTCGCCACCACCTGAACCCCGCCGCCGAGGCCGTTGGCCAGCAGCACGATCGACCATTCCGGCGCGCCGAGCGCGCCCAGCACCGCGGCCAGACCGTCGACGGCGATCGCGCCCGCCACGATGTCGAAGGCGTCGATGAAGGCGCCGCCGATATTGATCGTGAACATGAACATCAGATGCATCGCGATCAGGAAAATCGGAATGCCGAGCGCGCGGTTCAGAACCACCCGGTCGATCCGATCGGACAGGCTGCGCGAGACCCGGCGCTTGCGGCTCATCACGCCGTCCAGCAGCCCGCCGACATAGCCGTAGCGGGCGTCGGCGAGCGCGATGTCGATATCGTCGCCGAGCGCTTCCTCGACCACCGCGCGTTGCAGATCCGCCTGCCCGGCCGCATCCGGCCCGACGCGCGAGACCGCCAGCGAGTCGCCCTCCAGCAGGCGCACCGCCAACCATCGGGCGTCCACCGCGCCCTCGGACGCGGCCGCCTCGACCGCGGGGGTGAGCGCGGCGACCGCGCTCTCCACCTCGCGCGGATAGGGGATTCCGCCGCGCGGCGCGCGGCCCGCGCGCGCGGCGTCCAGGATCGCCGCCTTCAAGTCGGGCACGCCCTGTCCGGTCGACGCGACGATCGGACAGACCGCGACGTCCAGCCGACCGGTCAGCGCCTGCGCGTCCAGTTCGATCCCGTTCTCCGCCGCCACGTCGACCATGTTGAGGGCGACGACCGTCGGAACCCGCATCTCCAGAAGCTGCGTCGTCAGATAGAGGTTCCGCTCCAGATTGGAGGCGTCGACGATGTTGACGATCAGATCGGCCTCGCGCCCGGCGACGTAGTCGCGCGCGATCGCCTCGTCGAGCGAGACGTCGTCGTCCGACGCGTCGAGCGAATAGGTCCCGGGCAGATCGACCAGGTCGAAGGCGACGCCGTCGACCTCGAAGCGGCCGACCTTGCGCTCCACCGTCACGCCGGGCCAGTTGCCGACCCGCTGCTTGGCGCCGGTCAGCGCATTGAACAGGGTGGTCTTGCCGCAGTTGGGATTGCCGACGACGCCGACGACGTAGGTCTCGCTCATCACGCCCCCGGCTCCACGATCAGCGACGCCGCCTCCTCCTTGCGCAGGCTCAGGCTGTAGCCGCGCACGCGCACTTCGATCGGATCCCCCATCGGCGCGCAGCGGGTCACCTCGACGCTGACGCCGCGCGTCAGCCCCATCGACAGCAGCCGTTTGCGATAGGCCTTCGCCCCGGGCGTGAAGCCGGCGACCCGGCCGCTTTCGCCGACCGCCACGTCGCGCAAGGTCACGCTCATCGCTGGATCACTCCCCTTCCCCACGCCCGGTCGGCGCGACCAGGATCTTCTGAGCGGCCCCGGCGCCGACGGCGAGCCGCAGATCGCCGCGCACGACGATCAGCCCGCCGCCTTGGCGCTGGGAGACCATCACCTCCGCGCCGACATTGAGGCCGAGATCCGTCAGCCGCTTCTCCATCCGCGGCCCGCCGCTGACGCGGGTCACGCGGACCCAGTCCCCTTCACGCGCCATGGCGAGCGGCAGCGCGGCGCCGCCGTCGATCCCGTCCTCCGTCATTCGCTCGCCGTCCGACCGCCCGTTCGTCTTCCCGCAACGCCCCGCAGAGGGTTGTTGCGAATGGATTTGATTCGCATTCTCAATAAAACCATTATTCGTTGTCAAGAAATACTGACAACAGCTCCCGTCCGCCTGGACAACGGGGCCGGAACCGACGCACCGTTGCACAGCTCGAACCCCACGCCGGCGCCGACTCGCAAGGAGGTCCGCCAAGCCCATGCTAGTGATGTTCATCCTGTTTCTGGCGATCTGCGCCGTTCCGGCCGCCGCCGGACTGTTCTTCAAGCCGGGCCGGTGGTACCGGGATCTGGAAAAACCGTCCTGGACGCCGCCCGATTGGGTGTTTCCGATCGTCTGGGCGGCGCTGTACCTGTTGATGTCCTGGGCGGCGGCGCGGGTGGCGATGCAGCCGGACAACGACGTCGCCCTGGGGCTCTGGTCGCTGCAGATCACGGTCAGCACGCTCTGGTCGGCGGTCTTCTTCGGCCAGCACCGGATCAAGGCGGGCGCGGCGATCATTATCGTTCTGTGGCTCGCGGTCGCCGCGACGACGGCCGCCTTTCTGGCCCATGACCGGCTCGCGGCGGTCCTGATGACGCCCTATCTCGCCTGGGGCAGCTTTGCGCTGGCGCTTAATCTCTCGATCCTGAACCGCAACCCGCAGCCAGCCTGATTGCAGCGTGCGGGCGGGCAATTGGCGTCCGATCCGTTCGCTAAGACGACGACGCCCGAATGAGCGCGCTGAGCCGCCTGCGAACCGCCATGGCGCGGGCGGCGACCGGTGGTGTTGCGCTCGGGAAGCGCGGCGGCGAGATCCTCCACGACCTGCAGGCGGGCTGAACCCCTCCAGCCGCTGCTGCGACGCCCTGCCGCGGCCCGCCGGTGACATAGTCACCGAAGCGCGGGCGGGGCCGCGCCTAGTCTCTCGCCCAATAGGCGACGCGCCGCACCCGGCCGCCGTTTCATCTAAAGGGGAACTGACCTGATGCCTTCGCTCTTTCGCCGCCCTGCGCGCCGCTCGCTCGCCGCCGCCGTCGCCGGCCTCGCCCTTACGCTTTCCCTCGGCCTCGGACCGGCCGGCGCCCAGGACCAAAGCCGGGCCGGACCGGAAAGGCTCGTCACCGTCGTCACGGCGGGCGACGCCCAGACCCAGCTCATGGCGATGGTGCTGACGCTGCAGGCGGTCAATCAGGGGGCGCAGGCGCAGATGCTGCTGTGCGGCCCCGGCGGGGACATCGCGTTGAAGGAGGCCCCGGAAAGCGCGACGGCCGCGCAGGCGCCCCGCGGCGCCAGCCCGCAAGGCCTGCTGACCCGCCTGATCCAGGGCGGCGCGACCGTCGAGGTCTGCGCCATCTATCTGCCGAACAAGCCGGCCGACGCCTCGGCCCTGATCGACGGCGTCGGCGTCGCCAAACCGGGTCCGATGGCCGAAGCGCTGATGGCGCCGCGCACCCGCGTGCTCAGCTTCTGATCCGCAGAGCCCCCAAGGAGATAAATCCGATGCACACCGTCATTCTTTGCAGATCGCGCCTCGCCGCGGCGCTGGCGCTTCTCGCCCTCGCGGCCGGCTTGGCCCTGGCCGCGCCGGGCGCCTGGGCGGCCCCGGAGCCGGAGGACCCCGCCAAGCGAACCCCCTGGGGTCTCTATCTGACGGCGGAGGAGGCCTACGCCCTCAAGCAGGAGAAGGGCGAGCAGGCCCTGTTCGTCGACGTCCGCGATCCGATCGAGATCATGTTCACGGGCTTCACCGACGTGGTCGACCGCAACGTGCCCTTTCTGCTCTCCGACCCGAGCCGCTGGCATGACAAGAAGCCCGTCTTCAAGATGGCGCCCAATCCCGACTTCGCCGACGGGGTGGAGCGGGCGCTGGCCGCGCAAGGTCTCGACAAGTCCGCCCCCGTCATCCTGATGTGCCGGTCGGGCGGCAGCCGCGGCGCGCCGTCGGCTCGTGCGCTGGAGGGTCGCGGCTTCGAGCGAGTCTATGTGGTGGTCGACGGTTTCGAGGGCGCGAGCGTGAAGGACCGCCCGAACGGGCCCTGGCGGCTGAAGAACGGCTGGAAGAACGCCGGGCTGCCGTGGAGCTACGCGTTGAACCGGGAGAAAATGTACTTTCGGCAGGACTAGAGCGCTTTGCGCTCACCCTGAGGCGCCGATCAAGGACGCAGCGCCGTCAGCGCCACCGCGCGGGCGTCCGCGTCCTCGATCACGGCGACGGATGCGGCGTAGACGGACCGGATGGTCGGCTCGTCGAGCACCGCGCGCGGCGCGCCGGCCGCGGCGACCTGCCCCTCCTTCAGGAGCACCAGGTGGTCGGCGGCGGCGTCGATCAAGGTCAGGTCGTGCATCACCATGACGACCCGCACCCCGTCGGCGGCCAGCCGGTGCGCGGCGCGCACCACCGCCGCCTGGTGCGCGAGATCGAGGCTCGCCGTCGGCTCGTCCAGGAACAGGGTCGCCGGCGCGTCGGGGGCGACCGCCTGGGCGCTCAACACCTGCGCGGTCGCGCGGGCGAAGGAGACGCGCTGGCGTTCGCCGCCGGAGAGCTGCGTCACCGGCCGTTCGGCCATCGCCGCCACGTCGGCCAGCGCCAGCGCCTCCTCGACGACGGGCGCGCGCCGGCGGGCGGGCAAGGCCGGCAGCAATCCCATCTCCACCACCTCCCGCACGGTGAAGGCGAAGACCAGGTTGAAATGCTGCGGCATCACGGCGCGCCGGAGCGCGCGGACGGCCGCGCTCAACCCCTCGATCGGCGCGTCGCCGAGCAGCACGCGCCCCGTCGACGGCCTTAGGTCGCCCGCCATCAGCGCGAGCGCGGTGGTCTTGCCGGACCCGTTGGGTCCGGCGATCACGGTGACGCAGCCGGCCGGCGCGGCCAACGTGACCTCATGCAGCACCCGCCGCCCGCCCCGCGCGGCCGAAACCTCGATCAATTCCGCCATGCGGCGCCTCCCGCGCGTCGGCTCATCAGGAACCAGAGGAAGAACGGGCCGCCCACCGCGCTCAGCACGAGACCGACCGGGATCTCCGCCGGCGCCGCCACGCCGCGCGCGAAGGCGTCCGCCGTGACCGTCAGCGCCGCGCCCAGGAGCGCCGCGCCGGGCAGCACGAAGCGATTGTCCGGCCCGCCCATCATCCGCACCAGATGCGGCGTCACCAGGCCGACGAAGCCGATCGCGCCGGCGACCGCGACCGCCGCCCCCACCGACAAGGCGACCGCCAGAATGACGCCGGTCTTGAGGCGCCGGACGTCGACGCCGAGATGACCGGCCTCGGCCTCGCCCAGCAGATAGCGGTTGAGCGCGCCGCCCTGGAGCATAAGCCAAAGCGCGGCCGGCGCGATCATCGCGAAGGTGATCCCCAACGCGTCCCAGCCGGAGACCGCCAGGCTGCCCATCGTCCAGAAGGTAAGGCTGCGCAGCGCCTGATCGTCCGCCAGATAGGTCATCGCGCCGACGCCCGCACCCGCGATCGCGTTGATCGCGACACCGGCCAACAGCATCAGCGCGACGTCCACGCCCCCGCCGCCGCGCACGCCGATCAGGAAGATCAGGACGGTCACCACGGCCGCCCCCAGAAAGGCCGCCGCCGGCACAGCCGCGCCGGCCAGCGCGCCGAAGGTCGGCGTCAGCGCGCCCGCGAAGACGATCATCGCAACCGCGCCAAGCGCTGCGCCGGTCGACACGCCGACCAAACCCGGGTCCGCCAGCGGATTTCGGAATAGCGCCTGCATCGCCGCGCCGCTCACCGCCAGCGCCGCGCCCACCAGGAGGCCGAACAGGATCCGCGGGGCGCGGATCTCCAGCAGCACGAGGTCGCGCTGCGCCGCCTCCGCATCGCCCAGCGACAGCGCTTCCGCCCCCCAAGGCGCGATCGCGCGGACCAGCGCGCCCAGGACCTGTCCCGCGGGGATCGGATAGGCGCCGACCGTGAAGGCGCCCACGCCGGCGACGAGCGCCGCCAGCGCGAACAGCGCCAGCAAGAGAAGCCGCCGGCGCGCCCGTCGGTCGACGGCGGGGCGTGCGCCCCGCGCCGCCGCGTCGTCGCCCAGCGCGCCGTCCACGCCGCTCACGACGCCTCCAACGGCGCGCCCAACGGCGGCGCGATCGCCGGTCCGTGCAGCGCGGCGGCCAACTCGCGCGCCGCGTCCGGCGTGCGCGGCCCGAAGCCGAGGAGCTTGAGCCCCTCCATCGCGATCAGACGCCCGTCCTGGACGGCCTGAAGGCCGGCGAGCCGCGGGTCGCGCGCCAATGCGCCGACGCCGCCGTGGCGCTCCGCCGCATGGCTCATCATCAGGATCGCGTCCGGGGCGCGGGCGAGAATGCTCTCGGCCGAAACCGGCTTGTAGCCCTCGAACCCGTCAAGCGCGTTCCGGCCGCCGGCGAGCTCGATGATCGCCTTCGCCGCCGTCCCCTCGCCGGCCGACAACAGCGCCCCCTCGCGCAGGTCCATCAGGAACAGGACGCGCGGCCGGCGCTCGACGCCGGCGACGGCGTCGGCCAGGTGCGCGGCGCGTTCGCGGATCGTCGCGCTCAGACGAGCGGCCGCCTCCTCGGCGGCGACGAGGCCGGCGATCCGATCGATCTTGGCGACGACGCCGTCGATCGATCGCGCCTCCGGCACATAGGCCACTTCCGCCCCGGCGCGGGCGATCGCCTCCAATGCATCCGGCGGGCCGGCGCTCTCCTCCGCGATCACCAGATCGGGGGCGAGCGACAGCGTCCCCTCGGCGGAGACGGCGCGCAGATAGCCGACCTTCGGCAAGTCTTGCGCCGCGCTCGGATAGCTCGACGTCGTGTCGGCCCCCACCAGCCAGTCGCCGCGGTCGAGGAAATAGAGCGTCTCGGTAATCGCCCCGCCCAAGGCGATGAGGCGACGCCGCGCGTCGGCCTGGACGCGCGTGGAGAGGAGCGGCCCCGCGGCCAGGGCGGCGAAGGCGGACAGAACGGCCGTGCGGCGCGTGGGACGGCTGAGCGAGGTCATCGTCGGATCTCCTTCGAAGGGGGCGAGGCGCGCAGGTCGGTCATCGGCTGCGCACCACGATCTGGGCGTCCGTGACGCCGCGGACTTGGAGGAAGCTCATCAGGTCGATCATGCGTTGGGCGGGCGCGTCGGCGGCGACGGCGACGCGCAGCGACGGCGCGGCGCCGGCGCCCTCTTGCAGCTGCGCTGCGAGCGCGGTCTTGGCCGCCGGCCAGTCCGCATAGGCGCGATCCTCGATCCGGAAGGCGGCCGGGGCGTCGGCGGCGCCGATTTCCACGGCGAGCGGCCGGTCGCCCGCGCTCGGCGCGGCCAGACTTTCCTCGCTCGAGGCGAAGCCGGCGTCGAGCGCCCGTTCGGCCGCGTTCGCCGTCAGCACCATGAAGACGATCAGCATGAACAGGACGTCGATCAGCGGCGTCAGATCGCCGACCAGGCCGAGGGAGGATCGGCCCGCCGCGCCCGCCCGACGCGCCCCGATCATGCCGCGCGCTCCCGCGCGGGGGCGGCGTTCGGCTCTGCGTGCGGCTTTGGACGCGCGGATCCGCCCGGCGCGTCGCGCTCCGCTTCGATCCGCAAGGACAATTCGGAGAGCGCGCCGGCCAGCAGTCCGACGCGCGCCTCCGCCAATGCGTCGAACGCCCACCGCGCCGCCGTCGCCGGCAGGGCGACCGCGAGGCCGACCACGGTCGTCAGCATGGCCTGCCACAACCCGTCGGCCAACAGGGCGGGATGCACCGGCCCCTCCTGGTCGGCGATCGCCTGGAAGGCGACGACCATGCCCAGCACGGTGCCGAGCAGCCCCAACATCGGGGCCAGCGCCGCGACCAACTGCAACAGCCCCAGGCCGCGCGTCAGGCCGCCGCGCACGCCTTCGAGCCACAGGCTCGCCGCCTCCTCCCGCCCGGTCTTGTCGGCCGGCCGCGCGTGCAGCAGCACGTCCGCGCCTTGGCGCACCAGCCGCGGCGCGCCGGCCAAGGCGTCGGGCAGTTGCGCGGGCGTCGCCTGCGAGGCGCGCGCCAGCGCGCGGCGCACCGCGCGGCGCGGCGTGCGCCCGGCGGCGGCGAAGACCACCGCGCGCTCCACCGTCAGGAACAGCGTCAACGCCGCCGCCGCCGCCAAGGTCGGGCCGACCGGCCCCAAGCGCGCGATCAGATCGCCGAGTTCCTCCAGCGCGGGGATCATGCCGGCGCCTCCGCCGGCGCGGACAGGATATCCTCGGTCAGCTTGCGCCAGGACGTCGATTCTTCGATCCCGGGCTTGCGCACCCCGAACATCTGCAGGACGTGCGCCCCGTCGGCGTCGTAGAGCTCCAGCGCGGTGACGATCCCGTCCGCCGTCGGCTTGCGTACCACGAAGGCCTCGCGCACGCGATCGCGGCGGACGTGCAAGTTGAAATCCGGATCCAGCACGTTGTCCCAATCGCCGGCGGGGCGAACGGTGCGGATCGGGCCGCTGTGGATCTGGATGCAGCCGCGGTTGTTGACGAAGACCATGATCGGGGTTTCGCGCGCGGCCGCCATTTCCAGCGCCCGGGCGAGCGCGCCTGCCGGCGCCGGGCTCACGAATTCGGGCTCCGCCAGATCCATCGCGCGGCGCCGGCTCAGCTTGTGGCGGCGCAGCATGCCGTGAAACTCGTGCACGTCCTGCATGGCGCGCCAGGCGTCCCGGAAGCCCTCGACATCGACCGCCCCCTCCGCGACCGGGTCCGCCCGCTCGCGCCGTGCGCGCGCGGCGCGTCGATCCAGCCCCGGCGCCTGATCCTCGGCCCGCCAGCGCGCGACCAGCGCGTCGAAGGCGGCCGCGTCGCTCTCCGCCAGCAGATAAATCTTGTGAACGGCGACGCCGTCTGCGTCGAAAACCTGCAGGCTGCGCCGGCGTCCGCTGCGCACCTCCTCTGTCACCGCGAAAGCGGTGCGCCAATGGGCGAAGAACAGGCGCAGATCGATGGTCTCGTTCAGCACCAGACCGACATGGCCGCCCGTCTTGATGTTGCCGAAGACGCCCTTGCGCTCATGCACAGCCGTCTCATTGCGGGTCAGCACCATGACGCGGCCGAGGCTCGGCAGGCCCCGAACCAGTTCGCGCATGTCGGGCGCCAGGCGTACGACGCTTTCGCCGACTTCGGCGGCGACCAACGCGGCCTCGCTGACGCCCAGCGCGGCGGCGGCGTCGCGCACCCGAAGCTCCGGTCGTTCGGCGGCGAGCGCGCGGCGCCGGGCGCGCAGGGCCTCGGCCTCGGCGATCCGGTCGGAATGAGAGAGAGTAGCGGCCATGATCGATCTCCAGACGACGTCGGGTTGATGAGACGGGGGTCAGTTCAGGTGGAAGCGCACCGGCACCTCGACCCAGGAGGCGACCGGCACGGCGGCGCGGCGCGCCGGCTCGAACCGCCAGTCGAGGACGGCCAGACGGGCGGCTTCATCCAGGCGATGGAAGCCGGAAGAGCGATGCACCGCGACCTCCTCCGTCCGGCCGGAGGGCGAGACCAGCGCCCGCAGGACGACGACCCCCTCCTCATGGCGCCGACGCGAGGTCGGCGGATAGACCGGCGGCGTCGGCGCACTTCGGAAGCGCGGCTCGGTGACCAGCACGGGCGCGCTCGCGACCTGCGCCGGGTCGGCGGGGGCGTCTTCGGCGGCGGCGGCGCGCGCCGTCGCGGGCTCGGCGCTTTGTTCGTCGGACGTCTCGACCGACCGCGTCTGCGTCGGGGCCTGCGCGGCTGCGCCCTCGCGCAGCTCGGCGACGGGCGGCGGCTTGGGGGACGGCGGCTCGGCCTCGGCGGGTTCCTGCGCGGCGGGGTCGTGCGCGGGCGGCGTCGGCTTCATCCGGGCCGCCTGACGCGCGGCCGCGAGATCGGGCGCGGGCGCAGGCGGCTGCTTGAGCTCGGCGCCCTGCACCTCCGGCGTCGGCTCGGGCGCAGGCGGCGTCGCCCGAGCCTGCTGTTGCGGCTCTACCGCGGACCTTTCAACCGGCGCCGCGGCGGGCCGGACAGGCGGCGCGATCGGCTCAGGCGTCGGCGCTGATTGCACCGTCGGCGCGGCGGCCGGCGCGGGAGACGGCGCGGGCTGCGGCGTCGGCGGATCCGGCAAGGCGGCGGGCGGCGCGGGCGCGGCGCGCGACGTATCGGCGGGCGGCGAAGAAGCCGGCGCGGGCGCCGGCGCGGCCGGGCGCATGACGGTCAGCGAAACGGGCGCGAGACGGGCGTCGCCCGCGCGCCCGCCCATATCCATTGCGACGCGCAGCGGCTCGGCGAGAGAGAGCGCGGCCCCCAGCACGGCCGCGCCGACGGCGAGCGCGGCGGCCGCGCCCAGACGCTCCGCCGCGCCCGGCGAGCGGACCGCCGCCGCTTGGGCTCTCAAGCTGGGCGCTTCGCCGATCATCGGCGCCCTCCCCTCACTTGGTCAGGATCAACTTGCCCTGCCGGGTTTGACGAAGCCGGTAGGTTTCGCCGCGGTGCTCGATCAGCACCTCCGCCCGGTCCTGCAACAGAGCGGCGCTGCTCAGCACCCCGGGGCCGCGAGAGGTGCCGCCGCCGGCGGCGCCCTCCCCCTCGGCCCGCGGGGCCGTGGATCGCAAGGCGTGGGTCATCTCATCCTCCTGTCGCGCGTCGTCCTCGGCGCTCATCGCTGTGCGCCGCCCGCTCCGCCCCGGCCCTCAGAATTTGAAGCCGGCGGAGAGCTTCACGTTCCGTCCCGTCTCACGAAGAGCGGAGCCGAAGCGCTGGAAATCCTTGTCGAAGACGTTGTCGACGCCGAAGTCGACGCGCAGGCCGTCCAGATCCGGATCGTTCGGCTCGTAGGAGACGAAGAGGTCGTGGATCATCTTGCGTCCGCGCAGCGGCTCGGCGTCGTCCGGAACCCGGTCCTGACCGAAGTAGAGCGAGGCGCGCCACCCAGCGACGAGGCCGAGGCCCGGCCAACGCAGGCCGCCGTCAAGGCTCACGACGTCCTCGGGAATGTCGGCCAGCGGCTCATTGTCCGTCAGGTCGTCGCCGCGAAGCCGGGTGGCGGCGAGGCCCGCGAAGAAGCGGCGCGCCTCGTAGGCGGCCTCCAGCTCCGCGCCGGTGATCCGACCTTCCGGCACGTTTTGGGTTTCCGTCGTGCCGAAGGGGCCGCCCTCTACAACCGTTTCGATCAGGTTCTCGACGTCGTTGCGGAAGACCGCGCCCTTGATGCGCAGCGCGTCGCGATCCTGCACGACCGAGTCGAAGGAGAGCGCCGCGCCGAACTCCTTGTTCTCCGCGAACTCGGGCTTGAGGTCCGGGTTGGGGACGAAGCGGTTGTTCCTGAAGTGCGTGCCGCTGACGTAGAGCTCGGTGAGAGAGGGCGCTCGGAACGCCTCCGAATAGGAGCCGAAGAGCATGAGCGCGTCGCTGACCTGCCAACTGGCGGCGAGTTTCTTCGACAGACGCTCGTCGCCGGCGTCCGCCTGGCCGGTCGCCTCCTGATCATAGGCGTCGAAGCGCAGGCCCGGGGTGATCGCCACCTCGTCCCATAGGGTGAACTCGGCCTGCGCGAAATAGCCCTGCTTGACCTGTTCGGCGTTCGGGAACTGATCGCGCGGCGCATCGTTGCGCTGACCGACCTGGGTGTCGCGATAGAGCTCCAGCCCGGCGGTGAAGGCCAGATCGACCGTGTCTGACAAGACGAAGTCGGCCGTGTTGGCGGCGTCGACGCCGACAGTCTCCAGCGCGGTGACGTCGTGCCGGCCGGAGGTCTTCACGATCTCCCGGATGTCGGTGTCGCTGACATAGGCGGCGGCGTTCAGATCGAGGAGCCCGTCGGCCCCTTCGAAGCCGTAGCGCACACTGCCGCTGTCTTCCCGCGTCACGCGCTCCGCGATCGTGTCGCCGTCGGTGTTGGCGGCGGTCGGGATGTCGTGCTCGTTCCGGTAGGTCTGCAGCGACAGATCAAGGCTGTGACCTTCCCGGGTGAACTCGGCCTTCGCCAAGCCGGACTTCACGCTGTCGCCGGAAAACAGGATCTCGTCGCCCGAGCCGTCGGTGTAGTTCCCGGAGCTGCTGCGCACGCCGTTGACCAGCAGATCGACGCCGTCGGCCGGCCGCCCGTAGATTGTCAGGCCGCCTCGGCGCATGTCGTTGTTGGTCTGATAGCCCGTCGTCGTGCGCGCGCCCACGGTTTCGCCCGGCGCCAGCAGATCGGCCGCGTCGATCGTCTCCATATTGATGACGCCGCCGAGCGCGCCGGAGCCGTAGAGCATCGAACTCGGCCCGCGCAGCACGTCCACCTGCTTGAGCAACGTCGGCTCCAGGAAGGTGCGGCCGCGGTGCCCGGATTGGAAGTTTTTGCGCACCCCGTCGGTGCGGATCACGACCCGTTCGTCGCTGAAGCCGCGGATCGACGGCTGTTCGGCGGAATTGCGCGGGCCGCCCGTCATCTGCACGCCCGGCACGCCTTTCAGGACGTCGTCGAGCGCCTGCGGCTGGGCGCGCTCGATCTCCTCGCGCCCCACGACCGAGACGGAGGCCGGCGCCTCAAGCGCCGACTTTTCGGTCCGGGTCGCCGTCACGCTGACAGCGTCCAGCGCGGTGACCGGCGACGCGGCGTCATCTTGAGCCGAGGCCGACTGTCCGAGGAAAACGGCGCCTGTAAGGCCGATCAGACCGGCGGCGGCGGTTCGCGAGATGCTCATTACTCCCCTCCAGCATGTAATTGCGTCGAGCGCTTCCGTGGATCGACGCCTGGCTGGCGGGGCCCGTTCGAATGGGCGCCGGCTGGCTGGGCTGGAGGGGATTTACTGCGAGTGACTCGCAATTGCAATATTTTTTTGATGAGACCGTCGGCCTGACGCGTCACCGAGCGCTGAAGGCGAGCCTCAGGCGCCGCAGGCGACCCGCGGTAACGCCCGAGGCCCGCTTCGGGTCAGGTCCGGGCGTCAGGCCGCGGTCGAGCGAATGCGTACTCCTAGCCAAATGCGGATAAATCCTAGATGAAACCAAGGCGTGGCTGACCCATGTTCCGGCCCAGGCGCTCTACGGGACACGACTCGCCGGCAGAGAAGAGGGAATGAGCTCTCGCCTACCCTGCAGCGTAGTCTTCCAGAAGATGCTGACCCTAGAGAATCTGCGAGAGGAACTCTTTGGTCCGCGGGTCTTTGGCCTCCTTGAAGAAGGTGTCCGGCGGACCGTGCTCGACGATGACGCCGCGGTCGGTGAAATAGATGTGGTCCGCGACCTCGCGCGCGAACCCCATCTCATGCGTGACGAGAATGCAGGTCATGCCGTCGGCCGCGAGATCCTTGATCGTCACCAGCACCTCTTTCACCGTCTCGGGATCAAGCGCGGCCGTCACCTCGTCGAACAGCATGACGTCGGGGGTCATGGCGAGGGCGCGGGCGATCGCGACCCGCTGCTGCTGCCCGCCGGACAACTCGCCGGGATAGGCGTCCTCCTTGCCCTCCAACCGAACCTTCTTGAGCAGGGCGCGCGCGCGCTCCCGAACCTGATCGGCCGGTTCCTTCAAGACCTTGATCGGGGCCATCATGATGTTCTGAAGCGCCGTCTTGTGCGGGAAGAGATTGTACTGCTGAAAGACCATCCCGACCTTCTTGCGCAGCGCCAGCTTGTCGAGATCCGGGTCGTGCACCTCCAAACCCTCCACGGTGATGGAGCCGGACTGGATGTCGTTCAGGGCATTGATGCAGCGGATCAGGGTCGATTTGCCGGAACCCGACGGGCCGATGATGCAGATCACTTCGCCCTTCATGACGCTCAACGACACCCCTTTCAGGACCTCAAGATCGCCGAAGGACTTATGGACGTCCGTGAGGGCGACGATCGGCTGGTCGGGCGTCCAGGATGATGAAGCCATAAGGCGCTCCTACTGCTTGACGACGAAGCGACGCTCAAGGCGGCGCGTGTAGACGGCGATCGGATAGCTGTAGAGGAAGAACCACGACATCAGCCAAAGATAGAGGGGGATCAGGAACTCGCTCCGCCCCTCCGCGGCCAGCGCATTCTGCGTCAGGGTCATGCCGTCGTTGACGCCCAGGATCGACATCAGCGGCGTCGACATGGTCAGGATGCAGTACCAGTTCATCCAGGGCGGCAGCATGCGCTTGACGCATTGCGGAAGGATGATGCTCCACAGCGTCTGACGACGCGAAAAGGCCAGGCTTTCGGCGGATTCCCATTGCCCTGTTGGGATAGAGGCGATGGCGCCGCGGACGATCTCCGAGACGTTCGCCATGATCGGCAACGACAGGGCGAACGTCGCCTTCGTCCAGCCGGGGATGTCGTAGTCCTCGCCGAAAATCTCCACCTGGAAGGGGATCAGGAGCATCACGTAGAACAGCAGCACCAGCCAGGGCGAGTTCCTGAACACCTGGGTGACGAGCCAGGAGACGCGCCGCAGCCAAGGGATCGGCGAGACCTGCCCGATGCCGAGCCAAAGCCCGAGAAACGTGCCGATCGCCATGGCCAGGAAGCTGACCAGAATGTTGAGCGTGAAGCCGCCGAACTCGCCTTCGGGACCGAAGAGCATGAGCGGCGTCCATTTGACGAGCGTCTGGAAGACCGTCTGATCGGCGTCGGCCTGGACCTGCGCGTGCGCGCTGTCGATCAGGACCCAGCACAACAGCGTCAATCCCAGCGCCAGACCGAGCCGGCGGTCGGTCGCCGCGCCGACCCAAAGATCGGCTGCGCCGCGCCCGCCGTGCGGCAGGTGGAACGGCTTCATGACCGGCAGATCGGTCGCGCCTTCGAGAGGCGGCGGTCGGCGGGTGGAGATCGGATCACGCCTCATCGGCCCGCCCCCTGTCCGAAACCGGGCACCCGGATCGTCTTCTCCCAGCGATGCATCAGCCAGACCAGCAGACCCACCAGCAGGATGTACACCAGCCAGACGACGTTCATCATCTCCGGCACGTTGAATTCGTCCGACCAGATCTGGTTCGAAATGTAGAGCGTCTCCGGCACCGCGATCGCGTAGGCGACGGTCGTCGTCTTGACGAGGTTGATGAGATTGTTGTTGAGCGCCGGCAAGCAGACGCGATAGGCGAGCGGCAGCGTGACGTAGCGATAGACCTGAAGCTTGGTGTAGCCGAGGGACTCGGCCGCTTCGATCGTCGATTCCGGAACCGCCTCGACGCCGGCGCGGAAGATTTCCGTGTTGAAGGCGCCGGCGAAGAAGGAAAGCGAGATCACCGCCCAGCCGTAACTGCCGAGCAGCCCTCCCTGGATTCCGAGCAGATCGGTGAGCGCGGAATCGACGGCGAAATAGAAGAAATAGAGCTGCACCAGCGGCGGCGTATTGCGAAAGAACTGAATGTAGCCTTGGACGATGCGGCGCGCCCACATGAAGCGCGACATCTGGAACCAGGCGCCCGCCATGCCGATCAAGATCGAGAGAATGATGCAGACGATCGACAGATGGATCGTGGTCCAGATGCCGCTGAAAAAACGACCCCGATCCCATTCGTCGTAAAAGATCGTCAGTTTGATTCCGTAGGCTTCGTTCAGCCACCGAAACCATTCCCAAACCGACTCCAAACCATCACCCTCCGGCGGTCGCACCCGAAAAGAACGCGCGATCGGTGCGGCCCCCGTCCGGACGGGGGCCGCACGCTCTTATCGCCCTCGGATCACTCGTCCGCGTCGCGCACGGCGTCGCAGATCTTGTCGCCGGCCAGGCACTTCTGCTGCATGGACAGCACCCACTGGGTCTGCGGGATGCCCCACTTCTCCTCGAGTTCGGCGATCATGCCGGACTTGTGCCAATCGATGATCGCGGCCGACAGCTCCTGCCCGATCGGGTCGTTGATCTCGTCCTTCCGGACGGCCGCGCCCCAGGGGACGTCGGCCACAACGGGCGTGGCGATGGCGTAGTCGGCCCACTTCTCGGGCTCGTTCACCTTGCGGGGAATGAAGGCCGAGTCGTCGTAGAGCCAGCCGACGCAGCGCTGATCCAGCACCGCGGCTTCGACTTCAGGCACGCCTTTGAAGACGATCATCTCGGCCCCGTTCTTCAGGCCATGATCCTTGTTGTACCAGGCGCCCTGAATGCCGCAGATCTTCTTGCCCTCGATCGTGTCCCAGCCGTCGATGCCCGAATCCTTGTGGGCCAGGATGGCGACGCCGGAGGAGTAGTAGTTCGGCTGCACGATGCCGACGACTTCGCGACGCTCCGGCTTGTCGGACATCGTCGCCATCATCACGTCGATCTTGCCCTGCTCCAGGAACTCCATGCGGTTGGAGGCGACGACGGCGACGAGCTCCAGCTCGATCTCCTTGCCGGCCTTCTCGCTGATGCGCTTGGCCAGATCCTTCATCAGGTCGATTTCCAGCCCGACGAGCTGGCCGCTCGCGTCGCGCATGCCCCACGGGGCGTAGTCGGGCTTCACGCCGACGGTCAGCTTGCCCTCGTCGATCACGTCTTGAAGGGTGTCCGCAAGGGCGGGCGCAGCCGCCGCGGCGGCGAGACCCAGACCCACGACGCCGGACATCATCATTCGCTTCAACATTTTCTTGCTCCCTTGTTCTTCCTGTTGAACGTCATGCCTCATAGTACTCACCCAGCGCGCGGTTGAGGCTCTCGACCGCCGCCATGCGGGCCTGGACGTGCTTCCCCTGGCGTCTGACGACCATGCCCAGCAAGGATTCCAGCAGCACAAGCGTGGCTGCATGGGACGGAAAGAATTGCGGGCTTTCGACCCGCACGATGAAACTGTGCGTCGCATTCGCCAGCAACGGCGATGCGGGACTGTCGGTTATCGCGGTGACGCGCGCGCCGGCGTCGTGGGCGATCCGAACCGCGTTCACCGTCTGCCGGGAATAGGGATGGTGGGACAGCGCCAGAACGGCGTCCCCCGGTTCAAGCGACAGAAGCGCCGAGCTGTTCGTCGATCGGCTCAGATCCAGCATCCGCCAATTGTCGGCGGTGATCGACGCGACATAAGCGGCGTAGGTCATGAAGGCCGCACCGCTCATCGCGCCGAGCAGATAGACGGATCGTGCACTCGCCAGACTGTCGGCCGCATCGGCGAGGCGGTCCAGATCCATCGATTCGACCAGCGCGGTGATGTTGGTGATCGACGATCTCGCCTGCGCCACCATGAAGGCCCCGCGCCCGGCGCTTTTCTCTTCATCCACCGCGAAGAGCGCGTCGGCTTTTTTGGCGAAGCTCGTCTCGCGGCTTGAGGCTTCGCGCCGGCACTGCTCGCGCAGGACCGCGTAGTTCTTGTAGCCCAGCGCCCGCGCCAGACGGGAGAAGGTCGGCGGCGCGACGGACGAGTCGCTTGCCATCTGTCTGAGCGAGCGGGTTGCAACGTCAAAGGGCTGCTGCATCACAAGATCCGCCGCGCGACGAAGGCTCGGACTGAGCTCCGCATAGCGCTGCTTGATCCGCTCTTCGATCGTTTGCGCCTCCGCCATGCAGCACCCGAAACAATTGCTCCGCTATCCCAGCAATCATGAAACACATGTTTCAACACAGCCGCAAGGGCTTTCCGCGGCGCACCGCGCCGCGCGCGTCGCCACCCGTTTCCTCGCTCACAGTTCTGAGGCGGGTGTTTCCGCCAGCACGCGCCGCGCCACGCGAAAGCACTCAAGCGCCTGGGGCACGCCGCAGTAAATGCCGACGATGTGGATGATCGCGCGGATCTCCTCAGGGCTGACGCCGTTGTTCAGCGCGCCGCGGCAATGGGTCTCCCATTCCTGCATCTTGCCCAAGGCCCCGATCATGGCGAGGTTCATCATGCTGCGGGTCTTGAGGTCGATCGTCTCGTCCCCCCAGCCGAAGCCCCAGCACCAGGCGGTCATCGCCTCCTGGAAGGGCCGGGTGAAGTCGTCGGCGGCGGCCAGGTTGCGCTCGACATACTCCGCCCCCAACGTCGCCTTGCGTTGGGCGAGGCCCTTCTCGAACAGATCCTCGTCGAATGGTCCCATCGGCCTCGCCCTCCTCTCTCGCCTAAATCTCGTCCAGCGTCTCGCGCATCCAGCCGTGCAACACGGCCAGCGAATGCTCGGAATTCACCCCCTCGTCCGGGTCGAGCACCAGCGGCGCGGGGCTGTAGCCCCGGCTTTTGAGGCCCTGATGCACCGATTGGACGAGCCGGATGTCCTCTTCAACCGTCGTGGCGCGGTCCTGCTGGGCGAGCCGCCGCACGGCCTCGGAATCGTAGCCGCCTTCGGTGTACCAGCCGCGCCAGACCGCGACCCGATCCGGGCCGTCCGGGCGCCAATGGTAGGTGTTCAGCACATTGCCGGGATAGACCTGGAAGGAGAACAGCGGCCAGAGGAACCAGCTTCGATACTCGCCCGCATGCTCGTTCGCCGACAGGTCGATGTCGTAGCTCATGGCCTCCAGGGCCGAGCACTCCGTCGTGTGCAGCAGCACATAGCCGTCCGCGCGCCGGATATTGTACGTCTCGGGCTTGATCACGCCGGTGGTGAAGGTCGGGTGGTTGCGGGCGCAGTGATAGCATTCGGAATAGTTCTCGACCGAGACCTTCCAGTTGCAGGCCTCATTGATCTCGACCCACTCCAACGGCGCCAGATCGTCGATCTGGGGGACATAGGCGCGCAGCTGCTCGCGCACGCCGGGATACCAGACGTCCATCGGCGCGGCGGCCGGGTCCAGATTGACGAAGATGAAGCCGTTGAAGATCTCCGTCTTCACCTCGGTCAGACAGACCTTGTCCCGCTCGAAGCCCTTGACCTTGCGCAGGTTCGGGCCGGAGCGCAGCCGGCCCGTCAGCTCATAGGTCCAGGCGTGATAGGGGCAGGTGATGCTGCGCGTCGCCCCCGCCCCTTCCAGCAGCTGATGCGCCCGATGCTGACAGACGTTGTAGAAGCTGCGCAGCAGGCCGTCGCGCCCGCGGATGCAGAACAGCCGTTCGCCCGCGATCTCGAAGGTGAAGTAGTCTCCCGGCTTCGGGACCTCCGCGACATGCCCCGCGAACTGCCAGGTGCGCGACAGAAGGCCCGTGCGCTCGCGCTCGTAATGGGCCGGGTCGATGTAATAGCGCGCGGCCAGCGGCCGCATCGGATCCTCGAGCGCGGCGTCCGCCATGCCCGTCACTCCCCGTCTTCGAGATAGAGCCCGAGGCGGCGCCGTCGGGCGTGGAAGGTCTCCACCCGCTCCGCCACCTCGTCGCTGGCGATGGCGATGACGAAGGAGAGCAGCGTCTCCAACACCGCGATCGTGGCGACGGACGAGGGGAAGAACTGCGGCGTATCGGTCGCCAGCACGAAACCGTGGTCGGCCGCCCGGACGATGGGGCTGGCCGGGCTGTCGGACAGCGCGATCACCTGAACGCCCTGCTCTTTCGCCAGACGCACGGCCTCCACGACCTCCGCCCGGTAGGGCTTGCAGGTGATCGCGATCAGCACGTCGCGCCCGTCCGCCCAGGCCAGATCGTCGGCCGCGACCGAGCCCGCGCGCGGGATCGCGTGGAACTGCACCATGCCGGTGGAGGCGAGATAGGTGAAGTTGCGGGCGTTCGCGTTGTTCACGCCGACGCCCAGCGTGAAGACGCTGCGCGCCGCCCAGACGGCCTCCGCCGCCGCCTGCATGCGCCGGGCGTCGATCGCCTGAAACGTCTCCTCGACGTTGCGCAGCGCGGCCTCCGCCATATCGGCGTAGAGGCCGCCCAGATCGCCGGACTTGCGGATCTCCTGCAGCCAGCGCGCGCGGTCCTGCAGCGCGACCGCCCCGTTGCGGATCGCCTCGCGAAACGGCGCGCGGAAATCCTCATAGCCTTCGAAGCCGATCTGGCGCGCCATGCGCACCAGCGTGTTCGGCTTCACCTTCGCGGCTTCCGCGATCTCGCGCACGGTGGAGACGCCCACTTCGCGCGGATTCTCCAGGACGTAGCGCGCGGCCTTCTGCGCCTCGGGCGTCAGCGACTCCCATTCGGCGGTCAGCCGCTCCAGAACCTCTGATGAGACATTTGTATCATTCATGATTGACTATGGTATTTTTGTACGACACCCTTGTCCAACGAAATTTAACCCCTTGGAAGCGGAGAGACGGATGGCGGAAGCGGCCTTTCCCAGCACGGCGCGGGTCGTGATCGTGGGCGGCGGGGTGATGGGCTGCGGGCTCGCCTATCATCTGGCGCATGAGGGGTGGACGGACGTCGTCCTGCTGGAGAAGGCGGAGCTCACCTCCGGCTCCACCTGGCATGCGGCCGGCCAGATCACGCGCTCCACCAGCTCGTTCTCGCTGGGAAAGTGCGTCGATTACAACATTCATCTCTATTCCGGCGCCTTGGAGGCGGAGACGGGCCAGTCCGTCACCTGGCACGGCTGCGGCTCCTTCCGCCTCGCCTATACCGAGGATGAGGTCGACTGGCTGCGCCACACGCTGTCGGTCGGCCGGGCGCTCGGCTTCACCATGGCGCTGGTCGGGCCGGAGGAGGTGCGCCGTCATCACCCCTTCTACAATCTCGACGGCGTGCTGGCCGCGCTGCATACCCCGGACGACGGCCATGTCGACCCGTCCGGCGTCACGCAAGCCATGGCGACGGGCGCGCGACGGCTCGAAGCCCGGATCATCCGGCGCTGTCGGGCGACGAACATCACGCGCCTCGCCTCCGGCGAATGGCTGGTGGAGACTGAACAGGGCGCGATCCGCTGCGAGCATGTGGTCAACGCCGGCGGGACCTACGCCCGCCAGATGGGGGAATGGTCGGGGCTGCAGCTGCCCATGACCTCCATGACGCACCACTATTTCGTCACGGACGCCGTCCCGGAATTCCAGGATCTGGAGCGCGAGCTGCCGGTGATCCGCGACGACCGCAAGGTCTCCGGCTACATCCGGATGGAGCAGAAGTCGGGCCTGATCGGCATATACGAGAAGGAGAATCCCAACACCGTCTGGGAGGACCACTGCCCGTGGGAGGCGGAGAACGAGCTGTTCGCCCCCGACTACGAGCGGATCATGCCCTGGCTTGAGGCGGCGTTGGAGCGCATGCCGATCTTCGCGGAGCTGGGGATCAAGCGCGACGTCCACGGCGCGATCTCCCACCCGCCCGACGGTCAGCCGCTGATCGGTCCGGCGCCGGGCGCGCCGAACTATTGGTGCTGCTGCGGCACGCAGATCGGCATCGGCTGGGGGCCGGGGCTGACGCGCGAACTGGCGCGCTGGATGGTGCACGGCGCGGCCGATCTGTCGATGCGCGAGTTCGACCCGCGCCGCTTCGGCTCCTACGCGACCAAGGACTGGCAGATCGTCAAAGCGAAGGAGGATTACGTGCTGCGCCACGAGATCCCCTTCCCCAATTTCAACCGTCTCGCCGGTCGGCCGATCAAGCCCTCGCCGCTCTATGACCGCCTCAAGGCCAAGGGCGCCGTCTTCGAGGAGGTCTACGGCCACGAGCGCCCGCGCTGGTTCGCGGCCGACGGCGTCGACCAGCGCGACCACTACAGCTTCCGCCGCACGGCCGTGCACGATCTGGTCGGCGCGGAGTGCCGGGCGGTGCGCGAGGCGGCCGGGATCATGGACATCTCCGCCTTCACGAAGGTGGAGGTCGCGGGCGCCGACGCCGAACGCCTGCTGGACCGCCTGGTCGCCAACCGCCTGCCCAAGAAGATCGGCGGGATCGCGCTGACCCACATGCTGAACGGGCGCGGGCGGATCGAGCTTGAGACGACCGTCGTGCGCCTCGCCGACGATCGCTTCTATCTTGTCTGCGCCGCCTTCTTCGAACAGCGGCTGCTGGATCATCTGGCCGCGCATCGGGGTGATACGGCGGTCGACATCCGCTGTCTGTCGGAGGATTGGGCGGCGCTGGCGCTGAACGGCCCGCGGGCGCGCGAGATCCTCGGGGCCTGCACCGACGCGGACCTCTCCAACGCCGGCTTCCGGTGGCTCACCGCCCGGACAATCCACGTCGCCGGGTGCGATCTCTGGGCGATGCGGATGTCCTACGCGGGCGAGCTGGGGTGGGAGCTGCATATCCCGCGCGCCGACGCGCTGGCCGTCTATGACGCGCTGTGGGCGGCGGGCGCGCCGCTCGGCCTGCGGGATTACGGCAGCTTCGCGATGAACGCCCTGCGGATGGAAAAGGGCTTCAAGGGCGCGGGCGAACTGACCAACGAAGTGACGCTCCCAGAAGCCGACGTCATGCGCTTCGCCAGGCTGGACAAGGATTTCCTGGGCAAGGGCGCGACGCTGAAGAGCCTGGAGGCCCCCCTGCCCTGGGTCTGCGCCTATCTGGCGATCGAGCCGGACGGCGTCGTCGACGGCCATGGCGGCGAGGCGGTGCTGCTGGACGGCGAGGTGGTCGGAACCACCGCCTCCGTCGCCTTCGGCCATACGGTCGGGGAGATATTGGCCTTCGCCTACCTCAAGCCCGCGGCGGCGCAAGCCGACGGCGCGCTTGAGGTCGTGATCCATGGGGAGCCCCGCGCCGCCCGTCTGCTGGACGCGCCGGCCGTCGATCCCGACAGCCTGCGTCCGCGCCAGGATGCGCCCCGCGCCAGCGAGGCGGCCGAGTGATGGCCGTCCTCGCCTCGCCGATCCCGGCCTCCACCCGCGCGCCGGCGCATCGTATCGCCGAAATCCGGGTCTGGACGACGACGCTCACCAGCCACGTCGCCTACGAGATGGCGGCCGGAAAGCGCTGCGCTGCGGTCGAAACCGTGGTGCTGTCGCTCACCACCGACAGCGGTCTTGTCGGATGGGGGGAGGTCTGCCCCATCCCGCACTATCTGCCGGCCTACGCGCGCGGCGTCGCGCCGGGCGTCGCCGAGGTCGCGCCGGCGCTGCTGGGCGCCGACGCGACCGGACCGGAGGCGGCGATCGCCGCCTGCATGCGCGTGCTGCCCGGCCATCCTTTCGTCCATTCCCCGATCGACATCGCGCTCTGGGATCTGCTGGGGAAGATCGCCGGGCAGCCGCTTTCGGCGCTGCTCGGCGGCCGGCGGGCGGCGGCGCTGCCGGTCTATCATTCGATCACCTGCATCGACCCGCACGAGATGGCCCGCATCGCCCAGGAGGCGCAGGCGCAAGGCGTGACCCAGTTCCAGGTCAAGTTGGGCGCGGACGACGACTGGGCTGCGGACGCAGCCCGCCTCACCCTGGTGCGTGAAGCGCTCGGCCCCGGCCCGCTGGTCTATGGCGACTGGAACTGCGGCGCGACCTCCCTCGACGCCAGCCGGGTCGCGCGGGCGGTCGCCCATCTCGACGTGATGCTGGAGCAGCCCTGCCGGACGCTGGAGGAGTGCGCGCGCGTGCGCGCCGCCGCGGGCCTGCCGATGAAGCTGGATGAAGGGGTGCACGATACCGCCAGCCTGATCGCCGCGCACCGGGCCGGGTGCCTGGACGCGGCCGCGATCAAGCTCTCAAAGTTCGGCGGCCTGTCGGCGGCCCGGCAGGCGCGCGATCTGTGCCAGCAGCTGGGCGTCAAGATGTGCGTCGAAGACACCTGGGGCTCAGATGTCGCGACCGCGGCGGCGCTGGCGCTCGGCGCGTCGTGCGACCAGCGCTTTCTGCTCAACGTCTGCGACCTTTCCGGCTATGTAAGCCCGCGCCTCGCCCCCGACGGCCCGACGCGGCGCGACGGCCGGATCGCGCCTCCGGAGGGGCCGGGCCTGGGCGTCGAACCGGACCCGGCCCTGCTGGGCGCGCCCGATCTCGTTCTCGCCTAGAAGGAAGGCCCGATGCATCCCATCGCCTCGCAACAACGCTGGATCGACCGCGCGCGCCGCGTGCTGCCGGGCGGCGGCTTCGGCAATTTCGATCCGGGGATCGTCATCCGCGAGGGGCGCGGCGCGCATGTCTGGGACGAGGACGGGCGGGAGTATATCGACTATCTGATCGGCTCCGGCCCGATGCTGCTGGGCCATGGTCATCCGGAGGTGATGGAGGCGATCCTGGGCCAGTTGCCCAAGGGCATGACCTTCTTCGCCAGCAACGCCGCCGGGATCGAACTGGCCGAGGCGATCTGCGAGGCCGTCGCCTGCGCCGAGCAGGTGCGCTACGTCTCCTCCGGCGGGGAGGCGGACATGTACGCCATCCGCCTCGCCCGCGCCTTCACCGGCCGGATCAAGATCCTGAAGTTCGAGGGCGGCTATCACGGCATGAGCGCGGAGGCGCAGATGAGCCTCGCGCCCACGCGTCTGGCGAACTTTCCCGAGGCCGTACCCGACAGCGCCGGCATCCCGGAGAGCGTCCGCGCGGAGATGCTGATCGCCCCCTTCAACGATGTCGAGTTCCTGCAATCCCTGCTGGCCGAACGCGGCGAAGAAGTCGCCGCCATCATCGTCGAGCCGCTGCAGCGGATCGTCCCGCCCGAGCCGGGCTTCCTGCAGGCGTTGCGCGATCTGGCGGACCGTTACGGCGTCGTCCTGATCTTCGACGAGATCGTGACCGGCTTTCGCCTCGCCTATGGCGGCGCGCAGGAGGCCTACGGCGTCACGCCGGATCTCTGCACGCTGGGCAAGATCATCGGCGGCGGCTTTCCGCTGGCGGCGATCGCCGGCCGGGCCGACATCATGGCGCATTTCGACAAGGCGGCCGTCGGCGCGGACAAGTGGCTGATGCAGCTCGGCACGCTCTCCGGCAATCCGGTCGCGGCGGTTGCGGGCCTGAAGACGATGGAGGTGCTGCGGCGACCCGGCCAGTACGACCGTCTGACCGCGATCGGCGCGCGGCTCATGGCCTCAGCCTCCAACGCGCTGTCGGCGCGCGGGATCGCGCATCAGGTCGTCGGCGCGCCCAGCCTGTTCGAGGTCGTCTTTACCGAGACCCGCGTGCGCGACTACCGCGCCGTCCTGCACGCCGATGCGGACCGCCAGAGCGCCTTCAATCGCGCGCTGCGGGCTGGCGGATTGCTCAAGTCGCCAGGCAAGACCTATCCCTGCCTCGCGCTCAGCGAGGCGGATCTGACGGCCACGGAAGCGGCTTACGCGCGCGCGGCCGAACGGTTGTGAGAGACCGCGCGCACCGCCCCCGTAGAAGGGCGCGCCTCGGCCTAAGCGGCCGCGCGATCAGCCCCGTTCTTCGCCGCAACGCGATCGGCGCTTCGTCCGAGTTGGGTCAACTTCGGTCTAACCGGCCGTCGCCACAGAACGCTTACTTCTAGCCAAACTCAGACGTTATTCAATTCGTTTGGCCGCTATCGCGCGCCGAGCTCGCCGTCGATATAGCGGCGGCAGATTGAATCTGCATCGTGGGCCGACAGTACGGGCCGCTCCATGCTGAGATTGAGCCAAAGTCCGTCGAGCAGGCAAATCAGCCCGCGCGCTGAACGGCGAGTGTCAATGTCCCTCTCCAATTCGGAGGCAGCCGCCGCAAAAAGCGCTTCCGTGCGCTGCGCATAGTCGCGGTAGAACTCCTTGTTCTCCGCGCGCACCAACGCGTTGAACCGGATCTCATGCCAGAATGAGAGAAAGGCGTTCTTGGTCTCCTCGGTCGCGATCGCGGTGGAGAGCACCGCCAGCGGCATCGCGTGCAGCCGGTCGAGCGCGCTAGGTCCCGCCTGCTGGACCGCCTCGCGCACCGCGTCTGCTGTGCGGTTCAGCAGATAGGCGAAAGCCGCGGCGACCAGCTTATCCTTGCTCTCGAAATAATGCTGGATAAGGCCGCTCGACGCGCCGGCCGCCTGACAGATAGTGCGATTGGTGGTGCCGGCTACGCCATGCTCCGCAAAAGAGCGGATCGCGCCTTCCAACAGCGCGCGCCGGCGGAACTCGTTGATCTCCGCGTGGGTGCGCGGTCGCTTGGTCGAGAGCGCGGCGTTCGGCGGGGGTGTGGATCGGGAAGGCGGCACGGCGGACCGGCTCCAACAGCTGAACGGAACGTTCGCCGACTATAAGGGAAGCGCCGCCGCCCCGCCAAGGCGCGCCGGCGCTTCCCCCTTGTCCCGACCGGGCGCGGGTGCGTCAGGCGGTCTCGAGCCACCAGCGCTCGAAGAACAGACGTCCGTCGACCTCGAAATTGTTCGCCAGCTCGCCATAGCGAACCTTATCGCGCACCGCGAAGACGTCGTTGGCGAAGACGGGGGCGATCAGGCCGCCGTCCTGATTCAGGATCGTCTGCATCTCGTGATACATCTCGGCGCGCAGCGGTTCGTCCAACTCGCCCCGGGCTTGGACCAGCAACTCGTTGAAGCGCGCGTTGTCCCAATAGGTGTCGTTCCAGTCCGCGCCGGCCGAATAGGCGGTGGTGAAGATCTCATCCTCGGTCGGCGTGCCGTACCAATAGCAGGCGGACCAGGCCTCCTTCATCCACACGTCGTTCCAATAGCCGTCCTGCGGCGCGCGCCTGACCGTCACGTCTAAGCCGGCGGCCTTCGCCTGCTCGGCGAACAGGACGGAGGCGTCGACCGCGCGGGTGAAGGCGGCGTCGGAAGCGTGGAGGGTCAGCTTCAGCCCCTCCGCCCCGGCGCGCTTGAGATGGAAGCGTGCGCGCTCGGGATCGTAGGCCCGCTGCGGAACGGCATCGCTGTAATAGCGGTAGGTGGGATTGATGGGCGTGTCGTTGCCGAGAGCCCCGTGTCCGCGCAGAATCGTCGCCAACAGCGCCTCCCGATCCACCGCGTGCTTGAGCGCGAGGCGTACGTCCGGATCGGTGAAGGGCGCGGCGTCGGTGCGCATCGGGAAGGTGTAGTGGGTCTTGTTCGCCACCTCCTCCACCCGCACGCCGGGGGCCTTCGCCAGAAGATCGAAGGTCGCCAGATCGACGCGGTCGATCGCATCCACCTGGCCTGACATCAGCGCGTTCTGACGCGCGGCCGTGTCCGGCAGGCAGAGCATCGTCGCGCTGTCGAGATGCGCGCGGGGTCCGCGTGCGAAATAATCCGGATGCCGCTCGAACTCCGCCTGCACGCCGGCTTCGAACGCAGTGACGCGATAGGGACCGCAGCCGTTGCGGCTGGCGAAGTCCATCGTCCCGTCGGTCTTGGCCGGATAGATCGGAAAGTTGAAGCTGCTGACCTTGAAGGGAAAATCCGCGTCCGGCGCCGACAACTGAACGACCACCGCATGGGTGCCGTCGGCGCGGATCTCCTCCACCGCCGCCATGATGGGCTTGGCGGAGGATTCCGACTTCTCCCCCCGGTGATGGTTGAGCGAGGCGACGACGTCCTCCGCGACCACCTTCCGGCCGTCATGGAAGGTCGCGTCCCGACGCAGCATGAAGGTCCAGCGGGTCGCGTCCTTCGAGGACTCCCAGCCGGAGGCCAGCTTGGGCTGCACCGCGCCGTTCGCGTCGATCTCGGTCAGCATTGAGCCGACCGTATATTGCAGCACCGATTGGAAGGCGTTGCCGACCTTGCCCGGATCGAAGCTGTCGGTCGTCGCCCCGGCGCTGATCCCGAAGGTCAGATGACCGCCGGCCGTCGGCCCGGCCGCGCGCGCCTGGGGCCGGCCCAGCAGCGCCGGCCCAGCATAAAGGCCGGCCGCTGCAGCCGCCGCCCCGCCGATCACCGCGCGCCGGCTCGGCCGTCCTATGAACCGTCCCCGCATCCCATCGCTCTCCCGCATCTTTCTTCCTCCCATGCCCGCCGTCGACGCTGGTCGTCGACGTTCGATGACCCGACGATAACAAAAAATATATTGTTTGTTCAAAATATTTTCTGGCACAGTCAATCAGGGCGATGCGGCCCGATTTCAGGATGAGCAAGCGGAAGAGGATCAGATGGCCGACATAGACTTCACGAATCCTGCGGCGGTGATCGACCTCGACCGCTATCCGCTGGATCGCCCGGACGAGCCTCGCCTCGCCGAACTGGTCGCCGCGAAGCGCGCCGATCTCGCCCGCGACCAGGTTTGCGAATTTCCCGGGTTCCTCACGGAAGCCGCCCGTCTGCGCGCCGTCGCGGACGCCGAGGCCGCCTTACCGCGCGGGCACGACAACAATGCCGAGCGCAACTGCTATCTGCAGCGCAGCGGAGACCCCGCCCTGCCGGAGGATCATCCCCGCAACATGATGCTGACGGCCAGCACGCGCATGCTGGCGGCCGATCTGCTGCCGGACGATTCCCCGCTCAAGACCCTGTATTATTGGGAGGCGACGCGCCGGATGATCGCCGCCGTGGTCGGCGAGGAGGCGCTTTTCGTCAATGAGGACCCGCTGCAGCCGGTCAACACGCTATGCTACCGGGAAGGCGACCGATCCGCCTGGCACTTCGATTCAGTGAACGCCTTCACCATGACCTTGATGCTGCAGGCGCCCGAGGCCGGCGGTCACTTCGAGATCTGGCCCAACACCCGCCGCGACGACGACCAGCGCTACGACCAGGTCGCACGCGTGTTGCGGGGCGAGGCCGAATTGGGGATTCGACGGATCGCCCGTGAGCCGGGCGCGCTCTGCCTGTTCCGGGGCTGCAATTCGCTGCACCGGGTCTCGCCGGTCGAAGGGGCGCGCATGCGCATCATGGGCGTCTTCGTCTATGAGACAGAACCCGGCGTCATCGGCGACCCTCAGGTCAACGAGACCGTCTACGGTCCGCGCACAGGCGCCGCTTGACCGCGCGCGGATCCGCCCGCTCAACTGACGGCTCAGACAGTCGAGACGGACGGGTCATGAGCAACAGAAAGCCGCCGGCGCGCGGCGCGGATTACCTGATCGTCGGCGCCGGCACCGCCGGCTGCACGGTCGCCCGACGGCTGGCGGAAGCGGGCGCCGAGGTGATCTTACTCGAGGCCGGCGGCTCCGACCTCTCGCCGACGCTGACGCAGTTGATGCTGACCATGCCGGCGGGGCTGCGCAGCATCTTCAAGCCGTCGAGCGGTTTCAACAGTTGGTATCGAACCGAGCCGCAGCCGCATCTGGACGGCCGCAGGATCGACCAGCCGCGCGGGCGGGTTCTGGGCGGCTCAAGCTCGATCAACGGCATGACCTTTCTGCGCGGGCATCCCAAGGACTACGACGCCTGGGCGGACGAGCACGGCTGCATCGGCTGGCGATGGGCGGAGGTTGAGCCCTATTTCCGTCGATTGGAAGGTCGACGCGGCCCGCCATCACCGGCGCGCGGCGCGGCCGGGCCCGTCTCCGTCACCCGCGTCGAGGCGCTGGCGCCGCTGTCGGCCGCCTTTCTCGAGGCCGGGAGACAGGCCGGGTTCGACCTGGTGGAGGACTTCAACGCCGCCCCGGTGGCTGGGGTTGGACGCTTCGACATGAGCGTCGCGGACGGACGGCGATCGAGCGCGTCGCGCGCCTATCTGCACCGAGCGCCGCGACCCGAAGGTCTGCAAGTAGTGACTGGACGGCGGATCGTTCGTCTCGTCTTCGAGAGAGACCGAGCCGTAGGGGTCTCGGCCGTAGACGAGAGCGGCGGGCTCGAAACGATCTACGCCGGACGGGAGGTGATCCTCGCCGCAGGCGTGTTCGCCACGCCGCAGATCCTGATGCTCTCCGGCGTGGGGCCGGAAGCGGCGCTCCGCGCCGTCGGCCTGCGTCCGCGCATAGCGGCGCCAGGGGTCGGCGAAAATCTGCACGATCATCTGGAAGCGCATATTCAGGTGGAGACCGATCTGCCCATCTCCCTCAACCGCTATATGCGCCCTCATCTGACGGCCTGGGCCGGGCTGCAATGGCTCGTCGCCAAGACAGGCCCGGCGGCGGTCAACCAGTGTCACGTCGGCGCCTTCCTCGCGAGCGCGCCGGCGTTCGAGGCCTGGCCGGACGTCCAGATGCATTTCTTCCCGATCTTCTTCGGACCCGACTGGCTGCCCGACCCCAAGCGCAACGGCTGGCGGCTCGGCTGCGGGACGATGCGTCCGGCGAGCCGAGGGCGGGTCTTTCTTCAGTCCGACGATCCAGCTGACGCGCCGGCGATCGATCCGGCCTACCTGTCGGCCGAATCGGATCGGCTGGCGATGCGCCGCGCATTGGAGTTGGGCCGAGAGATCTTGGGGCAGCCGGCCTTCGCGACCTTTCGCGGACGGGAAGCGTCGCCTGGTTCGGATCTGAAGGCGACGGAGGATCTAGACCGCTTCATCCGCCTCAACGCCGCGAGCGCCTATCACCCCTGCGGCACGGTGCGAATGGGCGGGGCGACGGACGATCTAGCTCCCCTTGATCCGATGCTACGGGTGAAGGGCGTCGACCGACTAAGGGTCGTCGATGCGTCGGCCATGCCGGCCGTTCCTAGCGCCAACATTAACGCCGCTGGCTTTATGCTCGCTGAAAAGGCGGCGGACCTTATTTCGGGCTCATCATAACGGCCCACGCTTGACGCATACGGTATTGCAGGCGTTTCGAAGACGCCTGATTCGGGTCGCCTTAGTTCCAAGCGGCCGTGGCCCCGTAAAGGACGCCCTCAGCCAAGAGCGGACGCGGCGCGCGGCTTCACGCCCAAGGCGTCCGCGCAGTCGACGTCTTTGGACCTGAGACGTCAAAGCGTGACGGGCGCGACACGGCGTCGGAGGGTTCGCACCAGGCTCATGGCCGCCAGCGCCGAGGACTTCGGATTGTCCGGCAGGGTGCGCCCGTCGAGGGTGAGCGACAGGCGTCCGAACGCCCCCTCCGCCGTCACCTCATGCCGATTGCCGTCAAGCGTCGGGTCGGCGATCAGCACCGCCTCGGTCCGGTCGAGTCCAAGGCCGGCGAGCGCGACGGCGGCGGCGACATTGGCGTTCTTCGGATAGCGCCGGGCGGCCTCCCGGGCGGGGCCGCGGAAATGCGCGCGCGGCTCGCGCAACGCGTCTAGGTCGAGGTCCTCCTCCGCCGGCGTGCCCCGCCAGCCGGCGGGGGGCTTGCGCGCGGTGTAGGCGACGCTGTCCAGCCCGCCTACCGCCGCGGCCGTCAGCGCGTCCAACCCGCCGATCGCGCCGGGTGCGAGCTCAATCTGCGCGCCCCCTTCCCGCGCCGCCTCCTCCAGCGCCTTGGCCAGCCCGTCGTCGGCGAGCGCGCCGACCGACAAGGAGACGAGATCGACGCCGCGCGCCAGCAAGGCCGGGCCGTGCGCCTGCAGGCCCGCATGACCCGCGCAATCGGCGGCCAGGTCGACGGCGCCGTGGGGCACGCCTTCGACCGACGTCCACACCTCCCCGCGGCCGCCCAGCAGGGCGCGCGCCGCATCTTCGCGCCCCGGCCGCGCCATCACGCCGGCGAGGGTGACGCGATCCTCCTGCGCCAGCTTTTCCGCCGCATAGGCGGCGATGGGGCCGTATCCGATCAGCAGTAGGCGCAGCATGGCCGAGAAAGTCCTTTCGACGAAAACGGGGCCGGGTCGCCGTCAATCCCGGATCAGCACCGTGACCAGATCGGGCTGCCAGCTGAGCAGGACGAGAACCGCGAGCGTCGAACCCAGGAACGGGACCAGCGCCTTGAAGACCGCCGTCGGCCGGGCGTCCGCCATGCTGGAGGCGACGTAGAGCCCGGCGCCCACCGGCGGGGTCAGCAGGCCCAGGATCAGATTAATGCAGACCACAACGCCGAAGTGATAGGGGTCGATGCCGAAGACGTCGGTCGCGATCGGCATCAGGATCGGCACCACCATGATAAGGGCGGCGATCCCGTCGATCACCATGCCGACCAGCAGCAGCATCAGGTTGACCAGCAGCATGAAGACGAAGGGGTCGTCGGTCAGCCCGCCGGACCAGCGCGCGACCGTCTGCGGCACCTGCTCGTAAAGCAGCACCCAGCCGAAGACGTTGGCCGCCGCGATCAGGAAGGTGACGGCGGCGGCGTTCACCCCCGTCTCGACGAACACCTTCGGCAGCGCCGGCAGCGTCAATTCGCCATAGACGAAGCGCCCGATCACGAAGGCGGCGAGCACCGCCAGCGCCGCCGACTCCGTCGGCGTCGCCCAGCCCAGAAGGATGCCGCCGATGATCACAACGGGGATCGACAAGGCCGGCAGACCGCCGGCCAGCGCCTCCGCCCGCGCCGGGCGGGCGACGCGCGGGAACTCGTGAAAGAAGCCCAGGACCGCGATCACCAGGAAAAAGGCCCCGGCCAGGATCAGACCGGGGATGATCCCGGCGATGAACAGGTCGCCGATCGCGATCTGCGCCAGCACGCCGAAGATCACGAACAGCATCGAGGGCGGAATGATCGGCGACAACAACCCGCCCGCGGAGGTGAGCGCGGCGGCGAAGGCGCGGTCGTAGCCCTGGCGCTCCATCTCCGGCGTCATCACGCGGCTCATCACCGCGATCTGGGCGACCGCAGAGCCCATGATCGAGGCCATCATCATGTTGGCGATCAGATTGACGTAGGCGAGGCCGCCGCGCAGGCCGCCGACCAGCACGCTCGCCATCGCGACGAGACGCCGCGTCAGGCCGCCGGCGTTCATCAACTCCCCCGTCAGCATGAAAAGCGGAATCGCCAGCAGACCGTAGGATTGAAGCCCGGCGAAGAGCTGCTGCATGAAGGAGGAGTAGAGCGCGGTGTTGCCGGTCAGCCAGACATAGACCGCCGCCGTCACCATCAGCACGAAGCTGATCGGCAGCCCGATCAGCAGCAGGGTCAGGAAGACGCCGCCGGTCATTTCATCGCTCCTTTGGCCGCCCCTTTCGCCGTTTCCTTCTCGGGCGGCGGCGCCGGCGCGCGTTCGATCGGCGCGCGCCCGGCCAGACGATCGGCGAGATTGGCGGCCGCATGCAGCGTCGTCGTGAGCGCGAACAGCGGCATCACCAGCCAGACCCAGTATTTCGGCGCGCCGATGGTCGTCGTCGGCTCGTCATAGATGAAGTTGAAGGTCGCGCCGGCGAAGGCGTCGAGATCGAAGCCGTAACCGGCCAGCGTCACGGGATCGTACCAGATCCACGCCATCCAGATCATGAAGGCGCAGAAGGCGAAGACGATCGCGTCCAGCACGGCTTCAACCGCCTGCGCCGCGCCGCGCGGCAGCGCGACGATCACCGCCGTCACCCGGACGTGGCGGCGCCGGCGCAGCGCCAGGCTCGCCCCGATGAAGACCAGCCAGATCATGCAATAAACCGCCATCTCATCGACCCAATAGATGGCCATCGCCAGCGAGCGCGTGACCACGTTCAACAGGATCAGGCCGACCAGCGCGACCGCCAGCGCGATCACGGCCCAGCGTTCGACGGCGGCGACGGCCTCGGAGGCGGTGGTCAAGACTTTCAACGGCTTCTCCCCAAGCGCTCAGCCCGACAGACGCGGCTCGGCCGGGGGCGCGGCGTCCCCCGGCCGATCCTCGCCGGGCGCCGGCGGGGGCCGGCGCGGGCGGGAGCTTAGCCCGCCCCGCGTCAACCCGGCCAGCCCGTCAGCCCTTAAGGCCGGCCTAGAGCTCGGCGGCGGCCGCGCGCATGTCGTCGAGCACGGGGGCCTTCTCGCTCCAGATCTTCTCCCACTCGGCGGCGGCGTCGCCGAAGAATTCGGGGCCGACCTTCTTGACGGGCTTGCCGGTCTTCTCGACCTCGGCCAGGAACTCGCCCTCCAGCTTCACGTAGCTGTCGATGACGCTGTCGAGGTGCTTCTTCATAAGGCGGCTGATCGTCGCCCGCTCCTCTTCGGACAGGCCGGCCCAGACGCGGGCCGAGACCAGCCCGACCATCGGGAACATCATGTGATCGGAGATCAGGATCGTCTCCGCGTGCTCGTAGTATTTGAGCTTCCAGATCAGCTCCAGATCCATGTCGATGGCGTCGACCTGGCCGTTGGCCAGCGCGTCATAGACCTCCGGCAGCGGCATCGGCGTCGGCGCCGCGCCGAGCGCGTTGTAGAAGTCGCGGATCGGCTCGAACGGGGTGATGCGCAACTTCTTGCCCTCGAGATCGGCCGCCGTCTCAACCGGGTCGCGGCTGACGATCTGGCGCAGACCCGCCATGCCGTAGCCGACGCCGACCACGCCGATCTCCCGCGGCAGCGGCTTCAAGAGATCGAGGGCGACGTCGCTCTTCAACAGCGCGCCGGCCTGGGCGATGTCGTCGACCATGTAGGGCGCGTAGAACGCGCCGAAGTTCGGTACGCGGTTCGACACCTCGGCGATCGTCAGGAACGCCATGTCGAGCGAGCCCGACTGCAGCAACTGCATCATCTCCGCCTCGTTGCCGAGCTGGCGCGAGGGGAAGACGGCGAGCGAATGCGCGCCGTCGGTCTCCGTCGACAGCTCTTCGCCGAAGGCCTCGGCCGCCTTGGTCCAGATGTGCGGCGGGGGCGTGATCAAACCCAGCCGAAATTCCTTCGCCTCGACCTGCTGACCGCCGAGCCCGCCGATCCCGGCGAGCGCGACCGCCGCGGCGGCGATCCATCCAAGCTTGCGTTTCATCGTCTCAAACCTCCTGTCGTTCAGTCTTGTTCGTCGTTGGGAACAGCGATCGCCGCCTCTTAGACGACCGCCCAACCTTCCGGCGGCTGGCGACCCGGATGGACCGCCCCGCAGGCCCCGCAGGTCCGCGCCGCCTCGTCGGAATAGAAGGCGTCGAACAGCGGGGGCAGATCGTCGACGATGTTGCCGACGGGAACCTCGACCCGGTGCACCAGGGCGCCGCAGTCGAAACAGAACCACTCAAACCCGTCCTTCATGCCCTGCATGCGCGGGCTCTCCACCACCAGCCCGACCGATCCGGGGACCGGTCGCTGCGGCGAATGGCGGACATGCGGCGGCAACATGAAGACCTCGCCCTCGCGGATCGGCACGTCGTAGATCCGTCCGCCTTCCGCGATCTTCAGCAGCATGTCGCCTTGGAGCTGATAGAAGAACTCCTCCACCGGATCGTCGTGGAAGTCGACCCGCTGGTTCGGCCCGCCGACCACCATGACCACCATGCCGGCCTCCTCGAAGACCAGCTTGTTGCCGACCGGCGGCTTCAAGAGATCCCGGTGCTTGTCGATCCAGGCCTGGAAGTCGAACGGCTTGAAGCGCGGATGCGATACGTGCTGCGTCATCGGAAAGCCCTCTCTCATTCGGCCGCGTCGCGCGCGGTCTTCAGGCCGCAGGCCTCGAAGGCGACGCGGGTCGCGGCTTTCTCGGCCTCGGTCAGCTCCAGCATCGGCGCGCGCACCGGCCCGCCGACCTGACCCAGCAGTTCCTGCCAGTATTTCTGGTGCGCCTGAGGCTTGTCGGCCGGGCGGGTGGATTTCAACGCGTGGCGCACCGGCTCCAGGCTCGCGCTAATCGCGCGCGCCTTCTCCGCCTCGCCCGCGAAGGCGAGGTCGGTGTAGTCGCGCATCCGCCGGTCGGCCGCCGTCTGCAGCAGATAGGGCGGCGAGGAGCAGAGATAGAGCCGCCAGCCCAGCTCCAGCACATTGTCGAGCCACTCCTCCTCGGAGGCCGTGCTGACCAGCAGCTTGTCGCCGGCGAGTTGGGTCAGGCGCGCGTACATCTCGCGCGGGACGCTGTATTTGATCGCGACCACGTTGGGCAGGTCGGCGAGCTCCGCGCAGAGCTCCGGGCTCATCAGATAGCCGCTGTCCGGATGGCTCCACAGCGCGATCGCGATATCGACCTCGTCCGAGATGCGCTTGTAGTACTCGCGCAGGATCTGATCGGGATCCTTCACGAAATGCAGCACCGGCGCGTGCACGACGATCGAATCCGCCCCCACCGCCTGGGCGTATCGGGCGAGGTCGAGGACCACGTCCATGTTCTGGTCGGAGGCGCTCATGATCGTGCGCGCGCCGGTTCCGCGCACGGCGTCGGCGGCGATCTCGAAGGCGCGCTTGCGCTCCTCCAGCGTCATCGAGAAGAACTCGCCCTGCTTGCCGGCGATGAACAGGCCGTCGATCCCCAGATCTTCGACCCAATGGCGGATGTTCGCGCGCATGCCCGCCTCGTCGAGCGCCAGATCGCCTTCGCGGAAGGGCTGCAGGGCGGCGGCCCAGATCCCCTTCATATTCTCGCGCGCCCACTCTTTGGCTTCGGCCTTCGTGTACTCCATCACCCACAATCCTTATTCTTCTGCGCCGCCTTGAGGGCGGACCAGATCCGCTCCGCCGTCAGCGGCATGTCCAGATGCGCGACGCCGAAAGGCGCCAGCGCGTCGAGGGCTGCATTCACCACCGCCGGGGGCGCGCCGATCGTCCCGGCCTCGCCCACACCCTTGGCGCCCAGGCTGTTCGCCGGCGAGGGCGTCTCCCGTCGGCCGGTCGCGATCGGCGGCATGTCGGCCGCGCGCGGCAGGGCGTAGTCCATCAGCGAGCCGGTCAGCAGCTGCCCATCTTCATCGTACCGCACCGCCTCCATCATCGCCTCGCCCAGGCCCTGCGCGACGCCGCCGATCAATTGCCCCTCGGCCAACGCCGGATTGACGATGACGCCGGCGTCGTCGTGATAGACCAGATCCTCGACGGTCAGCACGCCCGTCTCGACGTCCACCGCGACCTGCGCCAGGCAGCAACCGGCGCCCCAGGCTTCCCCGTCGGCGGTGTAGCGTTCTTCGACCGACAGCTCCGGCGCGCGGGCCGCGAGGGTCGACCAGGTGACGCGCGCGCCTGGATTGTCGGCGGCCGCGAAACCGTCCGGATCATGGCGCAGGGCGTCGGTTGGGACTTCCAGAATTTCCGCCGCCGCCGCCCGAGCGCGGGCGAGGAAGGCGTCCGCCGCCTTCAGGATCGCCCCGCCGCCGATCGCCGTGCTGCGGCTGGCCAGCGCGCCGACCCCGGCGGGCGCGCTTTGCGTATCGCCTGCGACCACGTCGATGCGGTCCGCGTCCAGCTTCAGCGCATGGCCGGCTATCTGCGCCGCCGCGGTTTCGCGCCCCTGTCCTTGCGCCGATCCGCCGAAGGCGAGCGTCACGTCGCCATGAGCCCCCAAGGTCAGTCGAGCGCTCTCCCAGCCCTGCCCGCAAGGCTCGACATAAAGGGCGAGGCCAAGGCCGACGCACTCCCCTGCGGCGCGCCGCTCGGCGATCACACGCCGCCGCTCCGCATAATCCGCCGCGTCGAGCGTCTGTTTGAGGAGCGCAGGATAGTCCCCGGAATCAAGGCGCGCCCCGCCGCCATGTTCGTACGGCAAGTCCGTCGGCTGCAGCAGGTTGCACCGCCGCAACTCGGCCGGATCGCAGCCGAGCGCCCGCGAGCCCGCCTCGATCAGCCGCTCGAGCAGCATGGCCGCTTCAGGGCGGCCCGCGCCGCGATAGATGCCGACGGGCCCGGTGTTGGTCGCGAAGGCGCGCGCCTCCACCGTGAGCGCGTCGATGCGATAGGGGCCGGGTAGGATACGGCTTGCGTTCCAGGCCGGGATCAAGCCGCTGAACGGCGTCCAATAGCCGAGCGGGAAGTCGAACTGCGCCGCCATCGCGACGATCCGCCCGTCGGCGTCGAACCCCATCCGGCCGCGCGCATGCGCGCCGCGGCCGTGGCCGGCGGACAGCAGATCCTCTCCTCGGCTGGCGATCCATTTGACCGGCCGTTCGAGGCGCCGCGCGGCCTCGGCGATCAGCACGTCTTCGGGATAAAGCGAGGCCTTCATACCAAAGGCGCCGCCGACGTCGGGCGCGATCACCCGGACGGAGTCCGCCGGCAGATCGAGCAGTGCGGCCAGATGGTCGCGCGCCCGATGCGGGGCCTGCTGGCCGCTCCACAGCGTCAGGCGTCCTTCCGACCACTCAGCCAGGCTCGCCCGGCCTTCCATCGGCGAGGGCGCGAGGCGCGGATGCCGCAGCGCGACCGTCACCACGCGATGCGCCGATTGCAGCGCCGCCTCGACGTCGCCGGTCGTCCAGACGCGCCGGCCGGCCAGATTGTCGGCGCGCGACGGGTCGACGGGCGGGCCGGTCTCCGCGGTTTCGGGGTCGAGGATCGGCCGTTCGGGCTCGACCTCCAGCGTGATCGCGTCGACCGCGTCCTGCGCGGCGTCGGGCGTATCCGCGACCACGAGAGCGACCGGCTGACCCAGCGCGCGCACCCCGCCGTCCGCCAGCAACGGCGCGCGCGGCGCGCTCTCGCCGTCGATCACGGAATTGACGGGCAGGCCCTCGCCGTCGTCCTTCAGATCCGCGCCGGTGAGCACCAGCCGAACGCCCGCCGCCGCGCCCGCCGCCTCGACGTCCAGCGCCGCGATGCGCCCGCGCGCGACAGGGCTTCGAAGAAAGGCGGCGTAGAGGCGACCGGCCGGCTTCAGATCGCCGACATAGCGCCCGGTTCCGGTCAGCGCGCGCCAATCTTCGCGCCGCGGCAGCGCACGGCCCACCGGGTCCGTCCAGGGCGCAGGGGCGCGTCCAGCCGGCGGCGCGACCGGCGTCGGTGAAGCCGGGGCCGGGATCGGCTCGGGATCCTTGCGCGCGAAGCTGCGCTTGATCAGGGAAAAGACGCCCATCGTCTCCACGGGTCCACGCCGGATGACAGAGTGATGAGAGTCAGTGTGACCGCGGCGTGCTATCCCTGCAAATGAACAGAACGCAATTGGATATAACAGATGAGAATATCTAAAGCCCGCGCCCGCGCGCCCCGACCCGCTCAAGCGCCTGCAAGAACGCGTCCGCCGAGGGTGAGAGGGGGCTGTCGCTGCGCAGGGTGACGCCGACCGGCCCCAGAATCTCGGTCAGGCGCACGGGCAGGGCGATCAATCGCCCGGTCTCCAGTTCGTCCGCCGCGACGCCTTGCGGCCAGGCGCCGACCAGGTCGCTTTCGCGCAACAGGCGACGGTTGGTCGGCAGCGAGACCGATTCGACCGCGCAGCGCGGCGGCGCCAGACCCGCGTCGAAGAAGGCTTTCTCCAATTGGCGGCGCAGGGTCGTCTCGCCCGGCGGCAGAATCCAGTCGACGGCGGTCAGGTCGCCGAGGGTCAGCGCCGTGCGCGCGGACAGCGGATGGCCCGGTCGGGCGAGGATGACGATCTCCTCATCATAAAGCGGGCGTTGGATCACGCCGGCGCGATGGCGGAATTCGCTGAGCCGCCCCACCACCATGTCCAGCGCGCCGCGGGAGAGCATTGGCTGCAAACGGTCGTTGGCGCCCTCGACCACCTCCACAATCACGCGCGGCCGCTCGGCCCGCAGCTCGGCGATCGCGCCCGGCAGCAGCCAGGCCGAGGCGGCGAGCAGCGTGCCCACGACCACGCGGCCGCCCGCGCCGGTCGCCAGGTCCTCCAGCGCCTCGGCCGCATGGGCCAATTGGGCGAGCGCCGCTTGCGCGTGGCGCACCAGCGTCTCGCCATAGACGGTTGGCTTCACGCCGCGGTTGCCCCGCTCGAAGAGCGATACGCCCAGATCGGCTTCCAGATCACGGATCGACTTCGTCACGGCGGGCTGGGACAGGCCGAGGGCTTCGCCGGCGCGCACCATGCTGCCGGTCTCGGCTACCGCGACGAGCAAACGCAGCTGACGGATCGAGGCGCGATTGAGACCGGTGAGCGCTCTTGTCATTCCCGCATCATGCGCGAGCCGGCTCGGAAGGCCAACGATGCAAACGGGGGCGCGAATCCGGCAGCCGCGTAAGGGCTGATCCGTCGCGTTCGGGTCACGACCGGGCGTGCTGTCCTGAGCAGACAATCGTCTGCAAGATGGGTCATTTCGGACAATCGGACCTGCACATGACGAGCCCGACTGACGCGCCCTGTCGCTACACGGGCTCCCGATGATTCTCTCCCTCTTATCTCCGGTTTCGCACAGCACTCCCTGCCCCATACGACCCGCTGGACTGGGTGATTCCGATGCGACATGCTTCTGTTGCGAGGCCGTCGCCGGCGTCGAGAAAACGGGAGATTCCTGCGGTTTCGGGAGACCGGGTTGCGTCCTACTCCCCCAGCCCTGCGCCGCGGTTTTTTTGATTCTCTCCTAAATTTCCAAGGGTTAAGCGACGTCGTACGAGCCTGGGCGGGTCGCTTCAGGACGGCGCCGCGACATCTTCCCGACGCCGCCGGGCGGATCCGGCCTATGCCGCGGCGTCTCCGGCGACGGGGCGCGCGCTGTTCCGATCGGCGAAAAGCTGCTGCGACCTTATCTTGGACGAAACGCCCTTTTCGGCTCCGAAACGAACGGTCGGTAGGCGCAAGCAGGAAAGGGCGGACACCAGCCCTATGCGCCGTCCCGCAGCCGCGTCGTCCTGCTAGGGCCAGGAAATAGAACCCGCCCCGGATCGCTGCGCCGGCGCCGACGGCCGGCGCAGATTGAGCGCGAGCGCCGAGGGCGCAGCGAGCGTCAGCCCCTCGCCGGCGCGCCAGGCGTTCACCCGCGCCGTCGGTCGCCCATTATGAATGAGGACGCCTTCACAGAGGATCGAGCCGGATCGCTTGGCGGATGCGGCCGACGCCCTGCAAAGCTGGCGGCTCCGACCCCTCCCTCACAAAGAACGCACGGCCCCCTCAGCGGTCACCGACAGGCGATTTAACCGCCGACGCCTCGGGCGGCGGACGGCGACCTTTCCTCTAAGGCGGCGCCCAGGCAGTATCCGATCGGTTCGGGCCAAGGGGGAAGACGATGGACGAGAGCGCCGGGGACATCAAATTCCTGACCAGCGACGTGCCGGAAGCGCCGCGCGCGTTCGCCGCCAAGGCCGCCAGGGAGATCTTTGGGTTGGAGGGGACGCTCAAGGCCCTTCCGTCCGATCGCGACGCCAATTACAAGCTCGCGAGCGACCAGGGCGACTTCATCCTGAAGTTTTTCCACCCGGACGAAGATCCCGCGGTCATCGATTTTCAGACAGAGGCTCTGCTCCATATCCAGAGGCACGCCCCGGATCTCCCGGTGCCGCATGTCCGTCGCACTCGGCGGGGCGACTCCATGGCGCGCGTCACCGCGCCGGACGGCCGCACCAGCATCGTGCGCCTGCTGACATGGCTTCCGGGCGCGGTGCTCGGCGAGGTCTCGCCGGCCCCTGAATTGCTCCATGATCTGGGGTCTACGCTGGCCCGCCTCGATCTGGCGCTGCGCGGTTTCTTTCATCCAAGCGCCCGACATACCCTGGTCTGGGACCTGCGCCAGACGCCCGCGCTGCAGGCTCACGTCGCCGACATCGCGGACACGGGCGCACGGAGAAACGTCGAGGCCGTCACCGACCATTTCGTCCGCACGATCCTGCCGCGTTGGGACGTCTTGCGAAGCCAGGTGATCCACAATGACGCCAATTCATCCAACGTCGTCACGAGAACGGACGACGCGCGTCGCGTCGGCGGCGTCATCGACTTCGGCGACATGGTGCACGCCCCGCTCTTGTGCGAGATCGCCATGTCGGCGGAGGCCTTTACGGTCGGCGCCGACGACCCGATCGAGACGATCGCCGAGATTGCGCGCGGCTACGACCAGATCAACCCGCTCGAGGACGACGAGATCGACCTGCTGTTCGATCACGTCCTGGCGCGCCACGCGATGGCCTCGATCATAATCGCCAGACGCAAGGTCGCGCGCACCGACTCGCCCGCCTATCTCCTCGATCATGAAGAACCGTGCTGGGCGACGATCGATCGGATGCTGACGATCGGCGCAAAGGCGGCGCGGACGCGACTGCGCAAGGAGTTGCGCTTTCCGGTCTGGTGTCCGACGGGCGAGCGCGATACGCCGGAGTCAGAGGATCTGGACGACCAGATCAGACGGCGCCACGACCTCCTCGGAAAGCGACTGAGCACCTTTTACAAGAAGCCGATTCACGTCGAACGGGGGCGCGGCGCGATACTCTTCGACGCCAACGGGCGCGCCTTCATCGACGCTTACAACAACGTGCCCAGCGTCGGGCACTGTCACCCCTATGTCGTGAACGCCGTCTCGCGGCAGGCCCGTCAGCTCGCCACGAACACGCGCTACGTCTACTCGGTCATCATGGATTACGCGGAGAAGCTGGTCGCGACGATGCCGAAGGACAGCGGGCTCGATCGCGTTATTCTGGTGAACTCCGGCAGCGAGGCCAACGACGTCGCCTGGCGCATGGCGACCATGCTGACCGGCAGGCGCGGTGCGATCATCATGGAGGAAGCCTATCACGGCATCACCGAGGCGATCGCGGCGCTGTCGCCTCAGGACGGACTGGGCCTGCAGCCCCACGTCCGCCTGCTGCAGGAACCGGACACCTACCGCGGCCCGTACGGCCCGAAGTGCGAGGACGCCGGCCGGAAGTACGCCGCCGACGCGGACCGCGCCGTCGCGGAGCTCGACGAGGCCGGCTTTGGCGCGGCCTGCTTCATGATCGACACCTCGTTCTGTTCGAACGGCATCCCCGACGTACCCTCGGACTATCTCCAAGAAGTCGCGCGGATAATTCGCAACGCCGGCGGTCTGGTGATCGCCGACGAAGTTCAGTACGGCTTCGGCCGGCCGGGCACGCACATGTGGGGCTTCGACTTCCACGGCATGCCCGCCGACATCGTGACCATGGGCAAGCCGGCGGGCGACGGCTTCCCGCTCGGCGTCGTCGTGACGACGGCTGAGATCCAGGACGAGTTCTTCCGTCGCACGGGTCTTTTCTCGACGTTCGGCGGCAATCCCGTGGCGTGCGCGGCGGGCGTCGCCGTCCTAGACGTGATCGAGCGCGAGAACCTGATGGAGAACGCCCGGCTTACCGGCGAGCGCTTGCAGAAGGGTCTAAGGAGGCTGATGCGGAAACACGCGCTGATTGGCGACGTGCGCGGTCACGGCCTGATCACCGGCGTCGAACTGGTCACGGACCGTCGCAGCAAGACGCCGGCGGGGGAGGAACTCGCGAGGGTTCGCGAGCGTATGCGCGAGCTGGGCGTGCTGGTCGGCAAGGAAGGGCGTCACGGCAATGTCTTCAAGATCCGGCCGCCCTTGGTGTTCGGCGTCGAGCACGCCGACGAGTTGATCGCCGCCATGGATCTTGCGATCTCGGAACTGTAGGGGGTGGCTGCGCCTTGGGGGGCCGCCGCCGCGCGCCGAGACGAGCGTCCCTCCCCGGATTCCGGGAGGATGACTGAAGCCGCCCTCCCCCTTTTCCCGGCCGGGCGGAGCGTTCGCCGGCGCCGTAAAGGAAGGCGGCGTCGGGCGCGAGACGCTGCTGCGCATCGATCGCCGCCTCTATGCCGGAATTCAGGGCGAGATAAAATATTCCTCAAAATCCGATAAAGTGCTGTACAGTGTGCGCACCGTCACAGCGCCGACCGGCTCGCCCGGTCACGCTGTTCGGGATGAAGCGGAGGGGCGATTCATCGTCCTCGGCCTCACAAACCGCCGATCAAGGCCAATAACAATGAAGAACGAACGACCAACCAAAACGATATGTTTGTGAAAGGAACCGAAGAAATGTCCACGCTCGATTTCACCGAATTCGACCTTGAGATCGCCGATCTGCCGGTCCGCGCGCAGTCGCTCGACGACGACGCGGCCAGCGACGTGCTGGGCGGCTTTGGCCGGGCGGCCGCGATGCGCCGTCGTCGCATGATGATGAAGCGCCGCGCGATGCTGCGCAAACGCGCCTTGATGATGCGCCGCAAGAAAATGATGCGCCGCAAGAAAATGTCGAAGCGGCGCCAGAATCCGGCGCGCCGCAGCCGTCGGAAGCAGTTCATGGCGCGCGCCGCCTTCCACAGCCGGATGGCCGCGCGGTTCCGCCGGATGGCTCACTCCGCCTGACGCGCGGACTGAGGAGCTCCGAACGCGGCGGGGAATCGTTCGATTCCCCGCCGTTTTCGTGCGCGCAGGCCGGCGCGTTCGTCGCCACGCGACGATCTCTTGAATTTTTCTAAAACCACCGTTTTTGCTCCCCATAATTTTTTCCTCAAGGTACGCTGTCCCCAACGGAGCGGGCGCGCGGGGCGCCGCGCCGGCGGCGGCCTTTACACGGCGCGCGGATAGAGAAAACAGGAGGGGGAGCCATGACGGCCTTTGCAGAGATTAACGGGGTGGAGATTTCCTTGGAGCGCGCGCTCGGTTGGCGGGCGGCGCTGTCGGACACGTCGCTGATGGACGAGACGGCGCGCGCCGTCGGCGTGATGCAATACGCCAAGGAGCATGGGCTGAGCGCCAGCCGCGAGGAGATCGAAGAGCAGATCCGCGAAATGCGGTATGCGATGGACCTGGAGAAGGCGGAGGATCTGCGGGCCTGGATGGCCCGCGAAGGCGTCACCGAGCAGGCGCTGCGCGAGACGGCGGAGATCGGCGTCCTGCAGAACAAGATTCGCGAGAGCATCACCGACGCCGACCTGCAGCCGGCCTTCACCGAATCCCAGGCGGCGATGGAGTATGCGGAGCTCTACGGCCTGACCGTCGAGGACGAGGATCTGGCGCAGGAGCTGCGCGCCCAGATCGAAGAGGAGGAAGACAGCTTCTACAACCTCGCGGTCGAACATTCGGTCGACGGCGCGACCTTCCGCCAGGGCGGCTTCATGGGCGAGGTCACCCGCGAGATGGTGCGCGGCGAGGCCGAAGCGGCGATCTTCGGCGCCGCCGACGGCGCGTTGATCGGGCCGATCAAGGAAGGCGAGGACTACACTCTCTATCTCGTGCGCCGCGTCGTGAAGCCCGGCTTCGACGACGTCAAGGAGACCATGCGCGACGAAGCCTTCGAAGAGTTGCTGGAGAGCTTCGTCGCCGCCGCCGCCTTCGACAACAAGATCACCGGCGCCCGCCAGGATGCGCCGAGCGACGACGAAGCGGCCGACGAGGACGACGAGGAAGAAGCCGAGGTCGCCTAAACCCTTTAAGAGCCGGCCGGACCGGGGCGCCGCGGCGCCCCGGTCCGGCCGCGTCGGCGGTAGGGCGCCCATGGACCTGCAAGACATTACCCAGGTCCTGCAATCGACGCCTCTGTTCTCGGCGACGCCCGAGACGGATTTGCGCGCGATTGCGGGCTCGGCGGAAGTCGTCAGCTTTAAGCTGGGCGAGACGATTCTGCGCGCGGGCGACGAGGGCTCCGGCTTCTTCGTCCTGCAGAGCGGCAAGGTGCGCGTGCTGCGCGACGCCGACGACGGCAAGCAGGTCACGCTCGCCGTCTTGAAGACCGGCGCGGCGTTCGGCGAGCGCTCGTTGCTGTTCGATCAGCCGGTGTCCGCCACCATCCGCTCCGCCGGCAAGACGACGGCGATCAAGATCGGGCGGGATCGCTTTCTCGAGCTCGTCGCGCGCAACCCGGCGCTGCGTGAGAGCGTCGCGGCCGCGCTGGCCCGCCAGGACCTGTTCAATTTCCTGAAGACCCAGCGCATCTTCACGACCCTCCCGGACAAGGCGGTTCAGAGCCTGATCGACCGCCTGGAGACGCTGACCCCCGCGGCCGGCGCGCAGCTGGTCGGCGCCGACGACCCCTCCCCCGGGTTCTACGTGCTGCGGCGCGGTCGCATGCGGCTGTTCGTCGAGCGGCCGACCCGGCGCGTCGCCGCGGTGCTTCGGCCGGGCGACGGGTTCGGCGAGACGACGCTGATCGACGGCTCCGCGCAGCTCTTCACCGCGGAGTGCGCCGAAGATTGCGAAGTGCTGCGCCTGTCCCGCGAAGATTTCCTGGAGATCGCCGGCGATAAGGCCGAGACGGTCGCCGCGCTCCAGGCGCTGGCCGACAATCGCCGACTCCAGCATCGCGCCTTTGCGGAGGCGAGCGACGCGGGCGAGGCCTTCGACGACGACGGCCGCCCGCCCCTGCGCGAAGGCGTCTTGCGCCCCAAAGGGGGGTGGTTCTCGCTCCCGGTCTCGCAATGCGCGGACGCCGCCCAGGCCGGCGTCTGCTGTCTGCGCATGGCCGCCCGCCAGTTCAGACTGCCGGACGAGGCCTTCGCGGCGCTAGAGCCGAGGGCGGACGCCGAGCCGCCGACCAGCCTGATCCCCATCGCCCGACAGGCCGAAGGCGCCGGGCTGATGACGCGGCTCGTGACCTTGCCGGACGCCGAGGCCGACAGGCTGATGTGTCCGGCTGTCGTCTTCCGCCGCGGGACGCCCGTCGTGCTCTACAAGCTGGACGCCAAGGGGGCGGTGATCGCCGATCCGCTGCACGGACTGGCCCGGATCTCCCGTCAGGCGTTTCTCGACAGCTGGGACGGCGAAGCGCTGATCGTCCAGAACGCGCCGGACTTCGGCGCGATCGGCGCCAACGTCTTCAGCCTGCCCAAGCAGTTCCTGCCGCTTTTGAAGCCCTTCGCCGGCGTCATCATGCGGATATTGGGCATCACATTGCTGCTGCAGGCCTTCGGCCTGATCCCGCCGTTCTTCACCCAGATCCTGATCGACAACGTGCTGGTCGTCGGCGACAAGGATCTGCTCGTGTTGCTGCTGGTCGGCATGGTGCTGGCGACCTTCATCGGCCTTGTCGCGGACGCTCTGCGCGAATTCCTGATGCTGCATCTGACGCGTCGGGTCTCCGGCGTCATGTTCACCCGTTTTTTCGGGCACATCATGTCGATGCCGATGGCCGCGCTCAGGCGCTGGGACACGGGATCGCTCACCGCGCGGTTCGAGGAGAACGAGAAGATCCTCGACATGGCCTCCAGCGGCGCCCTGTCGATCATCGTCAATTCGCTGGCGATCCTGATCTACACGCCGATCCTGTTCGTGATGGAGCCGAGGCTCGCCCTCGTGGCCCTTGTTTTCATCCTGGGGATCGTCGCCACGATCATCTACTGCGCGCCCAAGCTGCGCGCCTTTGACGAGCGCTCTTTCGAAATCGGCGCGGCCCAGGAATCGCACCTGATCGAAGTGGTGAAGGGGGTCGCCACCGTTAAGGCGATGGCGCAGGAGGAAAGCTTCATCGAACGCGGCCGCGGCTTCTTTCGCCGCGCGCTCTTCATCGAACGCGAGAGCGAGCGCTTCGACCAGAAGATGGAGTTCGTCACCGACTTCCTGCAGCAGGGCTCGAACGTCGCGGTGCTTGGGATCGGCGCCACCTTCGTGCTCGACGGGTCGCTCTCGCCCGGTCAGTTGATCGCCTTCACCGCGATCGTGGCGTCCGTAATGGGGCCGGCGGAGGCTCTCGCCAATTTCTACGACGAGTTCCTCGAGTTTCGCGTCGCGCTCGACCGGTTGAACGACATTCTGCGCGAGCCCCGCGAGACGAGCGGCGGCGCGGTCGCCGAATGCCCGCCGCTGAAGGGTCGCATTCGGTTCGAGCATGTGCGCTTCAGCTATGAGGGGGCGGATGGGACGCCGGTGCTGGACGGCGTCGACCTGGAAATCAAGGCCGGCCAGAAGGTCGCCTTCGTCGGTCGCAGCGGCTCCGGCAAATCGACCCTGGTCAATCTGGTCAACCGGATGGCGAGCCCGACCGGCGGACGGGTGCTGATCGACGGATTGGACGTCGCAAAGCTCGATCTGCGCTCGTTGCGCCAGCAGATCGGCGTCGTCGAGCAGGATCCGTTCGTTTTCTCCGGGACGATTCGCGAGAACATCGCGAAGGCCGATCCCAAGCTGCCGCTCGACCGGGTGATGGCGGCGGCGCGGCTGGCCGGCGCGGCCGATTTCATAGAAGCGCTGCCGATGGGCTACGACACCCGGGTCGGCGAGGGCGGGCGCAGCCTGTCCGGCGGGCAGGCGCAACGCCTGATCATCGCCCGCGCGCTGTCGGCGGATCCGGCGATCCTAATTCTCGACGAGGCGACCTCCGCGCTCGACAGCGAATCCGAGCGCGCGATCCAGAAACGCCTGGATCAGGTGATGGAGGGGCGCACCACTCTGGTGGTGGCGCACCGGCTCTCGACCATCCGCAACGCCGACCTGATCGTCGTGCTGAGCGACGGCAAGATCGCCGAGACGGGGGCGCACGACGATCTCGTCGCGGCCGGCGGGCTTTACTCCTACATGGTCAATCAATCGGGGGGCTAGGGCGATGAGCGCGACGGAAGAAGCGGCCGCGATCGACGACGCCGGGCAGTTCGAATCGCTCGATCGGCATGCGCAGGACAAACGCGCCCTCGACGCCAAGTCCGAGGTGATCGAGGCTATCCCGAACCGCTTCATGCGCGGCGCGATCTATCTTTTCATCGCGGTCATCATCGTTCTCATCGCAATCGCCTATTTCGCGAAGGTGCACGTGGTCGTGCCGGTCTCAGGCCGGATCGCGCCGGAGGGCGAAAACCTCTCCGTCGAGGCGCAATCCGCCGGCGTGGTGACGGAGGTCTTCGTGCGCCAGGGCGAGCGCGTCTCCGCCGGCGATCCGATCCTGGAGCTCGCCCAGGTCAGCATCGGGGCGGACTTGACCGCGCTGCAAAGCAAACTGGCGTTGGAGAGCGAAAAGCTCGCCGCGCTGGAGCGCGCGATCGACGTGACGGCCGAGGTCTACGCCGATCCGCAGCGCGTGCTCGACGAGCCTGCGAGCGCCTTCGTCGACGCCGGCCCCGCGCTCGGCTTCATCAGTCGACTGCGCTCCGCCGCCGAGGATCTGGCCAAGGCCGAAGCCGATCGCGAGACCGACGCCGCCCGCGAGCGCCGGGCGCTCGACAACCAACTCGCCATCATCGAGGAGACGCTGCGCGAACAGCGCAACAGCCTCGCCGTCGCGCGCGACACGCTCGCGGCGCGGCGCGAGATGCTGGCGATCAAGCAGCAGGAGCTGACCCAGCTTGAGGATCTGGAGGAGCGGCGCATCGTGCCGCAAAGCCAGGTGGTCGAAGGCCGAAACGCGCTGATCACCGCCCAGGGCCAAGTCAATCAGCAACGCAAGACGATCGGCGAGGCGCGGCTTGAGATCGCGCAGCTGGACTCGCGGATGGTCGATCTGCAGGCGCGCTACGAGCGCGCGATCCGGGAGCTCGACCAAGCGGTTCAGAAGGCTGAGACCGATTACGAGCAGGCGCTGGCGACCATCGGCAACAGCCTGCAGGAGATGCGCGACGGCCGCCAGCAACTGCGCGCCTCGCTGGTCGACCTGCAGAACAATCTGCGGCTCAAGGAGGGCGAGGCCGCGCGGCTGATCGTCACCGCGCCCCGGGCCGGCGAGGTCACCGACCTCGCCTTCAACACGCCGGGTCAGTCGGTCGGACGCGGCGCGCGCGTCGCCGTCGTGGTGCCGGAGGACGTCCGCCCGATCGTGATCGCGACCCTTCCCAACAAGGACGTCTCGAAGGTCGAGCCCGGGACGCCGGCGCGCATCAAGGTCGACGCCTATCCCTTCCGGCAATACGGCACGGTCCCGGCGGTGGTCGAGCGGGTCTTCCCCCTGCCCGACAAGCCGGAGTTCGTGGTGCATCTGGCGCTTGAGAAACAGACCATTCGGGTCGACGGCGAGGAGCGAACGCTTGAGACCGGCCTGTCCGTCACCGCCGATCTGCTGACCAAGAAGCAGCGGATCCTGACCTTGTTGCTGAAGAAGTCGAACTGATGAGCGTCACCCTGCGCCAACGGCTGGACGAGCAGGACGCGCTGCGCCTCCTGGACGACGGCGCGCGCGACGAAGTGGCCGGACTGGCGACGGTGATCCAGCTCGCCCCCGGGGACGTGCTGGTGGATGTCGACGCGCCGGCGCCGGGCTTGGTCTACGTCGCGGCCGGGCGTCTCGACATCGTCAAGCCGGCCCCCGGCGGCGACTGGGTCGGCGTGGACAGCCTTCATCCCGGGGCGGTCCAGGGCCGGCTCGGAGCGTCTGCGGATCGCGCCTCCAAGGTCCGGCTTCAAGCCGCTGAGACGGCCGCGACGCTCGAGTTGATCGACGCCCAGCGCTTCGCCGCCTACCTCGCCTCGAACCCGAGCGCGGCCGCGCGCATGGCCGAGGCCGAGCGGCTGTCGGACATCGTCGGATTCCTGCGCTCCTCGGAGGTGCTGAGCGCCGCGCCGAAGGAAGAGCTTTGGGCCATCGCGCGAGAGGCGGAAGAGATCGCGCTGGCGCCGGGCGAACGGCTGATCCGGCAAGGCGCTCAAGAGGATTGGGTCTTCATCGTGCGCGAAGGGCGCCTCGCCGTAGCGCGCGAGGAGGCCCCGTCGGTCCGCCTGACCGTCATGAAGACCGGCGACATCGTCGGCGAGATGGCCGTGTTGAGCGGCGAGCCGCGCACCGCCAACGTCGACGCGCTGGAGGCCGTGCGCGCCTACCGCATCCAAGGCGGCGTGTTCCGCGCCGTAATGGACCGGCAGGCCGCCTTTATGAGCGGGCTGCGCGATCTGATGGCCGGGCGCCTGCGCAACGTCGAAGAGGAGGCGGTCCGCGCCGCCGCCGATCAGGAGACGGCGCCCGACGCGCCCGTCGCGGGCCCGCAGCCCCAGGCGGCGGCGGAGGCCGCGCCGAGCGAGCGTCGCGCCAAGCGCGAGGCGCCCAAGGTGATCGAGGGGCCGAAGCGGTCGACGGCGGTGAAGATCCTGCGCGCGGCGCTGTCGCTGCCGGCCTATCCGGCGATCCGGCAGCATAGTCAGATGGATTGCTCGGCCGCCTGCCTCGTCACCGTCGCCAAATATTACGGCAAGACCGTCAGCCTCAACGTCGCGCGCGAGATGGCGCGCGTGCGCCAGGACGGCGCGTCGATGACCAACGTCATGCGCGCCGCTCATGAGATGGGCTTCAAAACCGAGGCTTTCATCAGTTCGATCACGCAATTGCGCGAAAAGAAGCTGCCCTGCATCGCGAACTGGAAAGGGTATCACTGGATCGTCGTCTACGAGGTGACGGACAGCCATGTGAGCGTCGCCGATCCGGCCGAGGGGCTGGTCCGGCATCCGATCGATCACTTCGTCGAGAATTGGTCGCGCTACACCATCTTCCTGGAGCCGACGGAGAAATTCGCCGCGTTCCCGGAATCGAAGCCCTCCATCGCCGCCTTCTTCCCCTACTTCCGGCCGCACAAGCGCACGATCTGGGAGCTGTTCGCCGGCGCCGTCTTCCTGCAGGTGCTGGCGTTGTTCGGGCCGCTGTTCGGCAAGTTCGTGGTCGACGAGGTCATCCTGAAGGCGGACGCGCAGTGGCTCACCATCGCGCTGATGGTGATGATCGTGGTGCTGCTGCTGAACATGGTGATGGACTACATCACGGACATTATCGCGCTGAACATGACGCTCGGAATCAACTACGAAATGATCTCGGACGTCTATCGACGCCTCTTGCGCCTGCCATTGTCCTATTTCGAGGTGCGCCAGATCGGAGACGTTACGAACCGCCTGGAGCAGCACGAGGAAATCACCCAATTCATCACCGAGGACGGCCTCGACACGTTCATCAACTTGCTGACGGCGGTCGCCTTCACAGCCGTGATGTTTTACCTGAACGCCTGGCTTGCGGCGGGCGCGATCGCCATTCTGTTCCTGAATATCGGCATCGTGCGCTTCATCTCGCCGCGCGTGCGCCAGCTCGATCGCGAGAGTTTTGTAAAAGAGGCCGCCTTCGAAAGCCACACGATCGAGTCCATGCGCGGGGCCATGACCCTCAAGACCTTGGGCGCCGACCATCAGGCCCGCTGGAAATACGAGGAGCACTTCGCCGGCGTCACGAACCTGCAGTTCAAGGAAGCGAAGCTGAGCCAGGGCGCCGAGATCCTGGCCGGGCTGGTGGACAGCTTGAGCGACATCATCGTGCTCTTCATCGGCGGCCTGTTCGTGATGGCGGGCGAGCTGACGATCGGCGGTCTCGTCGCCTTCACCGTGCTGGCGAACGGGGTGCAGGACCCCATCAACGCCTTGATCGGCAAGTGGGACGAGATTCAGGAAGTGCTGGTCGCGGTCGAACGGCTGAACGACGTGCGCGAGAAGGAGCCGGAGTACGATCCCGATTTCGATCGCGAGAACAAGGTCCACCTCCCCTCGCTGCAGGGGCACTTTCAGTTCCGCAACGTCACCTTCCGCTATGAGGACGACGATCCCGACAACGTCGTCCAGGGGCTGTCGCTGACGATAGAGCCCGGTCAGAAGGTCGCCTTCGTCGGCCCCTCCGGCTGCGGCAAGTCGACCATCATCAAGTTGCTTTTCGGCTTCTACAAGCCGAAGGAAGGGACTGTGCTGGCCGACGGCTTCGACTACGCCGACATCGCTTTGCCCAGCCTGCGCCGGCAGATTGCGATGGTTCCGCAGGAAAGTCTGATCTTCCGGGGAAGCGTGCGGGACAACATCGCGATGGCGCGGGCCGGCGCGACGCTGGAGGAGGTCGTCGTCGCCGCCAAGAAGGCCGAGGCGCACGACTTCATCACGAAAATGCCCGGGGGCTACGAGGCCGAACTGGTCGAACAGGGCGCCAATCTGAGCGGCGGCCAGAAGCAGCGCATCAATCTCGCCCGCGCCTTCTTGCGCGATGCGCCCGTCCTGGTGCTGGACGAGGCCACCTCCGCGCTGGATGTGGAGACCGAACGCGTCGTGATGGAGACCATTCTCGACGTATACGCCGATCGGACGGTGCTGATGATCGCCCACCGGCTCTCAACCGTCCGCAAGGCCGATCTGATCGTCGTGCTGAACGACGGGCTGATCGTCGAGCAAGGCACGCACGAGGAGCTGATCGAAGCGCGCGGCTTCTACTATCACCTCAGCGCCCGCCAGATGGCGGCGGCTTGAGACCGGGAGAGCGGGTGATGACGGACCGCCGGTCAGTTTCAGTCGAGGTAGCCGCGCTGGACGACCGCATAGGTGGACGCGTCGTCCAGCAGGGTCTCGACGATCTCCTCGCGCAGGGCGTCCGCCTCTTCGTCCGGCGCCTCCGAGACCGGCGGATGGGCGGTGCAGACCGCCCAAAGATCCGTCAGCGATACCGGCCCGACGATCTCGCCCGGATCAATGGCGAAGAGGGCTTCGCCCAGCCCTTCGGGCAATTCATCCTTGGTCATTCGGCCGAGATAGCCGCAGGCCGCACGGCTCGCCGGTTCGATCGAACGCGCATGCGCCAGGGCGAAGAAGCGCTCCGGCGCGCCGCGCAGTTCGGCCGCCGTCGCCTCCGCCGCGGACCGGTCCTCGCACAGAATCGCGTACACGTCGCGGGTCGGGGTCTCCTGCGCCTCGGATCGAGCGGCGGCCAGCTCCGCGTCGGTGACGCTGTCGAGCAGCGCGCTCTCCATCGCAAGGATGGCGGCGAACAGTTTCAACGCGCCGTCGCCGACGCCGTATTCGCGCATCCAACTTCGCATGTCGGCGGCGCTTTCGAACCCGGACTCGGCGCGCCAGTCGTTCAGCTGCGCACGGCGTTCGTCGGCGTCCACCGTCAACCCGCGCGCGTCGCAGAGTCTCTCCAACGCGACGACCCGCCGCGCGAGGGCGGCGACGTCCTGATCTTCCTCAAGCATCAGCAGACCGACCAAATCGGTCAGCGAAAATCGGCGGGCGTCGATTGTCACATCAGCCATGGGCGTGCGTTTCCTTGCGCGGGCGCGGACCGGCCGCTCGGGCCGCCCGTCTGTGGACTCCCCCGTCTGTGGACTCCGGTGCGGGCGGATGGTAGCTCTTAACGGACTGGGAGCGGCGTGAAAATGCGGTTTGCGACGGCGGCCTCGACCCTCTGCCTGGCGCTGGCTACGGCCTTTGCGCCGACCCTGTCGCTTGCGCAAACCTTGCAGGAGACGCTGGCGCGCGTCTACCAGGAAAGCCCGGTGCTGAACGCGCAGCGCGCCCAGCTTCGCGTCACGAACGAGCAGTACCCTCAGGCCGTCGGGGCCTGGCTGCCCACGGTGGAACTGTCGGGATCCTACTCGCGAACGGCCAACCGTCAGGAGGCGGCCGCTAACGGCACGGCCGTCTCCTACACGCAGAGCGAGGCGCTGACCCTCTCCCAGACCCTCTATCGCGGCGGCCGCAACTTCGCCGGCCTGCGCAAGGCCGAACAGGACATCGCCTCGGCGCGCGAACGGCTGCGCGAGACCGAGCAGACCGTCCTGCTCGACGCGATCACCGCCTATATGGACGTGTTGCGCGATCGCGAGATCGTCGTCATCCGACGCAACAATGTCGAGGTGTTGGGCGAGCATCTGGCGGCCACCCAGGTGCAGTTCGACTTGCGCCGACGCACCCAGGCCGATTTGGCGCAGGCGCGATCACGGCTGTTCGCGGCCGAAGCGGAAACCGCGGAGGCGGAGGCGCGTCTAACCGCCAGCCAGGAGCGCTTCGAGCGGCTGGTGGGCGCGGCGCCGGGCGCGCTTATTCCGCCGACGGCCCCTCCCGTCCCCGCTCCGCCGGAGGCGAAGCCGCATGAGGCGGTCGAGGCGAATCCTACGGTGCGCCGTCAGATCTTCGACCTCGAGTCCGCGCGGACGGACGTCGAGATCGCCGAGGGGGAGCTCTTGCCGCGCCTGTCGCTGGAAGGCTCCTTCACCCGATCGCGCGCGGGCACGCGCAACGACACCGTCAGCAGCGTCGATCGAAGCGCGGTCGCGACGGTGACGCTGACCGTACCGATCTATCAGAAGGGCCAGAGCTTCAGCCGCATCCGCGCGTCGAAATACACCGCCGGCCAACGGCGCCTCGACTTGGATCAGGCCTATCGCACCGCCATCGAAGAGCTTTACGCCAGCTACGAGAACCACCGCGCGGCGGAGGTGAAGATCCAGGCGCTTGAGGCGCAGGTCGAGGCCGCGCAGGTCGCGCTCGCCAGCGTGCAGGCGGAATTGGAGGTCGGCCGGCGGAGCGTGCTGGACCTGCTGGATCAGGAGCAGGAGTTCCTGAACGCCCGCGTCAACCTGATCTCCGCGGAACGCGACCGCGTCGTCTTCGCCTACACGGTCGCCCGGGATCTGGGCCGTTTGACGGCGGGGGAGCTCGGCCTGGAGGTCCCGCTTTACGATCCGCAAGCGGCCTTCGAGCGTCAGAAGATGAAGCTTTTCGGGACCGAAATCTCAGAGCCCGAGGCCAGCCTCGGCCAGTAAGTCGCCGCGACGGGCCCCGCCGTCAGAAGGTGACGTAGACTTCGGCGCGACGGTTCCCTGCGACGCCGGCCGCCGTGCTTTCCGCATACCGCAATTCGCTGGCGCCGCGGGCGTCGATCGAAATGGCGTCGCGGGGCACGCCGTACTCCGCCAGCGCCCCGGCGACCGCGCTCGCCCGATCCAACGAGGTCTTATAGTTGACCAGCGCTTTCTGAGTGCCGGCTTCCGCCCCGTCTTGGGAAGAATGGCCGACCACCCGCACCGACGCGCCGCCGCGGCTGTAGATATCGGCTACTTGGCGCAGAATGTCCCGATCGCGCTCGGCCAGGCCGGCGCCGCCGTTCGGGAAATAGATCGTGGCGATCAGCCGCTCGCTGTTCGCGGCCGGTGCGTCTCGCTCCACGGGCGCGCTGGGGGTCTCGGCCGCCATCGGGGCCGCCGAGGCGGGCGGTTCCGCCGGCTGCTGCGGGGCCTCGGCCGCCTGCGCGCGGGTCAAGGGCTCCGGTGCGGGCGCCGCCTGAGGGGTTTCGCTCGGGGCGTCCGCCGGCACGGCGGGTGCGGCGCCGGCCGTCGCCGTCTGGCTCGGAGCGGGCTCCGGCGCGACGATCGGCGTGTCGATCGCATCGCCCTCGCCGGGCTGCGAGGCGACGCCCTCGGCGGTCGGCGGCTCGCTCGGCGGCGCCTGCAGCGCCGCCATGGCCGCGTCCGCGCGCGCGCGGTCCGGCGGCGGGGTTCGGCGGATCACCTCGTCCGAATACTGCGCGTTCTCCCGATCGGCGACGAGACCGGAGCGCAGTTCCTCGAACCGGCTTTTGATCTCCGGCTCCGCAGGCCGATCCGGCGTCGTGCCGAGCGCCGGGAAGTCCTCGTCCGCGCCGGGCGGCGCCTTTGCGGTTTCGGCCCCAGCGTTCGCGTCCTCGTCGTCGCCCTCGAACCAACCGACCGGGTTGGCGGCGTCGACGACGTCGCGGGTGGTGTCGCAGGCGGCTGACGGCGCGGCCAGCAACAGCGCGAGCAACAGGCCGGCAAGCGCGCGACGGCGCGGCCGCGGCGCGGCCTGGGCTTCGGGGGCGGCGGGCGAAACTCTCGGCGACATCGTCTCTCGCAAAATAAGAAGGTCGGGGCCGGCGCGCGGCAGGCGGCGTCCGCGGCCTGTCCGGGCGCGGCTTCCAAGTCTATGGATCGGCGCCGAACGGAGCAACCGCGATACGCGGCCCGCGCCGCCTGCGCTTGGAAGGGGACGGACGCTGCGCTATAAGGCCGAGACGTTGATTTTTACGCGCGAAGCCAAAGCTAAGAGGCGAAGGGCGCGACACGGACGGCGCGTCGATTCCAAACGGGGGCGAAAGGACGCAGCATGAGCGATAATGCGCAGCGCGTGAGTGAAACCGAGACCGACGTCGCCGCAAGCGTCGATCCGGTCGAGTGGTCGCGCAACATGGCCGAGATCGCCGAGCGCAGCCAGCGGCTGGTGAGCGACTTCCTCTCCCGCCAGGCGGGAAGCGACGAGAACCCGCTCGGCCACGGCGATCCGCTCAACATCGGCGGCGCGTTCTTCGAGATGACGCGCGCGATGATGAACAATCCCAGCGCCGTCATGCAGGCCCAGATCAACCTCTGGACCGATTACATGAACCTCTGGCAGGCGACGACCCGGCGCATGATGGGTCAGGAGATCGATCCGGTGATCGAACCGGAGCGCGAGGATCGCCGTTTCAAGGATGAAAGCTGGTCGGAGAACGCGATCTTCGACTACATCAAGCAGTCCTATCTCCTGACCGCGCGCTGGATGCAGAACACGGTGAAGGACGTCGACGGGCTGGATGACAAGACCGCCCGCAAGGTCGACTTCTACACCAAGCAATTCGCGGACGCGCTCGCCCCCACGAATTTCCTGATGACCAACCCGGAGGTCCTCAAGGCGACGCTGGACAGCAAGGGCGAGAACCTGGTCCACGGCCTGGAAAACATGCTTGAGGATCTTGAGCGCGGCAAAGGCAAGCTGAAGATCGCGATGACCGATCGCGACGCCTTCGAGGTCGGCGAAAACATCGCCTGCACCGAAGGCCAGGTCGTCTATCAGAACGACCTCATGCAGTTGATCCAGTACGCGCCCAAGACCGAGACGGTGCACAAGCGCCCGCTGCTGATAGTCCCGCCCTGGATCAACAAGTTCTACATCCTGGACCTGCGCCCGAAGAACAGCTTCATCAAATGGGCGGTTGAGCAGGGGCTGACGGTCTTCGTGGTCTCCTGGGTCAATCCAGACGAAACGCTGAGTCACAAGAGCTTCGAGAACTACATGGCCGAAGGGCCTCTGGCCGCCATGGACGCGATCGAGAAGGCGACCGGCGAGCGGGAGCTCAACCTGATCGGCTATTGCCTGGGCGGCACGCTGACGGCCGCCGCCATGGCCTATTTGACGGCCAAGGGCGAAGCCGACCGGGTGAAGGCGGTGACCTACTTCACCACCATGATCGACTTCGAGGAGGCCGGCGAGCTCTCCGTCTTTATCGACGAAGAGCAACTGGCGGCGCTCGATCAGAAGATGGAGAAGCGCGGCTATCTGGAGGGGTCGGAGATGGCGACCACCTTCAACATGCTGCGCGCCAACGATCTGATCTGGTCGTTCGTGGTGAACAACTATCTCCTCGGCAAGGACCCGTTCCCCTTCGATCTGCTCTACTGGAACAGCGATTCGACCCGCATGCCGGCGACGATGCACAGCTTCTATCTGCGCAAGATGTATCTGGAGAACAAGCTGATCGAACCGGGCGGGATCGAGCTCGACGGCGTGCCGATCGACCTCACCAAGATCAAGACGCCGACCTTCGTGCTCTCGACGCGCGAGGACCACATCGCGCCCTGGAAGCCGACGTTCGCGGCGGTGAACACCTATTCGGGGCCGGTTAAATTCTGCCTCGCCGGCTCGGGCCATATCGCGGGCGTGATCAACCCGCCCAACCCGGACAAGAAGAAGTACGGCTACTGGACCAACGCCAAGAAGGCGAAGACGCCGGAGACCTGGCTGAAGAACGCCGAGTTCAAGGAAGGCAGCTGGTGGCCGGAATGGAAGGAATGGCTCGCCAAAAAGGCCGGCCCCCAAGTCCCCGCCCGCCAGCCGGGCGACGGCAAGCTGAAGGCGATCGAGCCGGCGCCTGGCTCTTACGTCAAGATGCGCGCCTGACGGCTTCGGGCCTCAGCCCGTAAACGTCGAAAGCCCCGCTCTCGGAGCGGGGCTTTTGATGTTTGGGGCGGCGTTTGTAGGCCTTGGCGGAGGGCTCCACCGCCCTCCCCCTCGCCCAAGCGGCGACGGCCTCTGCGCTGCGGCGCTTCGGGGGCGCCGCGCGTTTGCGCTGCTTGCTCATGACAGGCTCTCCACATGCTCCGTCGCCAGATCGGCGTAGTGGCTCGCCGTCCAGCGCATCATCTCGCGATCCTCGTCCGTCAGGTCGCGCTTGTATTTCGCGGGCCAACCGGCCCAGAGCTCGCCGCTCTTCACCACCTTGCCCGGCGTGATCAGCGCCCCGGCGGCCACCATCGCGCCGCTTTCCACCTTGGCGCCGTCCATCACGACCGCCTTCATGCCGACGAAGCCGCCGGCCTCGACCGTGCAGGCGTGCAACAACGCCATGTGCCCGACCGAGACGTCGTCGCCGATATAGCAGCCCTGGCCGTGGGTGGCGACGTGGATCACGGTTCCGTCCTGGAGGTTGACGCGCGCGCCGATGCGGATCTCGTTCACGTCGCCGCGCAGCACGCAGCCGTACCAGATCCCGCTGTCGGCGCCGATCTCGACGTCGCCGATCACATGCGCGCCCGGCGCGACGAAGACGCGCTCGCCCAGGCGCGGGCGGTTCGATTTGAAGGGCAGCACGCCGCCGCGGATGTAGGTCTTGCTCATCGGCCTTCCTCTTCCCGTCGGACGCAGGGGATAGCACGCGGCGCACCGCGGGTCACCCGTCGTCGGACGATGCGGACGAAGACCCCTCCCCCGGGGCCGCGGCCGGGGGCGCGGTCGGGGACGAGTGCGGGGGCGGCGCCTCCGCTTCGGCCTGCGGGGGGATCGGCGCGGGAGGCGGCGCCGTCGGGGGCGCGCTGATATGCCCGAAGGCGCAGGCCTCGCCGTAGAAGCGGGCGGCGTTGGCGGCGATGGCGTCCGGATCGCCGGATGTGAGGAAGGAGAGCGCGCCCGCCGGCTCATCCTCCGACCTTGCGAACTGCGGCTTTCGGGTCAAATAATCGGCGAGCCCCTCGGCGCAGAGCCGCGGCTGATCGAGGATTGTGACGCCGGGCGGCAGGTGGCGCGCGAAGACGTCCTGCACCAGAGGATAGTGGGTGCAGCCGAGGACCGCCAGATCCACCGGCGCGCCGCCCGCTTTGGCCATCAGCGCGCCGACATAGCGCGCGACGCCGCGATCGATATCCTCGTCCGCCCAGCTCTCCTCAATCGCCTGGGCGAGGCGCGGACAGGCTTGGTTGAGCAGCGACAGGTCGCGCGTCCGGCTGCGAAGCTCGCGTCCGAAGGCGTCGGACTGGATCGTCGTGCGGGTTGCGAAGAGGGCGACGGTGCGGGCCTTGCGGGGCGTGCTGTAGCGGGTCGGCCCCGGCGCCGACCAGCTCTGGCCGGAGAGGCTTTCGACCACCGGCGCGAAGACGCCCAGCACGTTGCGGTCCGGCCAAGCGGCGGGCAACCACTCCTGCTGCAGGCGGCGCAGCGCGACCGCGGCGGCCGTGTTGCAGGCCAGCACGACAAGGCCGCAGCCCTCCCGAAACAGACGGTCGATCCCGCGCCGGGTCAGCGCGTAGATCTCATCCGCCGGCCGCGCGCCGTACGGGGCGTAGGCGTTGTCGCCGAGATAGCAGAAGCGTTCGGTCGGCAGGCGCTCCCGCAGGGCGCGCAGGATCGTCAGCCCGCCGATGCCGGAGTCGAAGACCCCGATCACAGCAGCAGCGGCGCGTCGAGCCCGCGCCCTTCCGGCGCGCCCAGCATGATGTTCAGGTTCTGCAACGCCTGGCCCGACGCGCCCTTGCCCAGATTGTCGATCAGCCCGACGACCAAGGCCTGGCGCGCCGCCTCATTGGCGAAGACGTGAAGCCGCAGCTTGTTGGTTCCGTTGAGACTTTCTGGGTCCAGGGTCGCGATCTCCGCCGTCTCGGCCGGCCCGAGAACCTCGACATAGCCTTCATCGCCATAGCGCGCAGCCAGCGCATCATAGAGCGCATCCGGCGTCGGCGCGCCGGGCAACGCGTCCAATTGCAGCGGCAGGCTGACCAGCATCCCCTGGCGATAGCGCCCGACCGAGGGGACGAAAAGCGGCGCGCGATCGAGCCCGGCCCAACGCCGGATCTCCGGGACGTGCTTATGGTTCAGGCCGAGGCCGTAAAGACGGAACGCTTCGGTCGTATATGTCTCCGCCGTCTCGTCCTCAAAGGCGGCGATCAGCCCCTTGCCGCCGCCGGAATAGCCGGAAACCGCGTTGATCGTCACCGGATGATCCGACGGGATCAGCCCCGCTTGCGTCAGCGGATGCAGCATCGCGACCGAGGTGATGGCGTAGCAGCCGGGGTTGGTGACGAAGCGCGCGCGCGCGATCTCGTCTCGCTGTTGCGGCGCGAATTCGGGGAATCCGTAGATCCAGCCCTCCGCGGTTCGGTGGGCGCTGGAGGCGTCGATAACGCGGACATGATCGGTCTCGATCATGGCGACCGCCTCGCGCGAGGCGTCGTCGGGCAGGCAAAGGATCGCGATATCGGCCTCGTTCAGGCGCGCGCGCCGACGCTCGACGTCCTTGCGTTCGGCGTCGCCAAGGCTGATCAGGCGCAAATCGTCCCGCCCCTGAAGCCGGCTGCGGATCTGAAGACCGGTCGTGCCGGCCTCGCCGTCGATGAAGATCGTCGCGGTCATGGATCGAAGCTCCGCGTGAGAAGATGAAATCGGCGGACGCCGTCTGATGTAACGGATGCGCGGGCGCACGAAAAGCGCCCCGAGGCCCTCAGCCTCCCTCCGCCAGCCGGCGCAGCTCCTCGCCTTCGGCGCGCCAGGGCTCGACGCTCCGGTCGGCGGCGCCGGGCGACTTTGCGAAAAACGCGCGCCCGGCCTCGTTATCGCGACCGACGTCCCAGGTGAGCGCGCTGCACTTCAAGGACAACGCGCGCTTCGCCGCCGCCTGCACCAAAAGGCGCCCGACGCCGCCGTCGCGCGCGCTCGCCATCACGTAGAAGTCCCCGAGCCAAAGAGAGCGCACGCCGTTGTGAGGCTCGAACCTCCGGCTGAGCGTGACGTAGCCGAGCGCCCGGTGGTCGCGATCGACCGCAATCAGGGCGTCGGCCCAACGGTCCGGCCCGAACAGCAGAGCGGCGATCGCGTCCTTGTCGACGGCGTCGGGCGGGCGCCCCAGCGTCTCGGCCAGGGCGCGCGCCATGCCGGTGAGCACGGAAATGTCCCGGTGCAGCGCCGGGCGAATGGTGATGTCGGTACGGGGCATGAGCGGCGATCAAGGGTTGTCGTCAGAGCGCTCACGCTACGCCGATCCGGCGGGACGCTTCAAGCCGCAGCGCACGGGCGCCGCTCATCCCGGCGGCCGCCGCCCCTTCAGGCGGATCCGAACGAGCCGCAGGAAGCTCAGCAGCCAGCGGCCGGCCGGATAGCCCCAGCGGGGCGGACGATCGCGCTCACGCCGCCGTACAAAGGGTCGCCGCGACCCTCCTCGGCCGACTCCGACCCGCGCTGACGATTGAGGCGCCGTTTCCAGACCCGTTCATGCACCATATAGGCGAGCGTCTGCACCGCCGGCTCGATCAGACCGATGCCGAGCGCGACCTTCCAACTGCCGCTCAACGCATAGGCGACCGCCATCGCGACCACCAGATGCATGAGCGCATAGGTCGCGGTCTTCATCGCGGCCGTCTTGGAGTCGGGATCAAGGGGCAGTTTCTCGTCGATCATCTTGCTCATGGCGCAGGCCTCCTTTGGCTCTGAGCGCAGAGATAGTGCGACTGGCTCGCAATTGCAAGATAGAATTATTCTAAAAAAAGACGCCCATTGTCGACCCCCAACCGACGCCAGGAACCGGCGCCCGCCCCCGGCGCGCTCGGCCGATCGATTTGCCTGCAAGGCGCGCGACCCGCGCTCAGCGCTGCACCGAGCCCGCGTTCCAATAGACGGAATGGCCGCCGGCCATGTCGACGACCAGGGTCAGCGCACGCTCCAGCGGCTCGTCTCGCTCCTGGTCGGGGTCGCGCTCGGCCTCGATGTCGGGCGGGATCCCGCCTTCGACAGATCGCCCCGACGGGGTGAAGTAAAGGGCCGTGGTCAACTTGATGCCGCGCCGGCCTTCCAGCGGCAGAATCGTCTGGACCGAGCCCTTGCCGAAGGTCCGCTTGCCTATCAGAACGGCGCGACTGCGGTCCTTGAGCGCGCCGGCCACGATCTCGGACGCGGACGCCGAGCCTTCGTTGATCAGCACGACGATCGGCTTGCCGCCGCTGTCGTCGCCGCCGTCCGCTTCGAAATACTCCGCATCGGTGCGGCTTTTGACCGAGACCACTTCGCCGCCGTCGAGAAACGCGCCGGAGACGCCGATCGCTTCGTCGAGCAGGCCGCCTGGATTGTTGCGCAGATCGATTACGAAGCCGCGCAGGCCCTCCGGCCCCGCCTCATCCTCCAATCGGGCGATCTGTTCGCGCACGACCTCGCCGGTGCGGCTTGTGAAGTGGCTGACCCGCAGATAGCCGACATCGCCTTCGAGCCGCGCCTTGACGGGTCGGATGCGGATGACGTCGCGCGTGATCGCCACGTCAAAGGGGGCGCGCTCCGCGCGCTCGACCGTCAACGTGACGCTGGTGCCGACGTCGCCGCGCAAGAGATCGACCGCCTCGCGCAGGGTCATGGGCGCGAGCGACCGGCCGTCGGCCGCGGTGATCTTGTCGCCGGGGCGAATGCCGGCGGCGTCCGCCGGCGTCCCCTCGATCGGCGAGATCACCTCCAGCCCCAGCGGATCCTTCTTGATTTCGATCCCGAGGCCGCCGAAGCGTCCGCGCGTCTCCTCCTGAAGGCGCTGAAAACTCGCCTGGTCGAGATAGACGGAATAGTCGTCGAGCGAATGCAGCATCGCCTGCGTCGCCGCTTCGACGAAGGCGTCCGGGCGCGCGGCGCGGGGATCGTCGATCTCTTCGCGCATGCCCGCCCGGGCGGCCTCGACCAAGGCTTGCTCCTCGGTCTGGCGGACATAGGCGGTGCGGATGTATTCGAAGGCTTGGGCGAACAACCTGGTGTCCGGCGCTTCGCCAAGCGGCGCGCCCGCGTCGCGGCGCATCGCGACGATCGTCTCCTCCACCTTCTGAGCGGCGCTGCGGGCCTCCGGTCCGGGGCCGCCGCCCACTCCGCAGCCGATCAGGACCGCGCCGGCCAACAGGCCGGCCGCCAACAGCCGAACGGCGGAGAAAGAATCGCTTAGTCGCATCATCGCCTTGAAGGTAGCCGAGCCGTCCGGCGGCGCAAAGGGCGAAATCCGACGTCGACGCCGACCTTAGGCCGGTTGCGTCGCCGTCTCTTAGGCCCTATCCCACTGCGCAGCCAAGAGACGGAGGGCCGTACCCGTGGAAGCCGTGATCTCGATTTTCATCACCGTGTTCCTGGCGGAGCTCGGGGACAAGACCCAGCTCGCCACCGTTCTGTTCGCGGCCGATCGGGCGCATCACCCGGTCGTGGTCTTCCTGGCCGCCGCGGGCGCGCTGGTCGCCTCCACCGCGCTCGCGGTCGCGCTCGGGACCGGCGCGGAGCGCTATCTCTCGGCGGTCCCCCTCAAGCTGATCGCCGGGATCGGCTTCATCGCGATCGGACTCTGGACCGTGTGGGAGCATTTTCAGGCGGCCTAGCGCCGCCGTTCCGCTTCCGCTCCCAGTCCCGGCGCTGCGAGCGGCGCAACCGCACCAGCTCCCAGATCGCAAGCGCCAAGGGGAGCGCGAACCAGATCGCCGCCTTGCCGGCGGTCAGGATTTCAGCCGAGGTCATGGTCCGAATACGCGCCCCCGCCGCGCCCCGGATCACTCATAGCCGGCCGTCCCGACGGTGGCGGGCGCCGCGCGCAGCGGCTAGGGTGCTGACGCATCCCTAGTCCGGCGATGCGTTCCAAGTCCGGCGAACGCGGAGACGACGCTCCTCATGAAGCCCTACGCTGAGCTGCTGACAGTGCTCCAGACCCAGAGCATGTACGACGTGTTGGCGGAGCGCGACCCCTCCGCCGATCCCAAGACGCTCGACCCGGCGACGCTCAATCTTTTCGTCAATTGCGCCTGTTTGCTCGGCGACATCGACGAAGTGTTGCAGACCGCCCTCGACAATCCCCTGACCGCGCGGCTGCCTGAAGACGGCGCAACGATGCTGCTTTACGCGCTCTATGAGAGCGGCAACGGGGCGCAGCTGCCCGGCGGACGCGTCGCCGTCCAGGCGGGCGGCGACCGGCCGAACACCATCGGCTACGCCGCCGCCTGCCTGCTGCAGGCGGGAGACGCGCGTCAGGCGATGGACCTCTTCGTCCGACTGATCCGCCGCGATCCGGAGCGCCAGCATCCCGGCCACCAGCGCTTCGCCTTCGAGGCGATTTGCCGCGCCTATCCAGAGGCGAGCGACGAGCAGCTTCGCGGCGCCATGCGCCAGGCCTTCCCGAAAGAGAGTCCCGGTTGGATCGACTACGGCCTGTTCCGTCGCCGGCCGACGACGGAGCGCGCGATGAGCCTGCCGGCGCCCGACGCCGGCATGATCCAGCGCGGCAAGCATATCGGCTCGATCCCGCCCGAGAGCGCGGTGCGCGTGGCCTTGCCGGAGGAATACGCGCGCTATCGGCCGAGCGCGCCGACCGAGATCGAGCCCGAGCGGCTCGCCCGCCGGATCAAGGAGATCGCCGCCCACGTGGCCGCCCGGTCACGGGCGCAGACGACGGACGGCGTCATGGCCGCGGTGGCGGCCGTACGCGAACGCTACGCCCCCCAGGCCGGCGGCCCGGTCCAGGTCGTATCGACCGGCCGCGCAGGCACGACGGCGTTGTTCGAACTGCTCGACGCCTCCAAGCTCTACACGCCCTTTCACAGCTACGCCTGGATCACGGCGCCTCGGCATCGCTGGGCGATGATCGGACTGTTGAGCGAGCCGAGCCTCAACGAAGCGGTGCTCGACAGCTTGACCGACCTTTTCCTGACGTGCCGAGGGACGGAGTGGCTGTCGGCCTATCGCGCGGGGCGCACGCCGGTTCTGGTCAGCCACTGGGACGCGGTCTTCGCGCCGATACTGGCGGGGCTTTTCCCCGACGCGCGGTTCCTCAGCCTGCGGCGAGACGTCGACGCCGTCATCAATTCGATGATTCGCAAGCGCCAGTTCGCCGGCGCCCAGCTGGTTCCCCTGCCCTACGCGGACCCGCCGCAAGGCCCGGGACCGTCGGAGACCGCGGACCCCTCCAAGGGTTCGCAGCGGCTCATTTTCAGCCGCGCGCTGTACGAGGAACTGCCTTTCAACGTCGCCTGGTATCTCGCGTTTACGGAAAAACTCTGGAGCGGCCTCGGCGGCGCCTTTCCCGAACGGGCTGAGATCGCGATCGAAAGCGACGCGCTGTTCCGCGGCGAGGCGGACGCGCTCGCGGCGCTGCTCGACGGCGCCTTCCCGGAAAGCGGCGTCAGCCCGATCTTCGCGCGCACCCACTTCTCCCGCCCGATCAACGAGAAGCCGGCCCGGGAAATGCCTAAGACCGAGCGGGTCGAGGCCTATCAAAGGGAGGCGCGTCGCCGGTACGACGCGTTGATCGGCGCGTAGGAAAGACAGCGCGCCGCAAAAAGCGAAACCCCCGGGTTTCCCCGGGGGTTTCGATGGTGGGCGCGGCTGGGATTGAACCAGCGACCCCTGCGATGTCAACACAGTGCTCTCCCGCTGAGCTACGCGCCCTATTGACGAGGCCCCGGAAGCGGGGCGGGGCCTGTCGGGAGCCGGGGTTTCCCGCCGGCGGATCGGGGAAGTATCACCATCGCCGCGGGCTTGCAAGACCTTGATGCGCCCCGTTTTCAGAGCCTCGGCCAAAATACGGAAAAACCCGGCGGAGACCGCCGGGTTGTCTCGAATGTGCAAGCGCGTCGGGCGGCCTCAGTCGTCGCGATGCAGACGTTCCTGGCGCTCGTGCGCCTCCTGGGCTTCGAGGCTCAGCGTCGCGATCGGCCGGGCCTCCAGGCGCTTCAGCGAGATCGGCTCTTCCGTCACCTCGCAATAGCCGTAGGACCCGTCTGCGATGCGCTGCAGCGCCGCGTCGATCTTGGCGATCAGCTTGCGCTCGCGGTCGCGGGCGCGCAGTTCGATGGCCCGATCGGTCTCCAACGACGCGCGGTCGGTCAGATCCGGCTGCGCCAGACTCTCTTCCTGCATGCTCTCCAGCGTCTCGCTCGACTCGTTGAGGAGCTCCTGGCGCCAGCGCAACAGTTTCTGGCGAAAATACTCGACCTGAAGGGGATTCATGAACTCCTCCTCCTCGGACGGTTTGTAGTCCGGGGGCAGGAGGGTGGAGGTCGGCGTGGCGCCGGCCTCGGACCGGGAGGGGGACTGAGCAGCCTTGTCCGTCGTCATTCGACACTCCAGCAAGATCGCAAGATCGAACGTGTCGGTTGCACCGCGCGAGGCGCTTATAAGGCCAAGCCGCATGCGATACAACGTGTTTTTTCGGTAAAGATTTCGGGCGCCTAGCCGCCTGCGGCGCGCTCAGCGTTGCGACAGTTTCGCAAGCTCCACGCGGGCGCGCAGCTCGATGTCCTTGAGCACGGCGGCAAGGTTCGGATCACGCGCCTGTTCGCGCTCGCGTTGCAGCGCGTCGCGCAGGGCCTGCAGCCGATCCGGCGACAACCTGCCCGAAAGAAGCGCGAGGCGGACGTCGTCGAGACGGTCGAGCAGGCTCGCCCCCCACTCCGTCGCGCGTTGGCGCTTGGGCTGGTCGTCCGTCGCGTCGCCGACGCCCTGCACCGCCAACAGCAAATCAATCGAGGAAACCGCCCCGACGCCGCCGCCCGGCGCGCCGGCCGCCCGGTCGACGCCCTCGGCGCGATCGCCGCCGCCGCGCAACGTGTCGGCGAAAGCGGGACCGCCGGCGTGACCGCTTTTCTTCGCTTTCTTGGCGGCGCCGGCTTTGCCGGCGTTGTTGGGACCGTCGATCTTCATGGGTCAAATCCTACGCGCTTTCCCGGGCGCTTGAAACAGGGCGCGCCGTCGGGCGGGGAAAATCCTGCCGCCGTCGCACGACGTCGTTCAAGAAAATAGCCGTTTTTCAGCAAATTACAGCCCCTTCCGGGCTGGCACGATCTTCGCATAGATAACGCCGGACGGATGCGTCCGAGGGAGAGAGAGATGCTGAGACGGACCCTATTCGAGAGAATCGGTCAGGCGCGGCGGGCGCTCGGGGCGGTCGCGACCGCCGCCGCGCTGATCGCGACGCCGCTTTTCGCGGACGACGCGACCGCGCAGTCGCGCATCAAGGACATCGTCGACGTCGAAGGCGTGCGAGACAACATGCTGATCGGCTACGGGCTGGTCGTCGGCCTCAACGGGACGGGCGATTCTCTCGACAGCGCGGTGTTCACACAGGAAAGCCTGATCGGCATGCTGGAGCGTCTGGGCGTCAACGCCCGCGACGACAATCTGGACGCCGACAATGTGGCCGCCGTGATGGTGACCGCCACCCTGCCCCCCTTCGCGCGCCAGGGCAGCCGGATCGACGTCAACGTCTCGGCGCTGGGCGACGCGGACAGCCTGCTGGGCGGGCTGCTGCTGGTGACGCCGCTATTGGGCGCGGACGGCGAAGTCTACGCCGTCGCGCAAGGCTCGCTGGCCGTCGGCGGCTTCGAGGCGCAGGGCGCGGCCGAGACGGTGGTCAAAGGCGTGCCCACCGCCGGGCGCATCGCCAACGGCGCAATCATCGAGCGTGAAATCCCCTTCGAGCTGGAGGGCATGCGCAGCGTCAAGCTGGCGCTGCGCAATCCCGACTTCACGACCGCCCGCCGGGTCAGCCGCGCCATCAACGCCTTCATCGGGGTCGAGACGAGCCGCGTGCTCGATCCCACCACGGTTCAAGTCACTCTCCCGGAAAGCTACGGCGGCCGCCTGGTCGAGATGCTGACCGACATCGAACAGCTGCGGGTCGAGCCGGACCTGATGGCGAAGGTGGTGATCGACGAGCAGTCCGGCGTCATCGTGATGGGCGAGAATGTGCGCATCAGCCGCGTCGCGATCGCCCAGGGCAACCTGACGATCCGGATCACCGAAACCCCGCAGGTCAGCCAACCCCAACCCTTCTCCAACACCGGCGAGACGGTTGAGGTCCCGCGCACCGAGATCGAGATCGACGAAGACGAGGATCGCCGTCTCGGCGTGTTGGAGACCGGCGTCAGCCTTCAGGAGCTGGTCAACGGCCTCAACGCGCTCGGCGTCGGGCCGCGCGACATGATCACCATCCTCCAGGCGATTAAGGCGTCCGGCGCCCTGCAGGCCGAAATCGAGGTGATGTAAGAGATGAACGCAGCCGACACCCTGATGACCAGCCGGCTGGCGGCCTCCGCCGCCGCCGCGCCCGGATCGATGACGATGGGCGCGGCCCGCGACGGCGCCGACCCGACGCTCGTCGCCAAGGCGCGCGAGGCGGCGGTCGACTTCGAGGCTGTGTTCCTGACCCAGATGCTGAAACCGATGTTCGACGAGATCGACGCCGACGGCCCCTTCGGCGGCGGTCAGGCGGAGGCGATCAACCGCGACATGCTGGTCGACGAGTACGGGCAGATGCTGGCCCGGTCGGGCGGCGTCGGACTCGCCGACAAGATCATGAGCGAAATCCTGAAAATGCAGGAGAGCCAGCAATGAACCCCACCGTACGCGCCCACAACCTGATCGGGTTGATGGAGGATCTGGTCGATCTGCTTGAGCGCGAGAACGCCCTCCTGGAGCGCCCGCGCTCGCGCGAGCTTGGCCCGGTGATCGAGGAGAAACAGGCGCTCTTCAAGCTCTACGAAGAGCAGGTGCATGCGCTGGCGAACGACAACGACTTCGCCGCCGCGCTGGAGCCGGAGTTGAAGGCGCGCCTGAAAGAGGTCGGAACCCGGTTCGAGGATCTGGCCAAGATCAACGAGCGCAAGCTGAAACTGGCCGCCCAGGCGAGCCAGCGCATCGTCGACCATATCGCCGACGCCGCCCGCAAGGCGGCCGGCCATGTCGAGGGCTACGGCCAGAGCGGCGCCAGCCGCGACGCCGGCGCCCGGTCCGCCCCCGTCGCGCTCAATCGGAGCTGCTGACGGCGGCTTGGGAGATCAGGCCGTCCGCGCGTCTTCTGGGCAGAAGCCCCGCGCGCCGACGGCCGGCCTTGGAAGGAGGCAGAAGCCATGTCGCTGTTCGGAGCCCTTGGCGTCGCGGTCACGTCGATCAACGCCCTGAATACGGCCGTTCGCACCGTCTCGGACAATGTCGCGAACGCCAACAACCCGAACTACAACCGCCGTGAGGAGAATTTCGAGAATCTCCAGACCGGGGGCGTGCGGATCGCCGACATCCGACGCATCGCGAACGACGGCCTGCAACGCGATCTGTTCAGCCAGACGGCGGACGCGGAATCGAACGCGACGCGCAATCGTCTCTATCAAGAGATCGAGCAGCTCACCGGCACGATCAACTCCAACACCCCGCTCGGGGACGCCTTCGAGCGGTTCAAGACCGCCTGGAAGGCGTTCGAGGCCGCTCCGGAGTCTGACGCCGCCGCGGATCAGATCATCCTGTCGGGCGAAAGCATCGTGAACGAACTACAGCGCGTCTCCGACGGGCTCGACCTGATCGAAACGCAGGTGCTGACCGACATCGCCGACACCGTCACGCGTCTGAACACGGCGCTCGGCGAGGTCGACCGGCTGAACAACGCCATCGTCAGGGACAAGTCGCGCGGCACGCCGACCTCACAGCTGGAGAACCTGCGCGATCAGCAACTGGAGACCGTCTCCGGCCTGATCGACATCCGCACCTTCGAGCGCGAGGACGGTTCGATCTCCGTCTACACGACCAGCGGCCTCGACCTGACCGACCGCTCGGCCAGCACCTTCACCTGGAACTCGGCGACGCGGGAATTGACCAAGTCCGGCTCGCCCAGCAGCGATCTGGTGACCGGCGGGCAACTGCCGGACGGCGAATTGCGCGCCTTGATCAACTTCGTCCGCACCGATCAGACCGCCGAAGACGGCAGCGCGAACGGCCTGGGCGCGTTACAGAAGCTGCGCAACCATCTGGACGAGGTCGCCTACGCGCTGGTCGACGACGCGACGGCCGCGGATCAGAGCTCCTCCACCTTCTCCGCGCTGACCTCCACCTTCACGGCGGCGCAGCAGGGCACCTTCTCGATCGACGTCGGGGCGGGGACGACCAACGTCGTGATCGGCGGCGCGACGACCGTTCAGGACGTCGTCACCGCGGTCAACGCGATCTCCGGCGCGCGGGCGCGCCTCACCAGCTACGGCACGCTGGAAATCGCATCGACCGCGGGCACGCCGCTGACGCTGGCCAACGTCGCGGGCACGCCGCTCAGCGGCCTCGGCCTCTCCAGCGCCAGCTTGCGCGAGCCGCAGACCTTCGCCAACGCCTATCAGTTCGCCTCCCCGACCTCCCGCAGCACGTCCACTTTCACGGACACGACGTCGACCTTCTCGGCGGCGCAGGCCGGAACCTTCACGATCAACGTCAACGACGGCTCCGGCGCGCAGGCGGTGACCATCAACACCGGCGATACGGTCGCCTCCGCGCTGGTGAACTTGAACGCGCTCACCAACGTTAAGGCCCGCCTCAGCGAGGACGGACAGCTCGAGATCACCTCGACCAACGGCGAAGCGGTGACGCTGGCCAACACCGCCGGCACGCCGCTGACCGGCCTCGGCCTCGCCAACGCCGACGCCCGCACGGGAGAGGCCGACGCCTTCTTCCAGGTCGAAACCGGGACGAATCCGACCAGCGTCTCGCGCACAAACCTGCAGGTGAACCCGCTGCTGACCACCGGAGCGGAGACCGTGAAGCAACTCTCGGGCACCGAGGTCCTGCGCTCGCTCAACGGCGCGACGCGGGATCTGAACGGCTCGTCCCTGCGGCTCACCAACGAAACCTACACCGGACTCGCCAACGGCGTGATCGTCGACGTGGTCAAGCAGGCCGAGCGCGCCAACCAGCTCGCCGGCGAGAGCGAAACGCTGCGCTCCGACCTCAAACAGGCGCTGCGCGACGAAGTGGGCGTCAGCATCGACGAAGAAATGGCCCGGCTCACGGTGCTCCAGAACTCCTACGCAGCCTCCGCCCGGGTGATCGACAGCGTCAATCAGATGCTGCAAAGCTTGGAGGCGGCGGTTCGATAAGACGGGGCCGCGCGGACTTCGGAGGGCCTTATGAGCGCGCTACCGCTCGCCGTCGGCGTCATCGGCCTGGGCGTCGGCGAACGCCATATCGTCGGGTATCGCCAGATCCCCGGCGTCACGGTTAAGGCCGTCTGCGACGTCGACGCCGACCGCCTCGCCGCCGTCGCCGACCGCCAGGGCGTCGCCGAGCGTCATACCGACTGGCGCGCGATCGCCGACGATCCGGGGATCGACGCGGTCTCGATCTGCTCCTACGACGACGCGCATGTGGAGCAGGCGGTCGCCTGCTTCGAGGCCGGCAAACACGTCTTCTGCGAAAAGCCGATCGCCCTCGACCGGGTCGGGTTGGAGCGGGTGGAGGACGCCTGGACCCGCTCCGGCAAGCGGCTCTCCTCCAACCTGATCCTGCGCCAGAGTCCCCGTTTCCGGGCCGTTCACGACATGGTGCGGCGGGGCGAGTTCGGCGATCTCTTCTATATGGAAGGCGACTACATCCACCAGATCCTGTGGAAGATCACGGAGGGCTGGCGGGGCAAGATGGACTTCTACTGCGTCGCCTACGGCGGCGGCATCCATCTGATCGACCTGATGCGCTGGATCGCGGGCGAGGAGGTGGTGGAGGTCACGGCCATGGCGACCAAGAAGCTGACGCGATCGAGCGCCTTCAAATATCCGGACACGATGAGCGTCCTGATGCGCTTCGAAAGCGACCTGCTGGCCAAGTCCACGACGCTGTTCGGCCCGCAGCGCCGCAAGTTCCACAGCCTCAACCTCTACGGCGCCCAGCTCAGCTTCGAGAACGCCGACGGCCCCGCGCGCCTCTACCGCGGCGACGCGCCGGAGGACGAGGAGCCCTTCGACGTCCCCTACCCCGCGATGGAGAAAGGCGACCTGCTGCCCGATTTCATCGGCGCCATCCGCGGCGACCACGAGCCGCTGGTCACCGGCCGCGACGTGATCCAGGTCATGAAAATCTGCCTCGCGGCGTGGGAGAGCGCGGAGAGCGGGCGAGCGGTGCAGGTCTGAGGACCGTCTTATCGGCGGCTCAAACAATGACGATCTCCTTCGTCGGCCCGGCCTGTGAGCCGGGCCAACCGGTGTCCGAGCGCGCCTTAGGCTCCGGTCGGCCCGGCTCTCCGGCCGGAACGACAGGCGCTTGGACCGTTTCTTAAGACCCGCGTGCCCGCGAAAGCGGCGTCGTTAGGGGCGGCGCGCCGCTGGCCCCCCGGGACAGAGCAGCGCCGAACGACGCGGACGCCCCCTTCCAACCGGCGCGAAACTTGCTACGGTCCGCAGAGCCATAATCATCATGCGGGTTCCTTCATGACCGACGCCCCCATCCCCTTCGGCAAGCCCATGCTGGACCGCCCCGTCTTCGACGCGGTCAACGAGGTGCTGGAGAGCGGCATTCTGGTGCATGGGCAAGTGACGCCCGCCTTCGAGGAGGCGTTCGCAGCCCGCATCGGCGCGAAGCATGCGGTGGCGGTGTCCAGCTGCACGGCGGGCCTGCATCTGGTGCTGTTCGTAAACGGCGTCGGGCCGGGCGATCGGGTGGCGGTCCCCGCCATGACCCATGTGGCCACCGCCCATGTGGTGGAGCTGCAGGGGGCGGAGCCCGTCTTCGTCGACGTCGACCCCGCGACCGGCAATATGGACGCAGACCTGCTGGCCGCCGTCGACGGGCCGCTGAAGGCGGTCATGCCGGTGCATTACCTGGGCCTGCCCTGCGCGATGGACGCGATCAACGAGGCGGCGGCCGCGAAGGGCGCCTTCGTGCTGGAGGATTGCGCGCTGGCGGTGGACGCGGTCTACGGCACGAAGAAGGCCGGGACGCTGGGCCTCGCCGGCGCCTTCTCCTTCTATCCGGTGAAGCACATGACCTCGATCGAAGGGGGCATGGTGACGACCGACGACGAAGAGCTGGCGACGCAGCTGAGGAAGCGCCGCGCCTTCGGCTACAACCGCATGCTGGGCGAGCGGGCGCGGCCCGGGATCTACGACGTCGACGCGCTCGGCTTCAACTACCGGATGAGCGAGGTGGAGGCCGCGGTCGGGCTGAAACAACTCGACCAGTTGGACGGCTTCATGGCGGCGCGGGCCAAGAACGCCGAGACGCTGCACGCCGCGCTGTCCGAGATCGACGGGGTGACGGCGTTCCCGTTGGAGCACGGCCCCGCGCGGTCCAGCTTCTATTGCCTGAACGCCGTGCTGCCGCGCGACGGGTCGGTCGATCGCGACAAGGTCGTCGACGGGCTGAAGGCGCGCGGGATCGGCAGCTCGATCCATTATCCCGGGCCGGTGCCGCTCTTTACCTATTATTCAGAGAAATACGGCTATCGTCGCGGCGACTTCCCTGTGGCCGAGTGGCTGGCGGATCAGACGATCTCCCTGCCGGTCGGCCCGCATCTGGGCGAGGAGGGCGCCGGCAGAATCGCCGACGCCTTCAGGGCCGCCTACGACGACGCTCGCTAGACCGATCCAGAAGGAGCCAGGGTTGAGATGAGCCACATTCCCTTCGACAGCCTGAAGCCCAAGCTGACGGGTCAGCGCATCCTGCTGATCGGCGGCGCCGGCTTCATCGGCCACAACCTCGCTCTCGGCCTCGCCGAGATGGGCGCGGAGGTGGCGATCGCCGACAACCTCATGGTCAACAGCCTGATCGAGAACAGCTTCGAAGGCCCGCGCGACGCGGTGCAGCGTCAGGCCTACCAGCATTTTCTGCTGTCGCGCTTCGATCTGCTGCGCGAGGCCGGCGTGCGGCTGATCAATTGCGACGCGCGCCTGCTGGCCGACCTCGGCCGGGTGTTCGAGGACGTGCGCCCAACCAAGGTCGTCCATCTGGCGGCCATCGCATCCGCCGTCGACGCCAAGCAGGAGCCGGGACTGACCTTCGATCTGCAGCTGATCACGCTGCGCAACGTGTTGGAGCTGGTGCGTCCGCGCACGGACGCGATCAATCAGGTGATGTTCCTCTCCTCCTCCACCGTCTACGGCGATTTCGAAGGGGATCAGGTCGACGAGACCACCTTCCCGCGGCCCGAAGGCATCTACGCCAACGCCAAGTTCATGGGCGAGCGGCTGGTGCGCACCTACCGCACGCAGTATGGCGTGGGCACGACGGTGATCCGCCCCTCCGCGCTTTACGGCGAGCGCTGCATCTCGCGGCGCGTCAGTCAGGCCTTCATCGAGAACGCGCTGACCGGCAAGCCGCTGCTGCTGGAGGGCGGCGGCGACGGCAAGCTCGACTTCACCTATATCGAGGATCTGGTGCAGGGCATGGTCCGGGCGCTGGCGCTGCACGACGGGCCGGACAAATCGTCGACCTTCAACATCACCTACGGCAACGCCCGGACGATCGCGGAGCTCGCCGGCATCGTGAAGGACGTCGTCCCCGACGCGATCCTGGAGGAGCGCCCGCGCGCGGCCGACAAGCCGATCCGCGGCACCCTGTCGATCGAGCGCGCGCACAAGGAGCTCGGCTTCGTCCCCGATTGGCCGCTCGAGGTCGGCTACAAGCGCTACTGCGAATGGTACGTCGCCGAGTGGGAGCGCGCGAAGCGCCAGTTGGAGCGCAATTGACGCGATCGGCAGGGAGTCCCCGCGAAAGCGGGGACCTTGGTCGCGCACACGCCGACGCCGGAGCCGGCGCTAGGAGACCGCCCGCCAGAGGCCCCCGCTTTCGCGGGGGCGCCCAACGGTAGAGACGAGTGCGATGAGCGCCTTCACCCCCACCCTCACCCCCCGCGGCCCGGCCGCGCTGCTGCTGCTGGCCCGGCTCGACAGCCGCCGGCTGCCTGGCAAACAGTTGGCGGATCTGGGCGGGCGGCCGGTGATCGGGCGGACGATCGATCGGCTGCGGCGCTGCGGCGTGGTCGACGCCATCGTCCTCGCCACCTCGGACCGGCCGGTCGACGACGCGCTCGAAGACCTCGCCGCGGAGGAAGGCGTCGCCTGCTTTCGCGGCGACGGCGCAGACGTGGCCGGGCGGTGCCTCGCCGCGATGCGGGCGCTCGACCTCGACTGGTTCATCCGCATCTGCGGCGACAGCCCCTTCGCCGACCCCGCCCTCGTCGACGCGGTCGCCGAAACCTTCTTGCGCGATCCGGCGGTCGACATCGCCACCAACGTCTTCCCGCGCGGCTACCCCGTCGGCGCCAGCGCGGAAGCCGTCAGCCGCCCGGCGATGGCGCGGATCTGCGAGGCGAGCGACGACCTCGCCTGGCGGGAGCACGTCACCGCCTGGGCCTACGAACACCCGCACGACTTCCGCATCGAGAACGTCCACCCCGGCGACGAGCGCTACCAGGGCCTGTCGGTCGCGATCGACACGCCCGACGATCTCGAGCGCGCGCGCCGCGCTGTCGCAGCCCTGGACGACCCGACCGCGGCGACGCTGGCGGAGATCGTCGCGGCATACGCGAAGACGACGGGCTAGACCTTCTCCGGAAGCTTTTGCATGCTGTGCCGGATTCGGGGCGCGCGCGGCGTCCGCGTTAGGGTGGAGAGCGAGCATTGGCCATCGGCGCATTGTTTTCCGGCAGCCTGTTCGCGCACGATTTTCTGTTGAACTCCATCGCCTCGCTGCCCGAATGGCGCGCGCTGGCGGAGGAGGACGTCGACGCGGCGCACCGCGCCGTCCAGGGGATTTTCGAGGCCTTCCCGACGACCGGCGCGCCGAACGAATCCACGACCGAACAGGATCTGATCTGGCCGGTGCTTGAGGCGCTGGGCTGGACGGACAGCCTGCGCCAACAGAACCTCTCGCTCTCCGGGCGGGCGGACGTGCCGGACGGGCTGCTGTTCAAGGACGCGGAAACCAAGGCGCAAGCCCAACGTCAGCCCGAAGGGGCGCGACGCTACGCCTTTGGCTTGGCGCTGGTGGAATCGAAGCGCTGGGACCGGCTGCTCGACCGGCGGTCCAGCCGCGCCGGAGAGGATTCGACCCCGTCCACCCAGATGCTGCGCTATCTGCGGCGCGTGGACGATCTGACGAACGGCGGGCTGCGGTGGGGCGTGCTGACCAACGGGGGGCGGTGGCGGCTGTACTTCGCCGGCGCGCGCTCCGTCTCCGAGCAGTTCTTCGAGATCGATCTGGCCGCGGCGCTCGGCCTCGCCCAGCCGGACGAGGACGACCTTTTCGCGCCGAGCGAGGAGGAACGCCGCCACGCCTTCAAGGTGTTCCTGCTGCTGTTCAGTCGCACGGCCTTTCTGCCGGGCCCAGCCGACGCGCCCAGCGTCCACCAACGCGCCATCGCGGAAGGCCGCTTCTATGAAGAGCGGGTGGCGGAAAGCCTGGCCGGCGTCGTCTTCAACCAGGTCTTCCCCAGCCTGGCGAGCGCGATCGCCGCCTCGGCGCCCGACGCCGATCTGGAGGAGGTCCGGCAGGCGGCGCTGATCCTGCTCTATCGCCTGCTGTTCATCCTCTACGCCGAGGATCGGGATCTTCTGCCGGTGCGCGACCGGCGGTTCGACGACTATGCGCTGCGCCGCAACGTGCGCGACGACGTGCGCAAGCGCAAAGATGAAGGCGACGTCTTCTCCGCCAGCCGCACGCGCTACTGGTCCTCGATCCGCGACCTGTCCGCGGCGATCAATGACGGCGACGCCGAAATCGGCCTGCCGCCCTACAACGGCGGTCTTTTCAGCCGGGAGGCGACGCCGCTGCTGGAGGAGGTGGCGCTGGGCGATCAGGTCATCGCCGACGTGATCGACGCCCTCGCCTTCGAGGAGTCGCCGGCCGGCCGTCGCTACATCAACTACCGCGACCTCAGCGTCCAGCAGCTGGGCTCGATCTATGAGCGTCTGTTGGAATATGAGCTGACGCCAGCGCCGGATGGCGGCTACGACGTCCGCCCCACGCCGTTCGCGCGCAAGGGCTCGGGCAGCTACTACACGCCGGACGACCTCGTCTCGCTGATCTTGGAGGAGACGCTGCGCCCGCTGATCGATGCGCGGCGCGACGCCTTCCTGGCCGAGACCGCGGCGCCGCCCGGCGGGACGACGCAGGAGGAGCGGCGGCTGGCCCAGCTGTCGGGCCTGGACCCGGCCGAAAAGCTGTTGGAGCTGAAGATCTGCGACCCCGCCATGGGGTCCGGCCACTTCCTGGTCAGCCTCGTCGATTTTCTGGCGGACGAGGTGATCGCCGCCATGGCCGAGGCCGAGGCGGCGGTCGAGTGGCGGGACTACCGCTCGCCGCTCGCCGTGCGGATCGAGCAGATCCGCACCACCATCCACCGCAATGCGACCGAGAACGGCTGGACCGTCGACTTTCGCCAGCTCGACGACCGGCACATCGTCCGGCGCATGGTGCTGAAGCGCTGCCTCTACGGCGTCGACAAGAACCTGATGGCGGTCGAGCTGGCGAAGGTCGCGCTCTGGCTGCACACCTTCACGGTCGGCGCGCCGCTCAGCTTCCTCGACCACCATCTGCGCTGCGGCGACAGCCTGTTCGGCGTCTGGGTGCGCCAGGGGATCGAGAAGGTGCGAAACTACGGCAGCCCGCTGCTGCTGCACCGCCCGGTGAGCGAGGCCCTGCGCAGCGCCGCCCAGATGCAGATCATCGAAGGGCTGACGGATGTCGAGATCGCGGAGGCCCACCGCTCCGCCGACGTGTTCGACGATGTGAAGGACCGCACCGGCCCGCTCGACGCGCTGCTCAAGCTGATCCATGCGATCGATTGGCTCGACCTCAAGACGGCGGCGGACAAGGCGCTGATCCCCGCCTTCTTCGACGGCCAGTTCGGCGACCCGATCCGCATCGCCCAAGGGCTGGAGGAGCCCTCCGACGCCCGCGAGGACGGCCGCCGCTTCGCCGCCCTGCTGGCGCAAGCGCGCACGCTGATCGGGCAAGAGAATTTCTTCAACTGGCAGGTCGCCTACCCCGGCGTCTGGTCCCGCTGGGAGGACGCAGAGCGCTTCGGCGGCTTCGACGCGGTGGTCGGCAATCCGCCGTGGGATGTTTATGAGTTCGAAGATGTCTCTTGGTTCGCCCAACGCGATCGCTCGGTCGCCTTGGCGCGCTCCAATGCTGATCGAAAGAAACTCATCGCACAGTTGAAGGACAACGCCGATCCGCTGTGGGTTGAATACACGCGCGCCAGTGAACGCATGGCGGCGGGAACCAAGATCATTCGCGCAAAGCACGGTCTTTACTCTCTATTGAACAGAGGAAAACTGAACCTTTACAAGCTTTTCGTCGAACGGGCGATGATGCTGGTCAAACCAGAGGGAATTGTCGGCATGCTTGTGCCATCCGGCATTGCCTCTGATTTGACGGCGGCCCCGTTCTTCAAATCCGTCGCAACGGAGGGCCGCCTAAAGGCCCTATATGACTTTGAAAATAAAAAGGTCTTCTTCCCCGACGTTCACGCCTCCTTTAAGTTCAGTATCTTTGTCGCGGGGCGGAGGCCTACGAAGAGTGCCGCGCAGTGCGCCTTCTATCTTCATAGCGTGGCGGAGCTTAACGATTTGGATCGGCGTTTCCCCCTGAGCGCGGAGGACTTCGCCCGGGTCAATCCAAAAACAGGCACGGCCCCAATCTTCCGGTCGCGGCGTGACGCGGACCTAACGACGGCGATCTACGAGAGGCTTCCAACTGTCGGCGCCCCCCATTTAGGCCGAGTGGTGTGGCCTATCCGATATGATCAGATGGTCAACATGGCGACGGATTCCGAGAATTTCCGCGACCCCGACCAACTGGCTACAGATGAGGGAGCGTGGCCTGAGGGGCTTAATCGTTGGCGCAGCGAAAGCGGCCTTTGGTTGCCTTTGTATGAGGGCAAGCTCGTGCAAGCCTTTGATCACCGCGCCGCTGATATTCTTGTCAAAAGTCAGAATGTTTTCCGGCCTGGTCAGCAGGAGGCGATATCGGGAGTCGAGAAGCAGGACCCAAAACGGTATCCGGTGCCGCGGTATTTCATGCACGAGATCGCCATCCCGTGGAAAAACCATGAGTTTGAATGGGTTGTCGCCTTCAAGGACATCACCGCTTCAACAAACGTGCGCACGATGATCGCCGCGCTTATACCCAAGTGCGCCGCAGGTCATACGCTGCCGGTGCTCAATATGCTCACCGCGTCTGCGGAGACGCCGGCCTTAGCGGCCCTGATCACCGCCAACCTGAACGCACTGGTGTTCGATTTCGTCGCCCGTCAAAAAGTTCATACGACCCACTTCTCCTTTTTCATCCTGGAACAACTCCCCGTCATCCCCCCCGACCGCTTCGCCGAGACGCGCTTCGGCGACAGGACGGCGGAGGAGATCGTCAAGGCGGCGGTGTTGGAGCTGACCTATACGGCGCACGACATGGCGCCCTTCGCGCGCGACCTGGGCTATGTCGACGAGGCCGGCGAGGTGAAGCCGCCCTTCGTCTGGGACGAGGATCGGCGGCTTCGGCTGCGCGCGAAGCTGGACGCGGTCTTCTTCCATCTCTACGGGATCACGGAGCGCGACGACGTGCGCTACGTCTACTCGACCTTCCCGATCGTGGAGCGTCAGGAGCGCGCGGCGCACGGCCGCTACCTGTCGTGCGAGCTGTGCCTGGCCTACATGAACGCGCTGGCCGCCGGCCAACCGGACGCCGAGCCGGAGGTCTAGCAGCGCGGCTGCGGCGCGGCCGTTTGCGCGGGTCGCTTGGCCGCCCCTAATTGATCGTCGGCGGCGCGTCGGCGTCGGCGGCGGGGGCGGCGCGGGTGGGGCCGGCCTGGTGGTGGGTCATGACCCAGCGCCCCTCCTCCTTGGCGAAGTGATTCGTGGCGATCAGGGCGTTGTCGCGGATCATCTCGAAGCAGATCACGAAGGCGACGTCGCCGTAGCAAAAGACGCGCGGGGCGCGACATTGGACGCCCGGCGGGTCCTGCAGGACGGCCCGCCAGCTCGCCATCACGTGGTCGCGCTCGTAAAGCGGCTCCCACCCCGGATGCAGACAGGCCACCGGCAGGTCGCGCGCCCACAGCGCGTCCATCGCGGCCTCGTCGCCGTCGGCGAAGGCCTGGTAGAACGCCTCGTTGGCGAACAGGATTTCCTCGCGGCTCATCGCGTCGACGCCCTCTTGCTAGCGCCGCCCCTCTTTCCGGGCGGCGGCGCGGCGGCTACAGTCGCGCGACCCTATGTGGGGCGCGCGCGGGCCGCAGTCCAGCCCGGCGCGCGCCCTGCGTTGAACCGCCCGCACGGACGCTCCGCGTCGCAGGCATGAGGATCGAGCCCGATGGCCGCCGACGAGACCGCCTCGCCGCCCCCGCCGAAGCAGCGCGACACGCCCGCGAGGCGCAACCCGCTTCAGGGCAAGGGCGCGGACCTGAAAATCGCCTTCGTCGCGTCCGAGGCCGAAAAGGCGCAGAGCGCGTTGAAGGCGCTGGCCGCGCACTACCCTTCGGTCGAAACGCCGGAGGAGGCTGACGTCGTCGTGGCGCTCGGCGGCGACGGCTTCATGCTGCACACGCTGCGCGCGCTGATCGGCGGCGGCAAGCCGATCTACGGCATGAACCGCGGCACCGTCGGCTTTCTGATGAACGAATACAGCCCCGACGACCTGATCGAGCGGCTGATGAAGGCGGAGGCGCTGAAGCTCTACCCTTTGCGGATGAAGGCGACCCGCGTCGACGGCGGCGTCGAGGAGGCGATCGCGATCAACGAGGTCTCGGTCTTCCGCGAGACGCGCCAGGCCGCCAAGATCGACATTCGGGTCGACGGCGTCGCGCGCCTCAACGGGCTGGTTTGCGACGGGGTGCTGCTGGCCACGCCGGCCGGCAGCACGGCCTACAACCTGTCCGCCCACGGGCCGATCGTGCCGCTGGGAGCCGGCGTGCTCGCCCTGACGCCGATCAGCGCCTTTAGGCCGCGGCGCTGGCGCGGGGCGCTGCTGCCGCAATCGGCCCAGGTCGAGTTTGAAATCCGGAACACCGCCAAACGCCCGGTCAGCGCGGTGGCCGATTCGACGGAGGTGCGCGACGTCGCCCATGTCGCGATCTTCGAGGATCGCAGCGTCGCCGCGACCATCATGTTCGACCCCGAGCACAATCTCGAAGAACGCATCCTCAAGGAGCAGTTCGCGGCCTGACGTTTGCGGACGCGACGCGGGCCGGCGGAGCGTCTATGATGCGGCTTTTCGGGGGGAGGCGACGAGCGCGGCCATGGACCACAGCATGTTCCGGTTCATCTGGCGCAACAGCCGCCTGCAGCAGGTCTTAACCCTGCTGCTGACGGCCGCGTCGCTGCCGTTCCTCTACTATTCCTTCGATCTGCCCAAGACGATCATCAACGACGCCATCAACGGCGACGGGACGCCCGTCGATCTTTTGGGCGTCCAGTTGACGCAGATCCAATACCTGTTCGTGCTGTGCGGCGTTTTCCTGGCGCTGGTCATCGTGAACGGCGCCTTCAAGATGAAGATCAACACCTACAAGGGCGTCATGGCCGAGCGCCTGCTGCGCCGACTGCGCTACATTCTGCTGGCGCGCACCCTGCGCTTCCCGTTGCCGCAGTTTCAAAAGACCTCCTCAGGGGAAATCGTCACCATGGTGACGGCGGAGGTGGAGCCGCTGGGCGGATTCTTCGGCGACGCCTTCGCGCTGGTCGCCTTCCAGGGCGGCACCTTCCTGACGATCATGGTCTTCATGTTCGTGCAGGACCCGCTGCTGGGCCTCGCCGCCTTCGCGCTGATCCCCGTCCAGGGCTACATCATCCCGAAGATGCAGCGGAAGGTGAACGCGCTTGGCAAGGAGCGCGTGAAGCATGTGCGCGCGCTGTCCAATCGGGTCGGCGAAGTGGCGGGCGGCGTGCCGGAAGTGCGCGCCCAGGACCATGCCGGACACGTGATGGCGGACGTCTCCCGGCGGCTGGGCAAGATCTTCGACATCCGGTTCGAGATCTACCAGCGCAAGTTCTTCATGAAGTTCGTCAACAACTTCATCAATCAGATGACGCCGTTTCTGTTCTACGCGATCGGCGGCTATCTGGTGATCCAGGGGGAGCTCAGCTTCGGCGCGCTGGTCGCCGCGCTGGCCGCCTACAAGGACTTGGCGGCGCCCTGGAAGGAACTTCTCAACTACTATCAACGCCTGGCCGACGCGCGCATCAAGTACGAGCAGCTGATCAGCCAGTTCGAGCCTGACGGGATGCTGGACGAGCGCCTGCAGCAAGGCCGCCCGGAAGAGGAGCCGCGGCTCGACGGGCCGATCGAGACCGCCAACCTCACCTGGGCCGACGAGGACGGCGTGCGGGTGATCGACGGAGCCTCCGTCACCATACCGGGGGGCCGGGTCACGGGCGTGCTGTCCAGCAGCGGATTGGCGAAGGAAGTTCTGGCGCGCCTTCTGGCCCGGCTGCTCACCCCCACATCCGGCCGGGTGAAGATCGGCGAAACGGACTTGGCGCGCCTGCATGAAGGGGTGACCGGCGCGCGGATCGGCTATGTCGGCGTCGAGCCGGCCTTCTTCAACGGGACGATCGCCGCAAACATGTTCTTCGGGCTGCAGCGCCGGCCGCCGGACCCCAAGCAGGAGGAGGACGCCGACGCCGAACGCCGACGCGAGATCGAAGAGGCCGAGGCGTCCGGCAACAGCCCGTTCGATCCCGCGAAGGATTGGACCGACTACGCGCTCGCCGGCGTCGCCGACCGCGCGGAATTGACCGAGCGCGCGATCGATCTGCTCGGCGCGGTCGAGATGGAGGCCGACATGTACGACATCGGCCTGCGCCAGAGCGTCGATCCGGAGGCCGAGCCCGATCTCGCGGGCAAGGTGATGGAGGCGCGCGGCCGGCTGCGCGAGGCGCTCGACGCGCACGGGTTCGACGATCTGGTCCAGACCTACGACATGGACCGCTACAACACCTACTCTTCGGTCGGCGGCAACATCCTGTTCGGCCGGCCGACGACCGACGAGTGGGCCTTCGACCGGCTGCATGAGAACCCGAAGCTGCGCCGGCTGATGGACAAGCGCGGCCTGACGGAGCGGTTCACCGAGATCGGGCTGAAATGCGCCGAGCTGATGGTGGAGCTGTTCAAGGATCTGCCGCCGAACCATCCCTTTTTCGAGCAGTACAGTTTCGTCGACGAAGAGCTGTTGCCGGAACTGAAGCTGATCGCCCGCAAGGCCAAGAGCGGCGGCGACCTGACGGCGGAAGAACGTGCGGTGCTCGCCGGCCTGCCCTTCAAGCTGGTGATCCAGCGCCATCGGCTGGGGCTGATCGACGAGGCGATGCAGGCGGAGCTGGTCGCCTTGCGCAAGGAGCTGCACGAAACCTATCCTGAGGACTTCAAACCCGCCGGCGCGGTCGAGCCGTTCGATCCCGCACGCTTCAACCGCGGCCTCTCGATCCTCGACAACATGCTGTTCGGGCGGATCGTGCACGGCCGGTCCGACGCCACGGAACGGGTGCAGGCCGTGGTCACGGAGGTGTGCGAGGCGTTGGAGCTCCGGCGCGCGATCGTGCGCGTCGCCTTCGATTTCCCGGTCGGCGTCAACGGCGCGCGACTCGCGACGGTCCAGCGCCAAAAGCTGAGCCTTGTGCGCAACGCCTTGAAACGGCCTGACGTCCTGGTGCTGTGCGACGCTCTGAACGCCGTCGATCCGGAGTCGCAAGCGCGCATCCTGCCGGCCTTGCGCGCCGAGACGCCGGAGGCGACCTGGATCTGGATCGCCGGCGCGCCGCCGCCCGGTCTGTCCCCCGATCACGTGTTCGATATCCGCAACGGCCGGCTGGTCGAAGCCGGGGAGCGACCGGAGCAGGAAGACGAACCGCAAGCGACGGCGCCGGCGGAGGGCTCGCTCGACGGCGCCGACGAAGCGCTGGGCGCAGAGGCGCAGACCCTGCGGCAGGTCCCGCTTTTCGCCAATCTCGATCCGACCCGCCTGAAGTTTCTTGCCTTCACGAGCGAACGCAAGATCTATCAGCCCGGCGAGGTTCTGATGCGCGAGGGGGAGGATGGCGACGCCGCCTACGTCATCCTGGACGGGCTGGCCGACGTGCTGGTCGGCGACGGTCCGACGGAGAAGGTGTTGTTCCCGTTGGGTCCGAACAAGCTGGTGGGCGAGTTGGCCCTGCTCAACGACGCCAAACGCTCGGCCACGGTGCGCGCGGTCGAGAAGACGACGGCGCTGCGCCTCTCGCGCGAGGTGTTTTCAGAGATGGCCCGCCAAGATCCCTACTTCGCCTTCGAGATGACGCGCGATCTCGGTCGGCGCCTGATCCTGACCACCGATCAGTTGAACGACGCGCGCGAGGAAATCGCCACGCTCAGGGGCTGACGCCTGCGCCTCGAACGACCGCTTGCAAGACCGGCGCAGAGGGAGAATATGCGGGACCGACCGCTTCCGGTCCCTTGCATGAATGGACTGACCCGATGACTTCGAAGCTTTCCTGCGCGATCGCCGCCGTCTCCGCCGCCCTGCTGGTCGGGGTCGAGACCGGCGCGGTCTTCGGCGCGCTCGACTGGGCGCTCGCCTATCAGTTTGGCCTGGGGGAGGAGGTGCGGACGATCGGTCTCGCGCTGGGCGTCATTCCCGGCGTCATCGCCGGGGGCTGGATCGGGCGCGAGGCCTGGCGGGCCGAACGGCGCCTCGCCGCCGGCGCCGACGTCGCCTAACGCGCCTACGCGCCGTCGTCCGCCTCGTAGACCTTGGTCTTCGCGCCCTTCGCCAGATAGGTGCCCGCCGGTTCGCCCAGGCAGATCCGGCGCATGCAGCCCGGCTCGTCGAAGTCGAAGACGTGGATCGGCTTGGCGTAGTCGCGCGCCATCACCAGCGCCGGCAGATCCATGAAGGCCAGTTGCTGGCGGATCGCATCGCCAAGGCCGATGGAGCGGTAGAGCTTCGCCTCCGGATCCTGCTTGGGGTCGGCGTTGAAGACGCCGCTAACGCCGTTCTTGGCCGCGAGCACGGCGTCGCAGCGCAACTCGATCGCCCGTTGGACGGAGGCGTAGTCGGTGGTCAGATAGGGCTGGCCGATGCCCGCCGTCAGCACCACGATCGAGCCCTTGTCGAGATGCCGGTCGGCGCGCAGGCGGATGAAGGGCTCGGCCACCTCCGGCGTGTGCAGAGCCGACATGACCCTGACCTCGTAGTCGGAGGAGGTCTTGATCGCCGCACGCAGCATGATGCCGTTAATCACGGTCGCCAGCATGCCCATGTTGTCGGCTTCCGCGCGCTCGATATGCCATTCCTTGGAGACGTTGCCGCGGAAGATGTTGCCGCCGCCGACGACGATGGCGATCTCGATCCCAAGGTCGCGGACCGACAAGATCTCGCGCACGATATGCCCGATGGCGTCGGGGTTGAGCGCGTTCTGCGTCGCGCCGGCCAGCGCCTGGCCGGAGAGTTTCAGGAGCACGCGCTTGTAGACGGGCTTGGTCTCGGACATGCGGCGCGGGCCTCCTCAGATCGTCGCAGACGGGCTTGCGTCGGTTAAGAACACGAGTCCGGGGGGCGAATCAACCGCGCGGACGCTCGGCGCGGCGGCCTGGAGGCGGTCAGGCCTTGCCTCTCTCCGCCGCACTTCGCTACCCTTCCCTCATGCCGTTCGCCAAAGAATCCTTCATCGCCGCCGCCAAGGCCGCCGCAGCTTCGGACGACCCGACGCGAGCCGTGCGCGAGCTGCTGGCGGAGACCGTGCGCGACCCCGCCCCGATCAAGGCCGCCTTCGCCCACGTCGAGGCGGACGAAGAGAACTTCTACGAGGACGAGACGCTCTCCCTCTGGATGACCCGCTTCCAGCCCCACCAGGTCCTGCCGCCGCACGACCACGGGGTGAGCGTCCACATCGCCGTCTACAGCGGGGTGGAGCGCAATCTGCTCTACCGCCGGCCGAAAGAGGGCGGCGGGCTCGGCGAGCCGATCGTCCGGGAGACGCCGGCGGGCGAGCTCCTCTCGCTCGGCCCCGACGGGATTCACGCGCCCACGGCCGCCGGCGACGGCCCGTCCGAGGCGCTGCACGTCTATATGGGTAAGCTCTCGACCGTCGAGCGCTCGCTGTTCGACTGGGACACCGGGCGGACCGTTCCCTTCACCATGGAGCGGTTCGAGGGGCTCGTGCGGCCTAAAGGCGACGTGCCGGGGGCCTGAGCTCGCCGGAGAGCCCCACGAAGGCGGGCCCCACTCGAAGCCCGACGCGCCCCTTTGCGCTCCGCCCCCCATCTGCTAAAGCACGGCGCGCCTTCCGGCGTCCCTCGCGGCTTTTCATGAGAGCGTCCGTCCGATGAAGATCCTGATCACCAGCGCGCTGCCCTACATCAACGGGGTGAAGCATCTCGGCAATCTGGTCGGCAGCATCCTGCCGGCGGACGTCTACGCCCGCTTCAAGCGCCAGACAGGCGACGAGGTGCTTTATATCTGCGCGACCGACGAGCACGGCACGCCGGCGGAGCTCGCCGCGCTCGAGGCCGGCCAGGACGTCGCCGACTTCTGCCGCGAGCAGTATGAGGTCCAGCGCTCGATCTACGAGCGCTTCCACATCGCCTTCGATTATTTCGGCCGCAGCTCGTCGCCCGACAATCACGAGCTGACCCAGCATTTCGCCCGGAAACTCGACGAACACGGCTTCATCGAGGAGCGCGAGATCAATCAGGTCTTCTCGAACGACGACGGCCGCTTTCTGCCCGACCGCTACGTCGAAGGGGAATGCCCGAACTGCGGCTACGAGCGCGCGCGCGGCGACCAGTGCGAGAACTGCACCAAATTGCTCGACCCGACGGATCTGATCAATCCGCGTTCCGCGGTCTCCGGGGGCACGAACATAGAAATCCGCGCGACCAAACACCTCTTCCTGCGCCAGTCCGCCCTGATCGGCGAAGTGGAGGAATGGATCGACCGCCATCCGGACTGGCCGCATCTCGTCACCTCGATCGCCAAGAAGTGGATCAAGGAGGGCGTGCGCGACCGCTGCATCACCCGCGATCTGAGCTGGGGCGTGCCGGTCGACCGGCCGGGTTTCGAGGGCAAGGTCTTCTACGTGTGGTTCGACGCGCCGATCGCCTACATCTCCACCACCAAGACCTGGGGCGAGGAGGATCCGGAAAACCGCGACTGGAAGGCCTGGTGGACCGAAGGGAACGACGTCTCCTACGTCCAGTTCATGGCGAAGGACAACATCCCTTTCCACACCATCAGCTTCCCCGCGACCGAGATCGGAAGCCGCGAGCCCTGGAAGCTGGTCGACCGGCTGAAGGGCTTCAACTGGCTCACCTACTACGGAGGCAAGTTCTCCACCTCCTCCAAGCGCGGCATCTTCACCGACCAAGCGCTGGAGGAGGAGCCCGCGGACTATTGGCGCTATTGGCTGATGGCGAACGCGCCGGAATCGGGGGACAGCGTCTTCACCGTCGATCGCTTCGCCGAGCAGTGCAACAAGGACCTCGCCCACACGCTGGGCAACTTCGTCAACCGCACCATGAAGTTCTGCGAGAAGAACTTCGGCGCGGAGGTCCCCGCCGGCGGCGACTGGACCGAGGCCGAGCGCGCGATGGCGACCGAGCTGGAAGGGCTGATCGCCGATTACACCCAGCAGTTGGAGGCGATCGAGTTCCGCAAGGCGCTCGCCAGCTTGCGCGCAATCTGGTCGCTCGGGAACAACTACCTCGCCTCGGCCGCCCCCTGGACCGAGATCAAGCAGGACCGCGACCGCGCCGCCTGCATCATCCGCACGGGCCTGAACCTGACGCGCCTTTTCGCCGTGCTGGCCTGGCCCGTCATCCCGGGCAGCGCGGAAAAGATGCTGGACGCCGTGGGCTGCAGACCGGCCGAGGGGGAGACCCCGACCTGGCCCGGCCAAGACGTCGAGGGCGAGCTGACGGTTCTGGAGCCCGGCCGCCCCTTCACCGCGCCGCCGCCGCTTTTCAAGGTGATCGACGAGGACCGCGTCGCGGAACTCACCGCGACCTACGGCGGCGCGCCGGAGGGGTGATCCGCTAGCCCCTCTCCCGCGGGGAGAGGGGTTGGGGTGAGGGGCCGCGCCGGGCGCATGCGCGACGCATGAGCCCGAGCCCCCTCATCCGGGCGCTTGCGCGGCCGACCTCTCCCGAGGCAGAGGTGTGAAGGACCGCGCCGCGCCGCCTAATGCCCCAACGCCGTCGGCATGGGCCGCCGCGGATCCAGCGCCGCGCGGTCGAGGCCGAGGCCCGCCAGCGGCTCCGGAACCGGCCTTCCCTGCAGTTGGGCGGCCGCGTTCCACGCCATCCCGACGGAGGTCTGAATGCCGTAGCCGCCCTGGCCGGCGTACCAGAAGAAGCCCTCGCCGCCCTCGGCCTCATCGAAGCCCACCAGCGGCTGGCGGTCGTTCGCGAAGGTGCGCAGGCCCGCCCAGCTGCTCTCCACCCGCTCGACCGTCACGGTCGTGCCCTCTTCGAAGCGGTGCAGACCTTCGGCCAACGCCATGTCGTCCACATAGGCGTCGTGCGGCGCCACCGGAACCTCGTCCGCGGGAGAGACGAGGAGCTTCCCCGCCTCCGGCTTAAAATAAAAGCGCTCGCCGATGTCGCCCATCAGCGGCCAAGCCTCGAACCCCTCATAAGCCGGCGCCGGCAGCAGAGCGGCCGAGCGGCGCAGCGGGTTGAGCGCGATCGGCGGCAGACCGGCCATCCGCCCGACCTCCCCCGCCCAGGCGCCGGCGGCGTTGACCAGGATCGGCGCCGCGTACGCGCCGGCCGGCGTCTCCACCCGCCAGCAGCCGCCCTCGCGCCGCACGGCCTGCGCGCGGGCCTTCACGACGACCCGCCCGCCGAGACGCTTCAGCTTCGCCAGATACGACTGATGCAACCCGGCCACGTCGATGTCCGCCGCCGTCTCCTCGACCGAGCAAGCGACGATCCCGTCCGGCTTCAGGATCGGACAGCGGCGCACCGCCTCCTCGACCGGCAGCGGGGAGAGGCAGCTCTCCGCCGCCGTGAGCGCCTCGAGCGCGGCGCGCCCGGTCTCATAGGCGAACCAGACCAGCGGGCGTCCTTTCAGGAACCCGTGCGCGGCGAAGTCGGCCGGCGGACTCTCCAGGAACGGCCGCGTGGCCCGGTTGAAGGCGCGCACGGCCGGCGGGCCGTAGCATTCGATGAAATGCGCGGCCGAGCGGCCGGTGGCGTGGTAGCCCGGCTGATCCTCCGCCTCCAGGACGGTCACGGCCGCGCCGTCGGCCGCCAGTTCCGCCCCCAGCGACGCGCCCGCGATACCGCCGCCCAGGATAAGCACGTCCGGTGTTTCGCTCATGGTCGTCTCCCCCGTTTTCTTGATCTCCGCATCGTCATGCTACGGCGCGGGGGGCGGGGGTGGAAAGACGGGGCTTCCCTCAAGACGGAAGAGGCCTCATAGGCATCGCCCAAAAACCAATATCTTTGCCACTAGACTCGGCAGCTCCATGACGGCGCTTATAACTATGCGCTAATATTGAAAATTTAAAAAACTTTACCATGAAGAAATTAGCATCAGGCTTTTAAGCACACAACGACAAAATCGGCCAACATATCCCACATCGACTTCAGGTGATGATCTGACGGAAAAAAATTCTTATGGTGAACGTAGCCGTGCAATGTATTTGCAGAAAACAAAGCCTCTTGTTTCTCAAATTTTTTTAACTGTTGAACATATTTTTTATCTAGTGTTTTGTTTATTTCTAAGTCATTTAATACTTTCCTAAACTTCAGGCTTAACTTATCATTCGCATGCACGTTTGAGAGATTCTTCCGGTCGATATAATTCTCAATAGCAAATTCCAAAATCACACGGAAAAGCACAGCGATGCCATTATCATGTTCTCCGAACTTCAATCTGTGCTGGAGTTCGTTCCAGATATCGAATGCACGCTGAATGTGAGGCTGCGGAACCAAACCATAGTCTATGTTCCGAATAAGGGTGCGGCGCGCTTCTGGCTTGGTCGGCGTAGTTTGCGGCCCCTTCTCGGTTGACGGCTTGGGTTGCGGCTTAGCCCCCTTAAAATCCTTGGCTTTGGGGAGGGCGTCGGTTGCTGACGGAAGAAGTCCTTCCTTTTCAAGTGCATCCAGATAACTTCGCTTATCCGTGTTGCTCCATATGTCATCAAGAACAATTTTTTTAGTAATCAAGTCATTCGCGATTCGAGCAAGCCCCTTTAGAACAATATTTTCATCGTGCGTATACTGAAGGTGATTCTTAACAACTGAAACCCCCACGCGATTTCGGAAGTTCTCAGCAGAGAGCAGTCTATTTAAGTTAGATCGAGGAAGCCGAGCGGTCGGTGCCAAGCACCCTCCCTCGCGGAGCTTCCTCTCAATCTCTTCCGCGACATTAATTCTATTTCTCTTTCCAGTACGCTTTACAAAATTGGCCTTTGCCTCAGGATCCCATTGACTTTGACCAACTCCACTTTGACCGCCAGTGTGCCGACGATAAAGAATTTCGTCTAGTTTCTCTCGATCGGGCTCGATCTGGCATTGGATCTTTTCAGGAAACTTCCCAATCCATGCCGCACGTTGTGCTGAGAAGAAGTCTGCCCAATCCTGGGAAGGGGCTTTGTGAGGAGATGCAAGAAGTTTAAGGCAAGTTACACGACGATTGCCGTCGTAGACTACATACTTACCGTCGTCATCGTGTACCAAAGGTGGTTCATATATACCGCCTTCCGAGACAATATCTCGGGCGAGGTTGCGCATGTGATTGGCCCTGCGCGTGAGCAACCACTCAATTGCCGCGTCTTCGCTGGCAACTTCTCCATGCCGGTCGTTTGCTGAGTTTACCGATAATGCGGCTAGCGGGATACTCTTGAACTTCATATGCGGCCTTACTGTTTTTTGCCTACAAGAAGCGCAATCTAAGCGCGCCTAAGTGAAATACACCACACAAAAAGTGCATTGCTAAAAGCGTTCGTGGCCCAGCTGAGGAGTTTCTGAACTGGCTGCGCCCTTTAGAACGCTATTGCCGAGTACCAAATGCGCGCTTGCAACAATATTGGTCGCAAAAATCGCCGCCCCTAGACCGCCGCGCCCAACCCCCGCGCCAGATCCCCGTTTCGGGCCGCACGCACGTCCTCAAGCCCCAGCCAGTAAGCCATCTCCCGCAGCACGGGCGCCAGACGCTCGCACAGGGGACCGTGCGGCTCCCCGGCCTCCGCGAAGGCGCCGAGGACCTGCAGGCGCCCGCCCGACCGGTCGGCCTTCAGGTCGAGCCGACCGACCAACCGGTCGTCCAGCGCGATGGGCAGCACGTAATAGCCGAAACGACGCTGATGGGCGGGCGTGTAGATCTCCAGCCGATAATGGAAGCCGAACAGACGCTCCGCCCGCGGCCGGAGCCAGCAGACCGGATCGAAGGGGGCGAGGAGCGTACAGCCCTCCAGCTTCCGGCGCGTGGCGTCGGGCGCGATATAGGCCTGGTCCTTCCAGCCCTTCACCGTGACGGGGATCAGCGTCCCCTCCTCCGCCATCTCCGCGACCCGCGCCTTGCTCTCGGCCGCGGGCAGGCGGTAGACGTCGCGCAGATCCGGCTCCGTCGCGACGCCCAGCAGTTTGATCGCGCGGGCGAGCAGCGTGCGCTGCGCCTCCTCGCGGGAGGGCGTCGGCGCATCGAGGACGGCCGCCGGCAGCACGCGCTCGGGCAGGTCGTAGACGCGCGTGAAGCCGGCGGCGCGCCTGTCGGCGGTGGTGAGCTCCCCGGTCCAGAAGAGATATTCGGTCGCCTTCTTCGCCTCGCTCCACCCCCACCAGGCGCCGGCGGCCTTAGTGTCGACCGCGTTCAATTCCGAGGCGGCGAGCGGCCCGCGGGCGCGAATTTCGTCCAGCACGCGGGCCAGCGCCGCCTTCCGCTCCCGGCCGAAGCGGGCGAGACCGTTGTAGATTCCCTCGCCGCGGGCCGCGTCTTCCATGCGCCAGCGGAAACAGGGCTGCAGCTCGACGGGCAGCAGCGCCGCCTCATGCCCCCAATATTCGAACAGGCTGCGCCGCCGACCGCCATAGGCCTCGCGCTCCAGATGACGCAAGTCGTAGGCGCCGAGCCGCGAGAAGAGCGGCAGGAAATGCGCGCGCTGCAGCACATTGACGCTGTCGATCTGCAGCACGCCCAGCGATCGGGCCTCTTTGCGCACCTGCGCGCGGCTGACGGGCCCGTCGGACCGGCGCTTATGCAGGCCCATATGGCTGAGCGCGACGCGCCGCGCCTCCAGCGGCGTCAGCCTGTCGCCGGGCGCACGTTTGGCCATCGTCCGCGCCGCAGACCGGGTCAGCCGCCGACCGCGACGCCGTCGGCGTCCCACGACCCCGGCCAGACCTCCGCGCGCCCGCCCTCGCGGATCTGGCGGATCATACCGACCGGCACGTCCCGGGCGATCAGCATCGGGCCGTCTCCCTGCGTCTCGGCGGCGCCGGGAACGGCGGCGAAGCGGCCGTCGAAGCCCAACTCCGCCTCGCACGGGGTGAAGACGGCGGCCCCCGAGTAGTTGGGCCGCGAGCCGTCCGGCGCGACTGATCCGATGCATCCGACCGCGCAGACGGCCGTCTGCAACTCGACCGCCCGGGCCTTGGCGCAGTCGAAGACGCGCGAATAGCCGGACTGCTTCTCCGTCATCGAGGGCACTAGCAAGAGGTCGAGATCCGGCTCCGAGCGCGCGATCTTCGCGGCGAGCGCCGGCAGTTCCACGTCAAGGCAGATCAGCGAGGCGATCCGCAGCCCGTTCCACTCCACAAGCTCGACCTTGGAGCCGGTGTTGAGGTTCCAGGCGTCCGCGCTCTTCTCGCCAGGGGTAAGGCACAGCTTGTCCTGCGCGATGGTGCGCCCGTCGGGGAGGATCAGGTGCGCGCGATTGACGTGCGGCGGGCCGTCCGGATCGCGGCCGGGCGCTTCTACCGGAAAGCTGCCGGCCAGCAACGCGACGCCCGACCGCTCGACCAGCGCCGGCAGCGCCTCCAGGGCTTTTCGGCCCTCCTCCGCCATCCAGGCGACCTCTTCGGTGGGCTTCAGCCCGGCGGGCGCATAGCTCAGCCATTGTTCCGACGCGTATTCGGGCAGCACCAGCACATCGGCGCCGCCGGCCCTCGCCTCGGCCAACTTCTCCTCCACCTTGGCGAGCCAGGCGCCGATGCCGTTCAGCGGCTGCGCCATATTGGTCGCCCACAGCGCGACGGTGGCGAACTCCTTGCGGGCGGTCATGCAACGTCACTCCCTTCGATCCAGATGGCGACGGCGCATGCTAGCGGAGTGCGACGGAAAGGACGAGGCCCCCGAGGCGTCTTTTCCGCGGCGCATATCCCTTGCAACGCGCGCATCGAATGCGTACTGACCCTCGGGGGTTAAAGCGCATGAGGCAGGGCCGCGATGAGCGATTTCACGGTTGAGACGGCGGGCGGGATCACGATCCGGCGCACGGCGGAGCCCGCCTCCTACGAAACCGCGATCGACGGGGTGATTGAGCGGTTCGACGGCCGCCCGGGGGCGCTGTTTTCCTCGAACTACGAATATCCCGGACGCTACACGCGCTGGGACGCGGCCGTCGTCGATCCGCCGCTGATGATCTCGTCCCGCGGGCGGGCGATGCGCCTTGAGCCGTTGAACGACCGCGGCCGGTTGCTGGCCGGCTGGATCGCGGACGCGCTGGAGGGTCACGCCCACATCGCCGCCCTGTCGCGGGCGGCCGACGGAACAGTCGACCTGACGGTCGCCGAGCCGACGCGGATCTATACGGAGGAGGAGCGCTCGAAGGCGCCGACGGTCTTCTCCGTCCTGCGGGCCATCGTCGATCTTTTCCGCACGGACGCGGACCCCGCCCTCGGCCTCTACGGCGCCTTCGGTTACGATCTGTGCTTCCAGTTCGACCCCATCGACCTGACGCTGCCGCGCGCCGACGACCAGCGCGACATGGCGCTGTTCCTGCCCGACCAGCTGGTCGTGGTCGACCATTACACGGTCAGCGCGCAGCGCTATCACTACAGCTTCGAGCGCGATGGCGCGCGCACCGGCGATCTGGACGGCGACGTCGCCGAGACGCCCTTCCAGGCCGCCGACGAGACGCCCGGCGCGGGCGATCACGCCCCCGGCGAGTACGCGGCCCTGGTCGACGTCGCGAAGGAGAGCTTCCGCGCCGGGGATCTGTTCGAAGTCGTGCCGGGTCAGGTGTTCTACGAAAAATGCCTGCAGCCCCCGGCCGCGACCTTCCGCCGGCTGCGCGCGATCAACCCCTCGCCCTACGGATTCTTCATGAATCTGGGCCGCGGCGAGTACCTGGTGGGGGCGAGCCCGGAGATGTTCGTGCGCGTCACCGGCCGGCGGGTCGAGACCTGCCCGATCAGCGGCACCATCCGCCGCGGCGAGGACGCGATCGAGGATTCGGAGCAGATCCTCAAACTCCTGAATTCCAAGAAGGACGAGGCGGAGCTCACCATGTGCTCCGACGTCGACCGCAACGACAAGAGCCGGGTGTGCGAGCCGGGCTCGGTCCGCCTGATCGGCCGGCGTCAGATCGAGATGTATTCGCGCCTGATCCACACGGTCGACCATATCGAGGGCCGGCTGCGCGAAGGGATGGACGGCTTCGACGCCTTCCTGTCGCACGCCTGGGCGGTGACGGTCACCGGCGCGCCGAAGCTGTGGGCCATGCGCTTTATCGAGGCGCATGAGAAGAGCCCGCGCGCCTGGTACGGCGGCGCCGTCGGCATGGCCCATTTCAACGGCGACATGAACACCGGCCTGACGCTGCGCACGATCCACATCAAGGACGGCTACGCCCGGGTGCGCGCCGGCGCGACGTTGCTCTACGATTCGATCCCCGACGAGGAAGAGAAGGAGACCGAACTCAAGGCCTCCGCGCTGCGCGCGGCGCTCAAGCCCCCCGGGAATTCCGACGGGGCGGATCTGTCCGCCGAGGTGCGCAAGGTCGGCGCCGGCAAGCGCATCCTGCTGGTCGATCACGAGGACAGCTTCGTCCACACGCTGGCCAACTATTTCCGCCAGACCGGCGCGGAGGTCGTGACCGTCCGCACGCCGGTCGACGAGGGCGTCTACGACCGCGTGCGGCCGGATCTGGTGGTGCTGTCCCCCGGCCCGGGCTCGCCGAGCGACTTCCAGTGCGCGGCCACGATCGAGGGCGCGATGGCGCGCAAGCTGCCGATGTTCGGCGTCTGCCTCGGCCTGCAGGCGTTGGCGGAGCAGGCGGGCGCTCGGCTCGACCGGCTGGCGGTCCCGATGCACGGCAAGCCCTCGCGGATCCAGGTTAAAAAGACGGGGCGTTGCTTCGCGACGCTCGCCAACGAACTCACCGTCGGGCGCTATCACTCGCTTCACGTCAAGCCGGAGACGCTGCCTGGCGACTATCAGGTGACCGCCGTCACCGAGGAGGGCGTCGTCATGGCGATCGAGCATGGGTCGCTTCCGATCGCGGCCGTGCAGTTCCACCCGGAAAGCATCATGTCGCTGGGCAAGGCCGCCGGCATGCGGATCATCGAGAATGTGGTGGAGAGCCTGACGAAGGGGTGAGGCTCGGGGCCGCATGAACTCCCCGGGTCGCGCCCGGGGGCGACGACCTTTTTCACCCGTTCGAAAGAAGCCCCGTCATGGCCGGGCCTGAGGCGGCCGTCTCAGCGCTGCGGCGTCGAACCGCAGCCCCTCACCGCTGATCGTAATCGATCACCACGCGCTCCGAGAGCGGATGCGACTGGCAGGTCAGGACGAAGCCGGACTCGACCTCCTCCTCCGTCAGCGCGTAGTTGACGTCCATCGCGACCTCGCCCTCGACCACCTTGGCGCGGCAAGTGCAGCACATGCCGCCCTTGCAGCTGAACGGCATGTCGCCGCGCTTCTCCAACGCCGCATCCAGGATGGACGACCCGTCCGGGGCGATCTCAAGCTGCGTGTCGACGCCGTCGAATATGACCGTGACGTGCTTGGCCTCGCCCGCCGCGGCGCCCAGCTCCTCGGCGCGCTTGGCGCGCGCCTCCTCGATCTCGGCCGCGTTGTCGGTCAGGAACAGCTCGACATGAACGCGGGCCGCGGGCACGCCCTTTTCAGCCAGCACCTCCTGCACCGTCTCGGTCATGCGGTAGGGCCCGCAGATGAAGATCTCGTCCTGGGCGGTCGGGTCGATCAGGCGTTCGAAAAACTGCTCGACCTTCTCCCGGTCGATGCGCCCGTTGAACAGCGGCACGTCCTGCGGCTGGCGCGAGAGCACGTGGAACAGGCTGAAGCGGCTGGGATAGCGGTCCTTCAGCGCGTCCAGCGGCTCCTTGAAAAGGATCGAACTGACGGTGCGGTTGCCGTAGATCAGCGCGACCTCGCTTTCCGGCTCCGTCGCCAGCACCGAGCGCGCGATGGACAGGATCGGCGTGATCCCGCTGCCCGCGGCGATTAGGAGATAGCGCTTCTTTTGATCGGCCTTAAGCGGGCTGGTGAAGCGCCCCTCCGGCGCCATGACCTCAATCACGTCGCCGGCGGCCAGCGTCTCATTGGCGTAGCCCGAGAACAGGCCGTCCGGCACCTTCTTGACTGCGACGCGCAACTCGCCTTCGTCCAGGCCGGAGCAGATCGAGTAATTGCGCCGGATCTCCTCGCCGCCGATCTTGGTCTTGAGCGTCAGATACTGGCCGGGCTGATAGGCGAAGGCCTCGCGCAGGTCCGCCGGCGGCTCAAAGCGGATCGAGACGGCCTCGTCCGTCTCGCGCCGCACCTCGGCGACTTTCAGCGGGTGGAAGGTCTGGGACATGGGCGGGTCCTCGAGCAGGCCGTCAGATGCACTTGAAGTAATCGAAGGGCTCGCCGCAGCTCTTGCAGCGATAGTGCGCCTTGCAGGCGGTGGAGCCGAACTCGGAGACCTTCTGGGTCTCCTCCGACTTGCATTGCGGGCAGCGAACCGTCGGGTCCTCGCCGAACAGGCTGGCGCGGCCGCCCGCCTTGCCGACAGGCGGGGCGATCCCGTACGCCTCCAACTTCTCGCGCCCGGACGGCGTCATCCAATCGGTGGTCCAAGCGGGCGACAGCACGGTCTTGACCGTGACCGCGCGCGCGCCGGCGCGCATCAGCCGGTCTCGGATGTCGATCTCCATCGTCGTCATCGCCGGGCAGCCGGAATAGGTCGGCGTGATGGTGACCGTCACCGCGCCCTCGGGGTCGACGGCCGCGTCGCGGATGACCCCCAGATCGCCCAGCGTCAGCACCGGGATTTCCGGGTCCGTCACCTCCTCCAGCAGGGTCAGGACGGCTTCCCGGTCCTGCGGCGGGCTCGCTTGGGTCGCGCTCACCATCGGGCGTCCGGATAGGCGCGCTGCAGGAATTGCAGGTCCGCCAGGATGTAGCCGAGATATTCCGAATGGGCGCCGCGCCGGCCGCCCCTGCGGGGATATTCGGCCTCCGGCTTGTCCAGGGTCGCTTCGCCGAGCACGCGATCGACCATCGCCTCCCAGGGCGCGCGCAGCGTCGCGGGATCGACGACGAGGCCCGCGTCGATCAGCGGGCGATCGGCGTCCTCGGGCTCGAACAGCTCGTCGGTGAAGATCCACAGATCGTCGAGCGCGTCCTGCGCGCGGCGCTTGCTCTCGTCGGTCCCGTCGCCCAGCCGGATCAGCCATTCGCCGGCGTGGCGGCGATGATAGGAGACCTCTTTCAGCGACTTGGCGGCGATCCCGGCGAGGTCGGGGTCGGCCGAGCGCTCAAGCGCGGAGAAGAGCTCATACGCCCAGGCGCTGACCAAAAACTGGCGCGCCACGGTCATGGCGAAATCGCCGTTCGGCTGCTCGCAGATCAGCGGATTGCGGAAGTCGGTCACGTCGCGCCGGTAGGCGAGCGCATCTTCGTCCCGCCCCGCGCCTTCGACCCGCCCGGCGTAGGTCAGCAGCATCCGCGCCTGGCCGATCAGGTCGAGGGCGATGTTGGTGAGCGCGATGTCCTCCTCCAGGATCGGCCCGTGGCCGCACCATTCGCTCAACCGGTGGCCGAGGATCAGACCCGCGTCGCCCAGATGCAGCAGATAGTCGACATAGGCCGTCCGATCCGCCGCGCTCAAGCCCGCCGCCGCCGGGGCGGTCTCCTCGCCTGTCATGGTCAGGGTCTCCGCCATCGCGCCGCGCCTCACATGTTCTCGACGGCGTCGGGGACGTCGTAGAAGGTCGGGTGGCGATAGACCTTGTCGTTCGCCGGATCGAACAGCTCGCCCTTATCGTCGGGCGAGGAGGCGACGATGTCGGTCGAGCGCACGACCCACAGGCTCTGCCCCTCCTGCCGGCGGGTGTAGACGTCGCGCGCGTTCTGGATCGCCATCTCGGCGTCCGGCGCGTGCAGCGAGCCGACATGCTTGTGCGCCAAGCCCTGGCGGCTGCGCACGAACACTTCCCAAAGCGGCCATTCGGCCTTTCTGTCAGACATCTCGGGCGTCTCCTCGATCTTGGAAGGCGATGCGGAGCGTTATTCGGCGGCCGCCTGCATCTTACGCGCGCGGCGCTTCTCGGCGTGGGCCATGGCGGCCTCGCGAACCCAGGCGCCGTCGTCCCAGGCCTTGCGGCGGGCGCGGATGCGCTCGCGCCCCACCGGGCCGCCGCCTTTCAACACGCGCTCAAACTCGCCCCAGTCGATCGGGCCGAAATCATAAGAGCCGCGCTCCTCATTCCATTTCAGGTCGGGATCGGGAATGGCGAGGCCCAGATACTCCGCCTGGGGCACGGTCATGTCGATGAACTGCTGGCGCAGATGATCGTTGCTCTTGCGCTTGATCTTCCAGGCCATGTTGCGGCTGCCGTGGACGGAGTCGGAATCGTGCGGGCCGAACATCATCAACGCCGGCTGCCACCAGCGATTCAACGCCTCTTGCGCCATCTTCTTCTGCTCGGCCGTTCCTTGCGCCAGCACGGTCATGATCTCGTAACCCTGGCGCTGGTGGAAGCTCTCCTCCTTGCAGATGCGCTCCATCGCGCGGGCGTAGGGTCCGTAGGAGCAGCGGCAGAGCGAGACCTGATTGACGATCGCAGCCCCGTCGACCAGCCAGCCGATCGCGCCGATATCCGCCCAGGTCAGCGTCGGATAATTGAAAATCGAGGAATATTTGGCGCGCCCGTCATGCAGCGCCTCGACCATCTCGTCGCGGCTGGCGCCCAGCGTCTCGGCCGCGCTGTAGAGGTACAGGGCGTGGCCCGCTTCGTCCTGGATTTTGGCCAGCAGCACGGCCTTGCGGCGCAGGCTGGGGGCGCGGGTGACCCAATTGCCCTCCGGCAGCATGCCGACGACCTCGGAGTGCGCATGCTGGGAGATCTGACGGACCAGCGTCTTGCGGTAGCCGTCAGGCATCCAATCCTTCGGCTCCACCCGCTCCTCGCGATCAACGCGGGCCTGGAACGCCTCCTCGCGCCCGGCGTCCTGCGCCGCATGCACCGTCAAATCCGCCATGGTCACGGTCCTCCATCATCTGACCTGCGCATTCATGATACATATTTTTCGATGATATGCAACGAAAGTGTATCACGTTTGGCGTCCCCGTTGCGGGGCCTTCCGTCGCCTCGCGACTCCGCTAGACTGACACGCACGCGCCCCGCTGCGAGAGGAGGATTTCAACCGATGGACGCCCTGCCCTTCCCCGTCACCGCGCTCTACGCCGGCCTGTCGGCCCTGCTGTTCGTGATCCTAGCGGTGCGCATTCCGCCATTGCGCTATAAGGCCAAGGCGGGCATCGGCGACGGCGGCGACCCCAAGCTGGCGGCGGCCGTGCGCGTCCACGGGAATTTCTGCGAAAATGTGCCCCTCGCGCTTGTGATCATGGCGCTTGCGGAGGCGAACGGCCTCGGCATGTGGACGCACCTCTTAGGCGCGCCGCTCATCATCGGGCGCATCGCCCACGCGCAGGCGCTCTCGCGCACCACCGGGCCGTCGGCGATGCGGGCCGTCGGCATGGGAACCGCCTGGGGCGTGGTCGCGCTAGGCGGGGTGATCCTGCTGGCGCAGTCATTGCGGCTGGTGTGAGGACGCGCGCGGGTCTCAGGCATGGCCTCCCGCCTGTCATCGAATGCGAGGCTATGCCTTATCGACCCGCGGATCCCGTCGTCCCGACCGCAAGAGCCGGGACAACCGAAGCCAGAGCGTCGCTAAACACCGGTTGGCCCGGGTCGAGCCCGAACCAGCGAAGAAGGCGGATTTTCCCAAACGGCGGCGCGCGCGATCCCGGGTCGACTTAGCGGCCGCCCGGGATCACGTCGCCTGTTCTAAGGGCGCGGAGGCTCTAGGCCAAGCGACGCCCCTCAGCCGTCCGCGCGGACGCTGGCGACGAAGCGGGCGACCTCGTCGGTCAGGCTCTTCGTGCGCTGAGACAGCGAGTCGGCGGCGGCGCGCACCGTATCCGAGACCCGGCCCGCCTCTTCCGCGCCGGAACGGACGGCCTGCATCGAGCCGGCCGCGGCCGTCGTGCTCCGCTCCGTACGCGAGACGTTGGAGGAGATCTCGCGCGTCGCCGCCGACTGCTGCTCCACCGCGGCTGAGATGCTGCCCGCGATTTCGTTCAGCCGGCCGATCGTGCCGGCGATGTTGCGCATCGCATCGACCGCCTTCTGCGAGCGGGCCTGCATCGCCTTGATTTTTTCCGACGTCTCCTCGGTCGCCTTGCCGGTCTGTTCGGCCAGGCTTTTCACTTCGTTGGCGACGACGGCGAAGCCCTTGCCCGCCTCGCCGGCCCGCGCGGCTTCGATGGTCGCATTGAGCGCGAGCAGATTGGTCTGCTCTGCGATGTCGTTGATCAGGTTCAGGACCGTTTCGATTTCGGCGGCGGCGGACGCGACCCCTTCGACGGTCTTGCCGGCGCCGGCGCTCTCGTCGGCGGCGCTGCGGGCCATCGCATTGCTGTCCTGGACCTGCGCGCTGATCTCGTCGATCGCGGCCGCGAGCTCTTCGGTCGCGCTCGCGACAGCCGCGATCGACTGAGCCGCCTCGTCGACCCCGCCCGAGACGTCGACGGAGGAGCGCGTCGCGCTGTCCGTCGCCTCGGCCAGGACCGCCGCGGTCTTCTCTAGCTCCGCCGCGGACTCGGCGACGCCCGCGACAACGCGCCCGACGCTCTCCTCGAAGGTCCGCGCGAGGTCGGCGAGCGCCGCCTTGCGCGCCGCTTCGGCGTGACGCGCGGTCTCTTCGCGCGTCTGCGCCTCGGCGGCGATGCGTGTGCGCTCTTCCGCCTCACGCGCAGCCTGGGCGGCCTGCGCTTCGGCGGAGGCGTCGTCGGACCGCTGAGCCGCCGCGACGACAGTGGCCAGAAGCCAGATCAGCACGCCCGCCTCGCACACCACGATCACCGCATGCAGCACGACCCGGAAGAAGTCCGCCCCCTCCGGAAAGATCGCGGCCGGTAGGATGAAGTTCAGCCCCAGATGATGGACGGCGACCGCGACCGTCGCGGCCACGATCACCCGCCAGTCGATCAATGCGGCCAGAATCGCCAGCCCGGCGAAGAAATACATATGCAGGTCGATCTGCCAGGGATGGCCGGAAAGCGCGTAGACCAGGGTCGCGATCAACCCCATCAGCGCGACGCCCAGCGCGATGCGGCCGGCGGCGGTCTCCTTAAGCGCGAAACTCGCGCCGGCCCCGGCGAGCGCGACCGCGCCGGCGCTGATCGTGGGCGTCATGACGCCGACGCCCATCGCCCAGCAGAACAACGCCGTCGCCGGAACGTGCGCCAACAGGAAGAGGCGCAGAAACGCCTCGGATTTGCGCTGCAGCGCGCGAATATTCTCCATCCTTTTGCTCTCCTGATTGTCGCAACCGGCTCGTTGGCCGGTCCGACGTCCGCCCGTCCCAAGAATCGTCACATCGGCGCCCCGGCTAGAAGGCCCCGCATCTCTCCAGCAACGCCGCATCCAACAGAAGGAGAGCGCCGCTCTCGCGAAAGCGGGACCGCGCGTCCGGCGACCCGTAGGCCGCCAGCACCAGCCGTCCGCCAAACCGCGCCGCAATCGGCCGCCCGCCCGCCGCCAGCGTCGCGCGCCACCCGGCGTCCTCGGGCGCGAACGGCGAATAGACCAGAACCGCGCGGCGATCCTCCGGCCCGACGCCCGCGGACGCCGCAAGCGGCGGCGCGACGAGCGCGACGACCGACACGCCGATCAGAGCGGTCAGAACCTTAAGGCGATGCGGGCGAGCCTGTTGCGTCATGGGGAGACCAGTACATCAGCAGCCTTTAACAAACCGTGAAAGGCGTTCGCCTGCGCAGCGGATTTTCAGCGCGCCGGGAGGTTTTGACCTCAGCGTCGAGTCGGAGTAGGACAGCCGCGATTTTCCGCCGCCTTTGCAGGATGGATAACCCGCCCATGAGCCGCGTCGTCGAGACCGCCCCGCCGCCCGCCGTTCCGCCGGTCGAAATCACCGACGCGCTGGTCGCCGAACACGGGCTGACCGAGGACGAGTACCGCACGGTGCTCGACATCCTGGGCCGGGCGCCGAACCTGACGGAACTCGGCATATTCTCGGTCATGTGGTCGGAGCATTGCTCGTACAAATCGAGCCGGGTGTGGCTGAAGACCCTGCCCACGACCGGACCGCAAGTGATTCAAGGGCCGGGCGAGAACGCCGGCGTGATCGACATCGGCGACGGCGAAGCTGCGGTCTTCAAGATCGAAAGCCACAATCACCCGAGCTTCATCGAGCCCTATCAGGGCGCCGCGACCGGCGTCGGCGGCATCCTGCGCGACGTCTTCACGATGGGCGCGCGCCCGATCGCCAGTCTGAACGCGCTGCGCTTCGGCGCGCCGGACCATCCCAAGACCCGCCATCTGGTCTCGGGCGTCGTCTCGGGAATCGGCGGCTACGGCAACTGCATCGGGGTGCCGACCGTGGGCGGGGAGGTCAACTTCCACAAGGCCTACAACGGCAACATCCTGGTCAACGCGATGACCGTCGGCGTCGCCAAGGCCGACAAGATCTTCTATTCGGCCGCAGCCGGCGTCGGCAATCCGGTGGTTTATGTCGGCTCCAAGACGGGCCGCGACGGCATCCACGGCGCCACCATGGCCTCGGCCGAATTCACCGAAGACAGCGAGGAGAAGCGCCCCACCGTCCAGGTCGGGGACCCGTTCACCGAGAAGCTGCTGCTGGAGGCCTGCCTCGAGCTGATGGCGACCGACGCGATCGTCGCGATCCAGGACATGGGCGCGGCCGGCCTGACCTCCTCCTCGGTGGAGATGGCGGACAAGGGCGGGGTCGGCATCCGCCTCGACCTTGAGCGCGTGCCGATGCGCGAGGAGGCGATGACGCCCTACGAGCTGATGCTCTCGGAAAGCCAGGAGCGTATGCTCATGGTCCTCAAGCCCGGCCGCGAGGACGAGGCGCGCGCCATCTTCGAGAAGTGGGAGCTCGATTTCGCCGTCATCGGCCAGGTGACCGACAGCGGCGCGTTGCAGCTCTACTGGCACGGCGAGCCGGCGGCCGAAATCCCCGTCGCCCCGCTGGTCGACGCCTCCCCGATGTACGAGCGCCCCTGGGAGCCGACCCCGCCGCGCCCGGTGATCGAGCCGCGCGAGGTCGACCCGCCGGCGGACTACGCCGCCGTCGTCAAACAGCTCGTCAGCTGCCCCGACCTCGCCTCGCGCCGCTGGATCTGGGAGCAGTACGACCATCTGATCCGCGGCGAGACGCTGCAGCCGCCTGGCGGCGCGGACGCCGGCGTCGTGCGCCTGCCGCCGGAAAATCAGCCGATCGCCAAACGCGGGCCGGTCAAGGCGCTGGCGGTGACGACGGACTGCACGCCGCGCTATTGCCTGGCCGATCCGGAGGCCGGCGGCCGTCAGGCGGTTGCGGAGGCCTGGCGCAATCTCACGGCGACCGGAGCGACGCCGCTCGCGCTCACCAACAACATGAATTTCGGCAATCCGGAGCGCCCCCGCATCATGGGGCAGTTTGTCGGCTGCGTGAAAGGCATGGGCGCGGCCGCCTCGGCGCTCGACTTCCCGGTCGTCTCGGGCAACGTCTCGCTTTACAACGAGACCAACGGCGAGGCGATCCTGCCGACCCCCGTGATCGGCGGCGTCGGACTGTTGGACGACGCCTCGAAGGCGGTCGGGCTGGCGCTGCCGGGCGCCGGCCTCACGCTGTATCTGATCGGCGAGACGAGCGGCTGGCTCGGCCAGTCGATCTATCGTCGCGAGATCGAGGGCGTCGAGGACGGCGCGCCGCCGCCGGTCGATCTTGAGGCCGAGCGCGTCAACGGTCAGGCCGTGCGCCAGATGATCAGGCGGGGCTGGGTCGCCGCCTGTCACGATCTGTCGGACGGCGGCCTGGCGGTCGCGCTGGCGGAGATGGCGACGGCCGGCCGGGTCGGCGCCGTCGTCGAGGTCGAGAGCGCGGCCGGGGACGTCCCTGTGCACGCCTTTCTGTTCGGCGAAGATCAGGCGCGCTATCTTCTGGCCGTCGATCCGCGCAACGGCGCGGAGGTGGAGAGTCTGTGCGCGCGGGAGGGCGTGAGCCTGACGCGCCTCGGCGAGACTGGCGGCGACGCGTTGAAGCTGGGCGGCCTCGGCGCCATATCGGTGTCGGATTTGGCGGCCGCACACGAGGAATGGCTGCCGAGCTATATGCAGGGCGAAGCCTGAGGGCCGCCTGCACCGGGAGGGAGAGCGGTTTTATGCCGATGAGTTCGAGCGAGATTGAGCGCTTCATCAAGGAGGCGATGCCCGACGCCGAGGTCGTGATCAACGACTTGCGCGGCGACGGCGATCACTATGCGGCCTATGTCAAATCGGCCGAGTTCAAGGGAAAGAGCCGGGTGCAGCAGCATCAAATGGTCTATCAGGCGCTGCAGGGCCGCATGGGCGGCGAACTGCATGCGCTGGCCTTGCAGACGGCCGTCCCCGAGGAGTGACGCGCCAAGGGACTGACGGCGGCGCGGCGCTCTGTTAAAGTCGCCCCAATCGACAAAACCGACGGCGGCGCAGCCCGCCGATCGTAATGGGATAGGAGTTGAGACCATGGACGATCAGGTCCGCGAGCGCATCCAGAACGACGTCGACGCCAGCGACGTCGTGCTGTTCATGAAGGGCACGCCCGTCTTTCCGCAGTGCGGCTTCTCCGCCGCCGTCGTGCAGGTGTTGAACCACCTGAACGTCCCCTTCAAGGGGATCAACGTGCTGGAAGACGATCAGGTCCGCCAGGGGATCAAGGATTTCTCCAGCTGGCCGACCATTCCCCAGCTCTACGTGAAGGGCGAATTCGTCGGCGGCTGCGACATCATCCGCGAGATGTTCGAGACCGGCGAGCTGATGGAGATGCTCCAGACCAAGGGCGTCGACGTTCAGATCCAGGCGTAACGCCCGTCACAGACGGTTTGAGACGGCCCGGGCCATGCGTCCGGGCCGTTTTGCGTTTGCGCGACGTGAGAGGCTCGGGCGCCCCCGCGAAAGCGGGGGTCTCAGGCGCATTGCGCCGGCGCCGGGGCGCGCTGTGAAAGGTCCCCGCTTTCGCGGGGACGCCCTTAGCATACGCGATAAGCGTCCCCTCACACCGGCCCGGGCCATGCGTCCGGGCCGTTTCGCGTTTGCGCGATGTGAGAGGCTCGGGCGCCCCCGCGAAAGCGGGGGTCTCAGGCGCATTGCGCCGGCGCCGGGGCGCGCTGTGAAAGGTCCCCGCTTTCGCGGGGACGCCCTTAGCACGCGCGATAAGCGTCCCCTTACACCGGCCCGATCCAGCGCCCGGTGCGGGCGCGATAGGCGTCCCACGCCGCGCCGAACCTGGCCGCCAGGTGCGCCTCCTCGCGTTTTATGGCGAGCTGGGTCACCAGTAGGGCGTCGAGCGCCGCGGCGGCGAGGAACCACGGCTCCTGGCGCACCAAGGCGGCGGCGAGAAGCAGCGCGGTCGTGCCCAGATAGATCGGATTGCGGCTGAGCGCGAAGGGCCCCGCGGTGACCAGCGAATCCGCCGCGCGGTGCGGCAGGATGTTGGTCGAGGCCCGGCTCATCGTGATCGCCGACCAGGCGATCAGCGCGAACGCCGCCGCCCCCACCGCCCAGCCGAGCCAGACAAGCGCGACCGGCCCCTCATAAGAAAGCGGAACCGCCCGCTCCAAGGCCGCCGCGCCGAACGCCAGCGCGACGAAGATCATCGGCGGCCAAGGGAGACGGTTCGGCGTGAGGTCGATCGACAAGGGGGCGCCTCAGGCCGCGGCGATCAACGCGATCACTCGCTGTCGATCTGCTTTGCGGCTTCCTGGAGGAGCTCTTCCATGCGCTTGCGCACCAAATGCTCGGAGGCCTCGATCCCCTTGGCGTTGAGGTCGCCGTGCACCTTTTCGAAGACGTCGTCGTCGCCGGGGCGCTGGAAGTCGGCGTCCACCACCTCCAGAGCGTAGGAGGCGGCCTCGTCGCCGCTCATCCCCATCTGCTCCGCCGCCCAGAGCCCGAGCAGCTTGTTACGGCGCGCGATGGCGCGGAAATCATGCTCCTGATCGCGGCTGAACTTCGCCTCGAAGCCCTTTTCGCGCTCGTCGAAGGTGCTCATGGTCTCTCGAACCCCCTGATGCGGGCCGCGCGAGCCTCGCCCGCGCCGCCGGTCCTTGAAAAAGCCCCCGATACATAGCGCCCGGGGGGCGCCGGTTCAACAATAGAGGCCGCGGGTTACAACGCCGCGACCGGCAGGCGGACATAATCCTCCGCCGTCAGCGGCGGTCGGCCCGGATCCGACGCGGCGACCCGGTAGAGGCTGACGCCCAGGATATAGGCCGGCAGCCCCGCGTCGTCCGCCAGCGGCGCCAGCAGCCGTTCGGCGGATTGCGTTTCCAGGGCCGACAGCCGTTCGCGCGTCAGGCCGTAATGCAGGTTCGGCCCCTCCAGGATCTCCGCCCAACGGCGCCGCACCGTCGGATGATCCTCCGGTCCGAGCAGATCGCGCAGCGCCGCCCCGCGCAGGCTGCGCCCCCAGGCGGCGTTCACCTCCTCGCCCGCCAGGCGATAGACGAAGTCGTCCGCAGCGGGGTCGTAGGCGCACAGCCATATCCAAGGCAACAAATCCGGCGCCGTCATCGGATCGAAGGCGCGCCGTCTCGGCATCGGCGCGCCGGCGCGCGCCGCCCGCCAAGCGGCGAGAAACCGCAACAGGCGCGGGTCTGCGTCCCGCAAAGGCTCAGGCGTCGCGGCGGCGGTTGAATTCGACATCATGGCCTGCAGATACCCCGTCCCCGCCGTCTGCGCAATTGTGCCGAGCGCCCGCGATTGCTATAGCCGGGAGCGCGCATTCCGCGCACCCACAGCAAGCTGGAGCCAGCCGCCATGGCGCGACGCCGACAGATTTACGAGGGCAAGGCCAAAGTCCTGTTCGAAGGACCGGAGCCGGGCACCCTCGTCGCCCATTTCAAGGACGACGCCACCGCCTTCAACAATCAGAAGCGCGGGACGATCACGGGCAAGGGCGTGCTGAACAACCGCATCAGCGAATTCCTGATGCTGAAGCTGCACGACATCGGCATCCCGACCCATTTCATCCGCCGCCTCAACATGCGCGAACAGTTGATCCGCGAGGTCGAGGTGATCCCGGTCGAGGTGGTGGTGCGCAACGTCGCCGCCGGCTCGATGAGCCAGCGTCTCGGCGTGCCGGAAGGCACGCAGCTGCCGCGCTCGATCGTCGAGTATTATTACAAGAACGACGAGCTCGGCGACCCGATGGTCTGCGAAGAGCATATCACCGCCTTCGGCTGGGCGAGCCCGCAGGACATCGATGATTTCCTGGCGATGACCCTGCGCATCAACGATTTCCTGACCGGCGTCTTCATGGGCATCGGGATCAAGCTGATAGACTTCAAGTTGGAGTACGGCCGCATCTACGACGAGAACGGCGACGTGCGGGTCGTGCTCGCCGACGAAATCAGCCCCGACAACTGCCGCCTCTGGGACCTCGCCACCGGCGAGAAGATGGACAAGGACCGCTTCCGCCGCGACCTGGGCCAAGTCGAGGAAGCCTACCAGGAAGTGGCCCGGCGCCTCGGCATCCTGCCCGAAGGGGCGACGCTGGAAACCATCGCCCGCGAGGAAGAGGACGGCGAGAAGGGGTGAGGCGCCGGCCTAACGGCGCCCCCGCAAAAGCGGGGGCCTCCGTGCGGCCCGCGCGGGCGTCTGCGCGGATCGAGAAAGGTCCCCGCTTTCGCGGGGACGCGGGTCTCTCGCAAGAAGACAACCAGGGCCTACGCGCCGCGCCGGCGACGGGAGGCGGGACGGCTTGCTTTCCCGGGCGCCCCCGCAAAAGCGGGGGCCTCCTTGCGGCCCGCGCGGGCGCTTGCGCGGCCTATCCCTGCTTCTTCTTGAACAGCGGCACGCTGTCGCCGGCGTCGACCTGGGGGCGGTCGGGCTCTTCCTCCTCGAGCGGGTCGACCAGCGCCATCGTCTTGGCGGAGCGCACGGCGAGGCGCTGATAGTCGGCGGTGCCTTCGCGCTTCCAGTCGATCTCCTCCCGGGAGAGCTCGCGCAGGATCTTGGCCGGCGTGCCGGCGCACAGCATGCGGGCCGGCAGTTCGAACCCCGCCTTCACGAACGCCATCGCGGCGACCATCGAGCTTTCCCCCAACACCGCGCCGTCCATCACGACCGAGTTCATGCCGACCAGCGCGTCCTTCCCCACCGTGCAGCCGTGCAGGATCGCGCCGTGGCCGATGTGGCCGTCTTCTTCGATCACGCAGTCCATACCGGGGAAGGCGTGCATGGTGCAGTTATCCTGCAAATTGGCGCCGCGCTTCATCACCACGCGGCCGAAGTCGCCGCGCATCGAGGCGTTGGGACCCACATAGCACTCCGGCCCGACGATGGCGTCGCCGATCAGCACGGCCGTCGGGTGGACGAAGGCGCTGGGGTGAATGACCGGGATGACGCCGTCGATGGCGTAGACCTTGGGGCGGGGCGACTCGGCCATGCTCATCCCTCCGCCGCGACGGGATAGCGGATCTCCACCATCCGGAAGCGGTTGGCGACGAAGGCGCTGTCGACCAGCGCCGCATTCGCGGCCGGGTTCGCGCCGGTCGCGTGAAAGTCGGAGAAGGCGGCGGTCTGGTTGACGAAGACCCCGCCCGTCAGATTGACGCTGAGCGCCACGCCGACCTCCTGCGCCACCTCCTCGGCCTTCTTGAGCGTCTCCGCCCGATCGGAATAGACGCCGGCGGTGATCGCGCCCTTGCGAGCGACCGTCTCGCGCCATTTCTCCAGCGCGTCGTCGATATCCTCGCAGGCGACGACGAAGGAGATCGGGCCGAACAGCTCGCTTTCATACTTGTCGCGCTCCGACCCGTCGATCTTCAGCATGATCGGCGTGCGGATGCGCGCGTCGGGCCAAGCCTGATGGGTGATGGCGCGGCTGTCGAGGACCACCTCGCCCATCTGGGCGGCCTGTTCGATGCGCTGGGCGGTCTCCGGCGCCTGGATCGCGCCGAGGACGCCCCAGGCGCGCTCGTCGTCGGACAGGAACTTTTCCAGCGCGCCGGCCAGCGTCTCGGCGACCTCGTCGAAGCTCAGGCGCTGATCGCCGGCCTGGATCCCGTCCTTGGGCACGAAGATGTTCTGCGGCGTCGTGCACATCTGTCCGGAATAGAGCGACAGCGTGAAGGAGAGGTTGCGGGCCATCCCCTTCACGTCGGCGAAATCGTCGATCACGAGCGCGTTGACGCCGGCCTTCTCGGTATAGACCTGGGCCTGCGGACAGTTGCGCTCCAGCCATTCCCCGAAGGCGTTGGACCCGGTGAAGTCCACGATCCCGACCGCCGGATCGGTGCAGAGCTCCTTTGCGACCGGCGCGTCGCGCCTGTCGGTCAGGAGCGTAACCAGGTTCGGATCGAAGCCGCATTCGGCCAGCACGTCGCGCACGATCTCGACCGAAATCGCCAGCGGCAGCACCGTCATCGGGTGCGGCTTCACCACGACGGGATTGCCGGTCACGAGGCTCGCGAACAGGCCGGGATAGCCGTTCCAGGTCGGAAAGGTGGAGACCCCGATCATCGCGGCGACGCCGCGGGGCGCGACATTGAAATGCTTGTCCATGACCAGCGGCGGGTTTTTGCCTTGCGGCTTCTCCCAGCGCGCGACGGCCGGGACAGACGTCATCTCGCGGTAGGCGTAGGTGACGGCCTCAAGCCCGCGATCCTGGGCGTGCGTGCCGCCGGCCTGGAAGGCCATCAGGAAGGCCTGGCCGGTGGTGTGCATGACGGCGTGCGCCATCTCGAAGCTGCGCGCGTTGATCCGGGCCAGCGCCTCGAGACAGACGCCGGCGCGCGCCTCGACGCCGGCGTCGCGCCAGGCCTTCATGCCGCTCTTGGCGGCCGCGATCGCCTCGGCGGCCGAGAGCTTCGGGTAGGTTACGCCCAACTCCAGGCCGTAGGGCGAGGTCTCGCCGGTCTCGAGATACCCGTCGCCCGGATGACCGCTCAATTCAAACGGCTTGCCGAGCCGCGCCTTGAAGGCGACCTCCCCCTCGTCGGCCGCGCTCTCGCCGTAGATCGAGCCCGAGGCGCGCTCCGGATAGGGCGACCAGAACCCGCGGCTCGCGATCGTCTCCAATGCGGTAGACAGGGTCTCTTTGTGCTTGGCGAAATAGTCGGCGGCGGCCATGGTCGGGCGTCCTTCCATAACGATCGGAAAAGGCCGCCGTCTGTCGGGCGGCTTGCGGGCGAATTGGATTTTCTGATACCAAAAACAGGGCGATCTGTCTAATAATTGTATCACGTTCGGACTCCAAGAGAACGCGGGAGGAGACGGCCGCATGGCCTATGAGACGATCGAGTACGCCGCGGCGGACGGCGTCGCGCGGGTGACGCTGAACCGCCCGGACAAACTGAACAGCTTCACCGTCCAGATGCACGAGGAGCTGCGCGACGCGCTCTCGCGCATCGCCGGCGACGCCGACGTCCGCGCGGTGCTGCTGACCGGCGCCGGTCGCGGCTTCTGCGCCGGCCAGGATCTAAGCGACCGCGCCGTCGACCCCAACGACCCGAACGCCGAGGCGCCGGACCTGGGGGAATCGCTGGAAGAGCGCTACAATCCCCTGGTCCGCGCCATCGCCAAGCTCGAGAAGCCCGTGATCTGCGCCGTGAACGGCGTGGCGGCCGGCGCGGGCGCCAACGTCGCGCTCGCCTGCGACATCGTGCTGGCGGCGAAGTCGGCGAGTTTCATCCAGCCGTTCTGCAAACTGGGGCTGGTGCCGGATTCGGGCGGCACCTGGACGCTGCCGCGGCTCGTCGGGCTGGCGCGGGCGAAGGGTCTCGCGCTGCTCGGCGACAAGCTGCCGGCGGAGACGGCCGCGGAGTGGGGATTGATCTGGCGCGCGGTCGAGGACGATGAATTAATCGCGGAGGCCGACAAGCTCGCGCAGCAACTGGCGACGGGTCCCACGCGCGGCTTCGCGCTGATCAAGCAGGCGATGGCGCAGAGCTTCGATCATGATCTTGACGCGCAGCTCGACCTCGAGCGCGATCTGCAGCGCGAGGCCGGACGGACCGAGGATTATCGCGAGGGGGTCGGCGCCTTCATGAACAAGCGCGCGCCCGCCTTCAAGGGACGCTGAACGATGCCCGAGACTGAGACCGACCCCCAGAAGATCGCGGAGGCCGCGGCCAAAGCGATGTACGAGAAGGACAACGCCAGCCGGGCGCTGGGCATCGAAATCGTCGAAGTCGGTCCGGGGACCGCGACGCTCGCCATGACGGTGCGCGAAGACATGGTGAACGGCCACGCGATCTGCCACGGCGGGCTGATCTTCACGCTGGCCGACAGCGCCTTCGCCTTCGGCTGCAACGCCTACAATCATGTCACGGTGGCGAGCGGCTGCGAGATCGCCTTCGTTGCGCCGGCCAAGCTGGGCGACCGGCTGACGGCGGTGTGCCGGGAGAAGATCCTGCGCGGGCGCAACGGCGTCTACGACATCGACGTGAGCAACCAGGACGGCGCGCCGGTCGCCTACTTTCGCGGCAAGTCGCGCCAGATCAAGGGACAGATCGTTCCCGGCCTGACGGCGAAAAACTGAAAAAAGCGAGGACGGTTAAGGACATGGCGGACGCCTATATTTGCGATGCGCTGAGAACCCCGATCGGGCGCTTCGGCGGCGCTTTGAGCCCGGTGCGGGCCGACGATCTCTGCGCGATACCGATCAAGGCGCTAGCCGCCCGCAACCCGCAGCTGGATTGGCGCGCCGTCGACGACGCTGTCTTCGGCTGCGCCAACCAGGCCGGCGAGGACAACCGGAACGTGGCCCGCATGGCCGCGCTGCTGGCCGGCCTGCCGGTCGAGGTTCCGGGGGCGACGATCAACCGGCTATGCGGCTCGGGCATGGACGCCGTCGGCACGGCGGCGCGCGCGATCCGGGCGGGGGACGGTCAGCTTTTCCTGGCCGGCGGAGTGGAGAGCATGAGCCGCGCGCCCTTCGTCATGCCGAAGGCGGAGACGGCCTTTTCCCGCAAGGCGGAGATCTACGACACCACGATCGGCTGGCGCTTCGTCAACAAGCTGATGAAGGAGCGGTACGGGATCGATTCGATGCCGGAGACCGGCGAGAACGTGGCCGAGGATTTCGCCGTCAGCCGCGAGGATCAGGACGCCTTCGCGCTGCGCAGTCAGCAACGCGCCGCCGCCGCCATGGCGGACGGGCGTCTCGCGCCCGAGATCACGCCGGTCGAGATTCCGCAGCGCAAGGGCGATCCGGTCATCGTGGAGGTCGACGAGCACCCCAGGCCGGAGACCACGGCCGAGGCGCTCGCCAAGCTTCCCACCCCCTTCCGCAAGGAGGGCGGGACGGTGACGGCCGGCAACGCGTCCGGCGTCAACGACGGCGCGGCGGCGTTGCTGGTCGCCTCCGAAGGGGCGGCGAAGGCGAACGGCCTGACGCCGCGCGCGCGCATCCTGGGCATGGCGACGGCGGGCGTGCCCCCCCGGATCATGGGGATCGGCCCGGCGCCGGCGTCGGAGAAGCTGTTGGCCAATCTCGGCCTGAAGATTACGGACATGGATGTGATCGAGCTGAACGAGGCCTTCGCCTCGCAGGCGCTGGCGGTGCTGCGCCGGCTAGGCCTGCCCGACGACGCCGAGCATGTGAACCCGAACGGCGGCGCGATCGCCCTCGGCCATCCCTTGGGCATGTCGGGGGCGCGGCTGCTGACGACCGCGCTCTACGAGCTGGAGCGCCGCCAGGCCCGCTACGCGCTCTGCACCATGTGCATCGGCGTGGGCCAGGGGATCGCCACGGTGATCGAGCGGATCTAGAGAGAACGTAGGAGCGCACCCATGACCGGCTCAAAGACCGGCCTGCTGCCCGGCCTGCATCCGATCGAGACGGCGAGCCGCGACGAGATCGAGGCGCTGCAGCTCTCGCGTCTCAAATGGTCGGTGAAGCACGCCTACGACAACGTTCCCCATTACCGCGCAAAATTGGACGCCGCCGGCGTGCATCCAAACGACGTGCGCGACTTGACGGATCTCGCGAAACTGCCCTTCACCACCAAGGAGGATCTGCGCGAGACCTATCCCTTCGGCATGTTCGCCGTGCCGAAGGAGCGGCTGCGGCGCGTCCACGCCTCCTCCGGCACGACCGGGCGGCCGACGGTCGTCGGCTACACGGACCGCGACATCGACATGTGGGCGGACATGGTCGCGCGTTCGATCTTCGCGGCCGGCGCGCGGCCGGGCATGACGGTCCATATCGCCTACGGCTACGGCCTCTTCACCGGCGGTCTGGGCGCGCATTTCGGCGTGGAGAAGCTGGGCTGCATGGCGGTGCCCGTCTCCGGCGGGATGACGGAGCGTCAGGTGCAGCTGATCCGGGACTTCCGGCCCGAAGTCATCATGGTGACGCCCAGCTACATGCTGGCGCTGGCCGACGAGATGGACCGCCAGGGGCTCTCGAAGGAGGAATGCTCGATCGATATCGGAATCTTCGGGGCCGAGCCCTGGACCGACGAGATGCGCCGCACGATCGAGGAGCGCACGGGCATGAGCGCGGTCGACATCTACGGCCTCTCCGAAGTGATCGGCCCCGGCGTCGCCAACGAGGTGCGCGAGGCGAAGGACGGCCTCTACATCTGGGAGGATCACTTCTATCCCGAGATCGTGGATCCCGAGACAGGCGAAGTCCTGCCGGACGGGGAGTTCGGCGAACTCGTCTTCACCTCGCTCACGAAGGAAGCGTTGCCGATCCTGCGCTATCGCACCCGCGATCTGACGCGGCTGCTGCCGGGGACCGCGCGCTCCATGCGGCGGATGGAGAAGGTGACGGGCCGCACCGACGACATGCTCATCATCCGCGGGGTGAACCTCTTCCCGAGCCAGGTGGAGGAACTGATTCTGAAGGACCCCCGCCTCGCCCCGCATTATCAGCTGGAAGTCTGGCGCGACGGCGCGCTCGATCGTCTGGCGGTCAATGTGGAAGCCCGCGCCCAAGGCGAGGAAAGCGCCCGCGAGGCCGCGGCCAAGGACCTCGCCCACCACATCAAGTCGACGATCGGCGTCAGCGCCGAGGTGCGCGTGCGCGCCGAGGGAGAGGTCGAGCGTTCCGTCGGCAAGGCGAAACGCGTCGTCGACCGGCGGAAAGGCTGAGCGCATGGCGCAGGCGGCGCAGAACGCTGCGGTCGAGGCCCTGCTCCCCCGCCTGACCCTGCGCGCCAAGTCGCTGATCGTGACGATCTACGGCGACGCCCTGATGCCGCATGGCGGCGCCTGCTGGCTGGGCTCGCTGATCCGGCTCGTCGACCCGTTGGGCGTCAGCGAACGGATGGTGCGCACCGGCGTCTATCGCCTCTCGCAGGAAGGGCTGTTGAGCGCGACCCAGCTCGGCCGCAAGAGCTACTATGCGCTGACCGACGACGGCCGCCGGCAATTCCAATCGGCCCAACGCCGCATCTATTCCCTGCCAGAGCGCGATTGGGACGGCCGTTGGCTGTTCGTGTTGCTGACCGACGACGCGCCCGCGCAGGCCCGCGAGGCCTTGAAGAAAGAGCTCGCCTTCCAGGGCTTCTCCACGCTGGCCCCGGCGCTGCTCGCCCACCCGAAGGCGGAGCGCGAGGCGGCCAAGCGCGCCATCTGCGCCCATCGGCTGGCCGATCACGCCTTGATCCTTGAGGCGGCGAGCGACGATCGCGACGCCATGCGACCCTTGCGCCGGATCGTCGAACAAGCCTGGTCGCTCGACGCGCTCGACGCGCAATACCGCGCCTTCCTCAAGGCCTTCAAACCGGTCGCCGCGGGACCGGCGCCGGACGATCCCGAAGCCGCCTTTCTGCTCCGCGTCCTGTTGATCCACGATTATCGCCGCATCCTGCTGCGCGACCCGGCCCTGCCGCCCGAACTGCTGCCGCGCGGCTGGTCGGGCGAAGCGGCCACCGACATGACGGCCGCCCTCTACCGCCGCCTGGTCGCGCCCGCGGAGGCCTGGCTCGCCGAGAGCGTCGAGACCCTGGACGGCCCCCTGCCCCCGGCGCAGCCGTTCTTTCATCAGCGGTTCGAGATGTAATCCCCTCTCCCCTTCCATAAGGGGAGAGCGAGAGCGGCCGTGGGAGGATGAGGGGATGGCGGCGATAGAGCGCCGCCGTTCGCGCTTACAACAACCACCCCTCACCCCGACCCTCTCCCCTGTGAAGGGGAGAGGGGAAACGGACCTCACGCCGCAGCGCGCGCCTTCGCATCCTCGCGAATCATCGCGGCGCCCTTCTCCGCGATCATCAGGGTGGGCGCGTTGGTGTTGCCGCTGGTGATGGTCGGCATGATCGAGGCGTCGATCACGCGCAGACCCGCGATCCCGTGGACGCGCAGGCGTTCGTCCACCACGGCCCAGCCGTCCGAGGCCGGCCCCATCTTGCAGGTCCCCACAGGGTGGAAGATCGTCGTGGCGATGTCGCCGGCGGCGCGCCACAGCTCCTCGTCGCTCGAGATTTCAAGGCCCGGCTTGTATTCGCGGGCCTTGTACTTCTGCAGGGCCGGCTGATCCGAGATGCGGCGGGTCAGCTTCAGCGCCTCGGCCGCGATCTTCTGATCGGCCGGATCGGAGAGGTAATTCGGCCGGATCACCGGTTTGTCCAGCGGATCGGCGCTGCGCAGGCGCACATGGCCGCGGCTTTGCGGGCGCAGATTGCAGACGCTGGCGGTGAAGGCGTCGAAGGGGTGCAGATCCTCCCCCAGCTTGTCGGTGGAGAGCGGCTGCACGTGATATTGCAGGTTCGGCGTCTCGCGCGAGGGGTCGGATTTGGTGAAGCAGCCGAGCTGGCTCGGCGCCATGGAGAGCGGGCCGGAGCGTTTGAGGGCGTATTCCAGCCCCATCCCGGCCTTGCCGATCAGGCTGTTGGCGATGCGGTTCAGCGTCTTGACGCCGTCGACCTTATAGACCGCCCGAACCTGCAGATGGTCTTGCAGATTTTCACCGACGCCGCGCAGATCGCGCCGCACGTCGAGGCCGCGTTCGGCCAGCACGGCCCCGGGACCGACGCCGGATTGCTGAAGGATCACAGGCGACGCGACAGCCCCGGCGGCCAGGATCAACTCCGCCGCCGCGTCGACGCGCATGGGCCGTCCGGCGCGCCGGAACTCTAGCCCGACCGCGCGCCCGCCCTCCAAGACGATCCGCGTCGCCTGCGCCTTGGTCATGATCGTCAAGTTCGGCCGGCTCATGGCGGGCCGTAAATAGGCCTTGGCCGTCGACCAGCGCACGCCGCCGCGCTGATTGACCTCGAAATAGCCGACGCCCTCGTTGTCGCCGCCGTTGAAGTCGTCGGTCGCGGGAATGCCGGCCTGAATCGCCGCCTCGCGCCAAGCGTCCAGAATCTCCCAGCTGAGGCGCTGACGCTCCACCCGCCATTCGCCGCCCGCGCCGTGCAGGTCGGTCTCGCCCTTGTAGTGATCTTCCGAGCGGCGGAAATAGGGCAGCACGTCGGCCCAGGACCAGCCCTTGGCCCCGGTCTGCGCCCAGTGGTCGTAGTCCGCCGCCTGACCGCGCATGTAGATCATGCCGTTGATCGAGGAGCAGCCGCCCAGCACCTTGCCGCGCGGGTAATCCAACGCGCGGCCGTTGAGGCCCGGCTCGCTCTCCGTCCGGAACAACCAGTCCGTCCGCGGATTGCCCATGGTGTAGAGGTAGCCGACAGGCACGTGGATCCAGAAGTAGTCGTCTTTGCCGCCCGCCTCCAACAACAGGACCCGCACGGCCGGATCCTCGCTCAACCGATTGGCCAAGAGGCAGCCGGCGGTGCCGGCGCCGACGATGACGTAGTCGAAGGATCCGATGCTGTCGGCGTTCACTGGGCCGCTCCCCCGTTGTAACCCAAGCTGTTGTTATGGCCCGGACAATAGCCGGTGCGGTGTCGGGCGAACAAGCGCCTGGGGCGGCCCGCCCCCCCGCCGCGCGGACGGCCGCGCCGTCGCGCTCGTGCGGGTCGGCGTCGCCGGCGCGGTGTTTTCCGCGCGCGAGACGCCCAATAAATCGCCCGACCGGCGCCGGGATATTTCGCACTTGCGAAAATATCCGATAAGGTGACCGAAACGCCTTTTTTAGCCCGTTCGAACAGGGATCGCCGCCATGGCCGCCAAACGAATTCGCAAGCTGCTCATCGCCAACCGCAGCGAGATCGCGATCCGCATCATGCGGGCGGCGACCGAATTGCAGATCGCCACCGTTGCGGTCTTCACCGAGGAGGACAAATACGCCCTCCACCGCTTCAAGGCGGACGAAAGCTATCTGATCGGCCGCGGGTTGGGGCCGGTGAAGGCCTATCTGGCGATCGAGGAGATGCTGCGCGTCGCCCGGGATTCGGGCTGCGACGCCGTGCATCCCGGCTACGGTTTTCTCTCCGAGAATCCGGACTTCGCGGACGCGGTGATCGATGCGGGTCTGATCTGGGTCGGGCCGCCGCCGGACGTGATGCGCGCGCTCGGCAACAAGGTCTCCGCCCGCCACGCGGCCGAGCGCGCCGGCACGCCGGTGATGCCGGCGACGGCCGCGCTGCCCGACGATCTGGACGACGCGAAGGCGATGGCCGACGAAATCGGCTACCCGCTGATGCTGAAGGCGAGCTGGGGCGGCGGCGGCCGAGGCATGCGCGTGATCGAAAGCGGCGATACGCTGAAAGAACAGGTGGACGCCGGCCGGCGCGAAGCCGAGGCCGCCTTCGGCAACGGCGAGGTTTATCTGGAGAAGCTGGTCGAGAAGGCGCGCCATGTGGAGGTGCAGTTGCTGGGCGATGCGCACGGGACCGTCGTGCATCTATGGGAGCGCGACTGCACCGTCCAGCGCCGCAACCAGAAAGTCGTGGAACGCGCGCCCGCCCCCTACCTCACCCAGGCCCAGCGCGAGGAGCTCTGCGAAGGCGCGGTCAAGCTCGCCCGCGAGGCCGGCTATGTGGGCGCTGGGACGGCCGAATTCCTGATGGACGTGAAGACGGGCGAGTTCCACTTCATCGAGGTCAATCCGCGCATTCAGGTGGAGCACACGGTGACCGAGGAGGTCACCGGCGTCGACATCGTGAAGGCGCAGCTGATGATCGCCCAGGGCGCGCGGATCGGGGACCGCGAGCGGTCCGGCGTGCCGACGCAGGAGGAAATTCAGCTCGACGGCCACGCCCTGCAGTGCCGGGTGACGACCGAGGATCCGGAGCAGAACTTCGTCCCCGACTACGGCCGCATCACCGCCTATCGCGGCGCGACCGGCTTCGGCATCCGGCTCGACGGCGGGACGGCCTATTCCGGCGCCGTCATCACGCGCTATTACGACTCGCTTTTGGAGAAGGTGACGGCCTGGGCCTGGAGCCCGGAGGCCGCGGTGCGCCGGATGGACCGCGCGCTCAAAGAGTTCCGCATCCGCGGCGTGGCGACCAACCTCGTCTTCGTCGAGAATCTGATCAATCATCCGAAGTTCCTGAAGGGCGACTACACCACCCGCTTCATCGACGAGACGCCGGAGCTCTTCAACTTCCCCAAGCGCCGTGATCGCGCGACGCGTCTGCTGCGCTTCATCGGCGACGTGACCGTCAACGGCAATCCCGAGGTGGCCGAGCGCCCCGCCCCGCCCGCGCACGCGCCGGAGCCCGTCGTGCCGGAGAATTTCGACATGCTGGGCGAACCGCCCAAGGGCACGAAGACGCTGTTGGACGAGTTGGGGCCGGAGGGCTTCCGCGACTGGATGCTGAACGAGACGCGGGTCCTGATCACCGACACCACGATGCGCGACGCCCATCAGTCGCTGCTGGCCACGCGCATGCGCAGCTACGACATGGTGAAGGCGGCCGACGCCTACGCCCGCGGCTTGCCGCAGCTCTTCTCGCTGGAATGCTGGGGCGGGGCGACGTTCGACGTCGCCATGCGCTTCCTGCATGAGTGTCCGTGGGATCGGCTGCGCGACATCCGCGCGCGCGTTCCCAACATCTTGCTGCAGATGCTGCTGCGCGCCTCCAACGCCGTCGGCTACACCAACTATCCGGACAATGTGGTGAAGCATTTCACCCGCCGCGCGGCCGAGGAAGGCGTCGACGTCTTCCGCGTCTTCGACAGCCTCAACTGGGCGGAGAACATGAAGGTCGCGATCGAGGCGGTGCTCGATACCGACAAGCTCTGCGAGGCGGCGATCTGCTACACTGGCGATTTGTTCGACCCCAAGCGCTCGAAATACGATCTCGACTATTACCTGGCGCTCGGCCGCGAGATGAAGGCGCAGGGCGCGCACATCATCGGGATCAAGGACATGGCGGGCCTCTGTCGGCCGCTCGCCGCGGAGACGCTGGTGCGCGCCTTGAAGGAGGAGACCGGCCTGCCGGTCCACTTTCACACCCACGACACCAGCGGCGTTTCGGCCGCCAGCGTGCTGGCCGCCTGCGCCGCGGGGGCGGACGCGGTGGACGCGGCGATGGACAGCTTCTCCGGCCTGACCTCGCAGCCCAACCTGGGGTCGATCGCGCTGGCGCTCGCCGACACGGCGCGCGATCCCGGCCTCGACCCGGCGGTGATCCGCGCCTTCTCCGATTACTGGGAGGCGGTGCGCGTCCAGTACACGCCGTTCGAAAGCGACCTGCGCGCCGGGGCGTCGGAAGTCTATCTGCACGAGATGCCGGGCGGCCAGTTCACGAACCTGAAGGAGCAGGCGCGGGCCATGGGTCTGGCCGAGCGCTGGCACGAGGTCGCGCACGCCTATGCGGACGTCAACCAGCTCTTCGGTGACATCGTTAAGGTGACGCCCAGCTCCAAGGTGGTGGGCGACATGGCGCTCTCGATGGTGTCCAGCGGCCTGACGGCGAAGCAGATCCTGGACCCCGACCACGATACGAGCTTCCCGGACTCCGTCATCGCCATGCTGCGCGGCGATCTGGGCCAGCCGCCGGGCGGCTGGCCGAAGGCGCTTCAGGAGAAGGCGCTCGGCGACGAGACGCCGATCACCGATCGGCCGGGCAAGCATCTGAAAGCCGCCGATCTGAAGGCGGAGAAGGCGGCCGTCGAGAAGGCGATAGACCGTAGCGTCGACGATGCGGAGCTCGCCTCCTATCTGATGTATCCGAAGGTCTTCACGGACTACGCCAAAAGGAAGCGCGAACACGGCCGCGTCGACGTGCTGCCGACGCCTGTCTTCTTCTACGGCATGGAGCCGGGCGACGAGATCACGGTCGAGATCGAGAAGGGTAAGATCCTGATCGTCCGTCTGCTCACGGTCGCGGAAGCCGACGAGGCCGGACAGCGCGAGGTCTTCTTCGAACTGAACGGCCAGCCGCGTATGGTTCGCGTGGTCGACCGCGCGCTGGCGCCGAAGGCGGCGGCGAACGAGAAGGCGGACGAAAACGACGCCGGCCACGTTCCCGCGCCGATGCCGGGGATGGTCGCGACGCTCGCCGTCTCGGAAGGGCAGAAGGTCAAGGCCGGCGACGTGCTGATGACGCTGGAAGCCATGAAGATGGAGACCGCCATCCACGCGCCCCGCGACGGGTCGGTCAAGCGGCTGCCGGTCAAGGCGGGCGCGCAAGTGGAGGCGAAGGATCTGCTCGCTGAGGTTGGGTAGACGCTATTACTAAAACTCAGCCAATAGCTCGAAGAAGTCCTGTTGCTTCGGGTTTAGCTCTGCCAGGATTCGATCTTTCGTTTTTGCACTCCTGAACATCTGATAATGCGCCACCGCCTTCTGTTGGCTGCAAGCGCTAGCGACGAGTTGCACGGCCTCTTCGACTAGTTGCTCAGCCTCCTCGCCCTGGGGGACCTCTCCAAGCCCCTTCTTTGCAAGCAAAAGGCGGCACGCGTACAGCACAAACCAATGACCGTAGATCAAATACTGATATTGATGGCCAGACTCTACCGCGGCCCCAAACTCCATGTCATATTCTTCTCTTTTTCTCTCGATTATTCGGTACAATTCAAACAATCTGATAACTGACTCTATTTCTCTTCTGTTGTTAAATACATAACGAAATTTTGAAGAAAATATTGAATCAGATTCTGTCTTCGCTTTCTCGGGCTCTCTTAAATCAAATGACAAAATGACTTGCCCTATCTTCAAAGCATCAATTCTCTTATCCTCGCTTTTATCAACATGCATATTTCTTTTTCTTTCAAAATAGTAACCCCTTTCAAGTAAGAGTATCTCCCAGTCTTTCAGTATCTGATCGTTAGCATGCAGATCTCGAGCTTGAATCCTAGCTTGGCTATTGGTGGCGACAGCAACTCTTTCCGCCACGTCTGTCCTAGACGTTGCATAAATCCTAACCAACAATGATACGTCTTCCAGAGCTTCGGGATTTTCCCGAAAAGCTGCGTACAGCGAATGCGAGGTCTGCGCACCATTAACAATTTGAAAATCTTCAAAATTTAGGACCGGATTAACGTGACTTTTGTTATACGAAAAATTTTTGCAAGTTATGGTAACGCCATTGTTCAAATACCAGAATATGTATGAAGATTCTGATGTAGCAGTCTCAATTATGTTTGCGTTGTATCCACCTTTCTCTCCGAGAAATACTCTTAGATTATCATCAAATATACTACGCTTAATTTTGCTATTGTTTTCAGTAGTGACTAGATTAATAAAGGAAATTGCATCCACTGTAGCAACTGCCCCCCTTATGTCTCCATCAGATCTTTCCAGAATCTGCTTCGCGATAACTTGTAGATTTCCCGTATTTTGCACGCGACCTTCGGCATGGAACGCGTTGACCAGATCAATGGGACCGAAATGCTCAAAAGAAACAGATGTGTTTTCTCGCGAAAATGCATCGGCAATCTTTTTTGATGATTCAGAGAGCCCACTATCATTTGAACAGAAAACTACTGAATATCTGCATATTAATCCAGCCTCATGCATACTCCAAATTCTTTTGACGTTTTCGGATAGTTTTATATTTCCAGAATTTATAAGATCTTCATTTTTATCAAAAATCATATAAAAAAAGTTTATTACCTTAAGTACTTCTGAGTCATTAATGGTCTTATTAGTATTTTCAAAATTATTTCGATATTTTGACTGAATTATAAACATTTCGACATCGTTTTCTTTTTCAATAATATGAATATAATCAATTCCAAAATCGTTGCCCCCGTCTGTCAGTCCTTCATGAAATTCGTCGATTTTTCCCGGAAACATATGGTTGAAAACTAAAAAAAGAAAAGATGTCGACTTAGTTTTAAGCTTATGTCGATCTTGCGCTTTCCCCACCCGCGAATCGATTAGTTCCCACTGTATTTTGTTTAACGCGACGGCCATCTCACCACACCCTTCTGTGACATCCACCAGGGCGCACACGATATTCTGGTTTTCTTAGAAAATCACTCTCTTTTGGACTATCCTTTGAATGTTGTTTCACCTCCCCAGGCACTGTATTCGCAGTCCAGTATCGACGTCGCTGTTAAGGCTTTCGGAGACCGCCATCCACGCACCCCGCGACGGCCCGGTCAAACGCCTGCCCGTTAAGGCCGGGGCCCAGGTGGAGGCGAAGGATCTGTTGGCAGAGGTAGGCTGAACGACCGCGCGCTAACGCTTTCTTAACGCTTTGGTCTTACGACTTACGGAGGCGATGCAGCAGCGAGGACACACGGATGGCGCGGCATTTGGTTCGGCTCACCTATTACAGCGCCGTTCCGGACGACCTGACCAAACGCGACCTGCGGGAAATACTGGCGGCCTCGCAGCAGAAGAACCGACGGCTGGAGATCACCGGCGGTCTCGGCTTCAACCGCCGGCGCTTCATCCAGACGTTGGAGGGCGACCGGGCCGCGGTGACGGGCCTGGTCCAGAAGATCTTCGCGGACCCTCGCCATACGGCGCCGGTCATCACCTCCTGCCACGAGATCGTGGATCGCGCCTTTCCAGATTGGTCCATGATGTGGCTCGGGGAAGAGCTCTTCACCGAGCAGCTGATGCGTAAATACAGTGCCAACCCGAACGCTGTCATAGATGATCTCGACGACGACCAATTGGAGCGTTTCGTCCTCGACCTCGGCCGCGAGTTGGTGCAACGCCGCCTCGACGCAGTGGTGGAGCTTTAGGGACGCCCGGCGTCGCCCCCTAGCCCTCCGGCGTCCAATGCCAGCCGATCTGCCGGTCGGCGACGCGCCAGCCGGCGCTTTCGTATAGGCGCGCGGCGGCCAGGTTGGTTTCCTGCGTGCCGGCGCGCCCGAAGCGGCGGCGCTGGCCGCACTCCGCCGCCAGCGCCCGGAGCAGCCGGCGGCCGACGCCGCGACCCTGCGCGCGAGGCGATACCGCGATCAGGTCGACGATCGCGGTCCGCTCGCGCTCAAGCGCCAGGACGAAGCCGTCCACCCCGCCGCCCGCGCCCTCGGCGATCAGCACCGTATCGGCGCGGCCGCGCACGTCGTTTTCGACCCAGGCGCGCTTAAAGGCGTCGGCGGCGGCGTTGGGTATCTGCGGGTCGGCGTGCCAGCGATCGTGCGTGAAGACCTGCACCGCGATATCGGCGCAGGCGCCGGCGTCGGACGGCTCGCCCCGTCGGACGCCCTCAAGCTCAGCGGTCTGCGGGTCGAGCGCCCCTTCATAGGTCACCAGCGTCTCCACCCGCCGGAAGCCGAATGGCGACAGATCCTGCACGGGGTCGAGGCGCGCGACGATCAACTGCACCCCGAACACCTTGGCGGCGGTCACGGCGGCGGCCGCCGCCTGCGGGTCGATCAGCCGCCAGACGGGCCCTTTCAGAAACTGCGCGTCGAACGGCTGATCGACGACGCCGGACGGCAGGCCGCCAGCCATCAACTGTGCGCCTCGCCGCATCGCCCGGGGCGCGGCGCATCGCCAGGGCGGCTCAGGAAGCCGCGCAGGGTGTATTTGCCGCTGGGCTCGACCAGACGCTCCAGCAGCTCGACCTTAAAGCCCGAGCGTTGCGCCAGCAGGGCGTAGGAGGCGGCCGAAAAGGCGCAGTAATGCTCGATCGCGAACTCCTCGCGCGCCGGTCCCTCAGGGTCCTCAAGCGCGCCCTCGGCGTCCGGCAGCTCGACATAGACGAGGCCGTGCGGCGCCAGCACTGCGTGCGCGCGGGCCAGCATGGCGACCGGGTCCGGCACATGCTCCAAGACCTTATTGAAGGCGACGAGGGAATAGCGCTGCGACAGATCCTCGCTCATGAAGTCGGCGACGATCCCCTCGACGCCCGCGACCGTCTCGGCGTGGCGCGCCGCGCGCGGGTCGGGGTCGAGGGCCGCGGCGCGCCAGCCGGCCGCGCGCATGGCGGCCGGGAAGACCGCGAGGCCGGAGCCGACGTCCAGCAGCGAGCGGCCCTCCTCCTCCGCCGCCCAGCGGGCGCGCTCCCGACAAAATCCGTCCACGAAGGCGACGCGCCCGCGATTGTCCGAGCGCTCCGGCGGCAGGTCCATGATCCGATCGAAGACCCGCCGCACGGCCGCGTCGTCGCCGTATGTGCGCGTCCAGTAATCGCCTTGATAGAGAGCGGACAGATCCATCTGGTGGCGGTTGACCACATGGCCGGTGGACCGGCTGCGCCACAGCTCCCGATGATAGGGAGCGAGACCGAAGTCTGTCTCCACCGGCGGCGGCGCGTCGAAGGTCGCCACACGCTCCCAGTCGGCGGCGTCGGTGACGGGGCAGCGGATGGCGGGCGCGTAGGCGTCGGTCATGGGCGCGCTCGGGCGGCCTCAAAGGCTCGCCGTGAACTCCCGAAACTGGCGCACGCAGCGCGTCTTCAGGACCGCCGGCATGAAGGAATAGTAGCGGCCGATATAGAGTTGCGGCTGGCTGATGAACTGCCCGTAGTCGCGCAGCATCTCAAGCGCCTGACCGGTGATCTCGACGCAGACGTCGGTGTTGGCCTTGCGCAGCTGGTAGAGCTCCATGCCGCGGGTAATGGCGATCGGCATCTTCATGACCACGCCGCCGCGATCCAGTTCCGGGCGCACGCGATGCAGGGTCGTCACCAGACCGCGGAAGTCGGCGTGATAGACGGCCCACAGATGGGTGTCCAGGCCGCGGTACTTCTCCGGATCGGCGCCGTGCAGGTTGACGATGCGTTCCGGCGCGACGTCGATCACCTCTTGGCGCAGCTTGCCGGTGCCAAAGACGACCAAGGCGTCGACGTCCGCTCGCCGCATGCTCGCCACAGCGTCCGGGTCGTTCAGATCGCGATAGGTCTCAACCTCCGCGAAATCGCCCAGCGCCGGCGTCCGCCCGTCGAACCACTCGGCGCATTCATAGGCGTCGCGCTCATCCTCGAACGGATGATGCGTCTCGAAGTCGGCTGAAATCGGGCGCCGCTCCTCGTACACTCTGGCGACGTCGAAGCGCCCGGCCAATTGCTGAACGAAGCGCGCGTGATGCGGCGTCTCGGTCGTCAGGATCGCGATGCGCGGCCGGCCGCGCTCCTCGCTTTCTTCGCTCACCATTCCCACCCCTCGATCAGGAAGCCGGGGATCTTCCAAACCCCGTCTTTCTGGACCCATATATCGCGATTGCGGAAGCGCTCGGCCGTGTCCCAGAACCAACTCTCGGGCCGGCCGGCGAAGGCGCAGAAGCGTCGGACGTCCTCCTCCGGCGCCTGCACCCCCATCGCACGCACAGTCGCGATCGCTTCATCGCGGGTCATGTCGCCGCGTCGGATCTGGACCGACAGATTGTCGAACGCCCGCGTTATCCCGAACTTGTACCACTTCAGAAAGTGGTGCAGCGAGATGAAATGGCAGTCGATGTCCGCGAACGCCCAGGATCCCGTCTTCAGGTCGCTTTCGTCGTGGGCGAAGCCGTGGGCGGCGGCGATGCGCGTGTTCTCGAAGCTGTCCCACTTGAAGAAAGCGCCGAGGAAGATGGAGCGCACGTCGTAATCCGGGTCGCTGGGAAAACGATAAGGAACCAGATCCGCCGGCGTCAGCCCTTGCTTGCCGATCCAAAAATCCGCATCGGTCGATTGCAGGCAGCCGTGCTTGGCGAGCCAGGCGGCGTCGAGCGTGTCGGCCAGACGCTCCAATTCGTTTCCGCCATATTCCAACTGCGGGTTCTCGCCCCAGACGATCATGGGGATGCGCAAGCGCACCGCCAGCGAGATCGGGATCGCGAACAACGCCATATGCATCGGCAGGCCGGTCGCGCCCTTCTCCTCATAGGCGGCGATCATGAACTTGCGCTCGACCTCCGGATCGATCGTGTAGTCGATGTGATCGACCCCTAGCTTCTGGATCATGCGGTCCAGGTTGCGCTGGCCGATCTCGGTGCGCGCGGGCGTGCGCCAGGTGACGCCCAGCGGCTTCAGCCCGTATTCCTTCGCCTTGATGATCTGATACCAGCTGTCCTTGCCGCCGGAGACGGGCACGATGCAGTCATAGCCGCCGCTGCGCGCCTTGGCGTCCGCGACCAAGGTGCGGAACGCCCTTTCCCGCGCCGCCCAGTCGATCTTCCCCTCCTTCTCCTCATGCCCGCGGCAGCCGGTGCAAACGCCGTCAGCGTCGATTTCGACGCCGGGGCGCGTGTCGGGCAGTATGCAGCGCTGACAGTATTTCATCGCCCCTCAAGTCCTTACGGCCGCCAGGCGGCCCATTGATCGAGGAAGAGTTTCGCCGCGGTCAGCGAGAAAAGAAACTTGCTCTCGCTGTTGAGCGCGACATCGTGATCGAGCAGCCCTTCGAACGCCGCCTTGTCGACGATGTCGAACAACGGTCCGCCGTCCAGCAGCCGCGCGCGCACGGCAGGGTCCCTGAAGTCGACGAAGCTTGTGACCGGCGCGTTGATGCCCTGCTTGCGCGGATTGTCCAGAATCGCGTCGTCGACCAGCCCGCGCCCGGCTTCGCGCAGCAGATATTTCGGCAGGCCCTTCTGCACGAGATGGCGGTCGGGCACGGTGAACAGGAACTCCGCCAGATCGCGATCCAGATAGGCGGCGCGGTTCTCCACCGACCAGCGCATGGCGGCCAGATCGTCGTCATGCAGCATGACCGGCACGGTCTCGTGGAACAGTTCGTTGAGGAGCCGATTGCGGATCGGGCTGTCGGCATAGCGCGTCTCGGCGTGCGGCTCGTCGAAGGGCGCGCGCAGATAGCCGGAAAACCGCTCCCTGCCGAGAAATATGTGCGCGCGTCGGTCCGGCTCGCGGATGAAGGCGCAGGGGTCCTGCAGTTCCGGATTGCGTACGAAGCGACCGTAGGTGGCGCGCCAGCCTTCGACCAGCCGCTCGAAATCCGGCGCGTCCCGCATCGCCGCCAGCCAGAACAGGTAATGGTCGTAATAGCCGGTGAAGAGTTCGTCGGCGCCCGTGCCCCCCAACGCCATCTTGAAGCCGGCGTCGTGAATCGCCTCGCTCACCAGCCAATGCAAGTAATAGGAGATCGTCAGCGGCGGCCCGTCGAAATAGGCGATCATATCGTCCAGCCGATCGAGGAAGTTCTCGCGCGGGATCGGGATCTGCACGCTCGGCAGCTGCAGGCGCCGGAGGGTCGCGTTGATCGCCGCCGTCTCGTCGTAGCGCGGATCGTCCTCGACGATCGAAAAGCAGGTGACCGGATGCTGGTGGACGCCGGCCGCGACGCCGGCGATGACGTTGCTGTCGATCCCGCCGGACAACCGGATCGCGGCCGGCACGTCGGCGCGCAGGCGCATGCGGATCGCGCGATGCACCGCCTCGCGAGCGCCTTCGATCGCCTGCTCCGCCGTCATCAATTGGTCGGGCCTGTAGGAGAGGGTCCAGTAGGTCTTCGGCTCCGGGGCGTGCGGCCGGTCGATCCGGGCGAGCGAGGCCGGAGGGAAATCGCGCACGTCGGCGTAGAAGGTGCGCCGCACCGTCAACAGCCCCTTGTAGCCGTTGACCAGATACCGGCGCAGCTGATCCTCGTCGATCCGCGGGCGTTCGCCGGTCAGCGCGGCCAGCACCTTGATCTCAGAGGCGAAGACCAGCGCGCCGTCGGCGCCGCGCATCCAGTAGAGGGGCTTTTCGCCAAAGCGGTCGCGGGCGAGGACCAGGGTCTCGGCCGCCTCGTCCCAAAGCGCGAAGGCGAACATTCCTTCAAAGCGCTCCAGCGCCCCCTCCCCCCAACGCCGCCAAGCCTCCAGCACCACTTCCGTGTCGCCGCCGGTGCGGAAGGCGGCGCCGTCGGCCTGCAGCGTCGCGCGCAGCTCCGGGAAATTGTAGATTTCGCCGTTGAAGACGAGCGCCAACCCGTCCTTCACGAACGGCTGGCCCGAGCGCGCGGCGAGGTCGACGATGGAAAGCCGCGTGTGCAGCAGCGTCAGCCGCCCGGCCGCCGCGTCGGCCCGATAAACGCCCGATCCGTCCGGCCCGCGATTGGCCATCAGCGCCAGCGCGCGGCGCTCACGGTCCGGCGTCAACGGCTCAGCGGCGAAGCGGCCGGCTATGCCGCACATGACGAAAGGCTCCTCGATGCGGCCGAGCGACGCTCAGCCATCCAGCATGCTTCGCTTCAGGACGCCGCCCTTTGCAAGCGGCGCCGTGAGCGTGCGACCGACGACGGTTTCGACGTCCAAGGCGGGCACTTCGCTCGCCGGGCGGGCGAACATCAGATCGTCCCGCGTCAAGCGCCGGCCGGCCGCGAGGTCCCGCGCCGCGATCACGCCCTTGCGGATCGCCGCGATCGCGGGGATTTCGCTCGCCTGGGGGATCTTCTCGCCCGTCCCGCGCGCGGCGCGCGCCTCAGGGATGGCGCGCGCCAGATACGCCATATCCGCCGGATCGGCGGACAGGCTGTGATCGCGGAACTCCCGCCCCTCCTTGCGGTCGGTGAAATGCACCTCGACCACCTGCGCGCCCAGCGCGACGGCCGCGATAACCGCTTCGGGCCCGATCACATGGTTGGAATAGCCGACGGCGACCGGCGCGAAATGCGCCGCCAGGGTCGGGATCGCCGTCAGGTTCGCCTCCGACATCGGCGTCGGATAGGCGCTCACGCAATGCAGGATCGCCAGACGCTCGGCCAGCGCCGCCTCGCCCGCGACCTCGCGGACCCAGCCGACGGCGCGCTCGACCTCGGCCAGCGTCCCGCCGCCGGTCGACAGCAGCACCGGCTTGCCCGTCGACGCCGCCGCCTTGATCGTCTCCGGGAAGGTCAGATCGCCGGACATGATCTTGATCGCGGCCCCCAACTCGGCCAACAGCGGCACCCAATCCTCGGTGACGGGGGTGGACAGGAAGGCGACGCCGGCCGCCTTCGCCTCCGCCGCCAGGCGGCGATGCGCCGCCTCGTCGAGCGCGAAGCGCATGACCCGCGCGAGACGGTCCGGGTCGTCCGTGGAGACGAAGCGCTCCGCCGTGTAGCTCTGGAACTTGACCGCGTCCGCCCCCGCTGCGGCGGCGAGACGGAGCAACTCCGCCGCCTTGTCGGGGTCGCCCTCATGATTGACCCCGATCTCGGCGATGAGCGCGGTCTCGCGGCTCAGATCTTTGCCGAACAGATGCATGGGCGCCTCCGCCTTTCCTAGAGTTCGGCGACCAGTTCGTCGATCAGCGCGTCGAAGTCGCCCTTCAATTGGGCGATGCGGTCAGCGCTGCGCGCGCTCACTTCGTCCAGGAAGGCCTCGCGCGCCTCCTCCGGCAACCGGCGCACGACCACATAGATGAACTGATAGAACATCAGGCTCGTGCCCCAAAGATAGGCGTATATCGTCTCGTCGATCGGCCCGTCGCCCAGCGCCTTGAACATGTCCTTGATCGCATCGAACAGGGCGACTGGATCGCGGACCTCGCGGAACAGGGCGACCAGATCATCGATGAACAGCGCCATGCGGCGTTGCAGACGACGCAACTCCTCCGCGTCGAAGCCCTTGTAACCGCCGCCCGCCTCCAGCGTGTTGGCGACGATCTGGAGGTCGCGGGTTTTCTGGGCGGGCTCGTTTTCGATGCGGGCGACGTGCGGCAGCTTCGGGATCGTGCCGTCGATTCGCGCCCCGTCGCTGAGATTGACGACGCGCGTCCCGGCGAACACGCGCATCAAGTTCGCCATGTACATCGACGCATAGAGAAAGCTGGCGTTCGCGAAGACGGTGCCGCCCAGACTGCCCGGGCGGCGGATCGGATACTTACTGGCCTCGCGATGGTCGGGGTGAGTTTCCAGAAAGGTTTCGTCCGCCATGTAGATCGATTTCTTGGAATGGTGACGCTTCGGGTCGCGGCTCCCGAGATCGACGCCGACCAGATAGATCTCGCGGAAGCCGAGCGTGAGGGCCGAGCGCACGGCCGCGTTCGAGACTGTCGGCGCGGCCAGCAGCAACGGACGCTGATCGCGCCCGAAATAATGCGTCGCGGTGACCGAATCCCGGAAATACAGGTAGCGTTCGTCGAACAGGGCCGGCACGCCGGGATCGACCGTATTGCAGGCGATCAAGGTGACGCCGCTCAGGTCGTGGGTCTCGGCAAGTCCGCTCAGGATTTCCAAGGGTCCCGGGGTGTTCTCCGTGTCGACGTGGAAGTCCGGTTTGATGCCGTAGCCCAGCAGCGCGCCGAGCCCGGTCCCGCAACTGATGATCACGGCCCGCTCCCGGTTGGCGCGCACAAAATCGATCGCGGTGTCGACCGACGGCCCGGAGGCGACGACGATCACAGGGGTCTTCACCATCAACCGCCGCCTGTCCTGCAGCAGTTTGTGCTCGTGTCGGCGCAAATTGCGGAAGCAATTGCGCAGCATGATGAGCTCGTCCTCGAAGAACCCCGGATTCGCCGCGATCACCGGCAACCGCTGAACCAGCTCGTCCAGCACGCCGCGCGTGAAGCTCGACTGGTAATGCAGCAGCATGTAGCTGCCGTCGATCAGTCCGAAATGATGATTGCGCACGTGGATGTACAGCTCGTTGGCCGCCATGTACTGATCGCGCGCGAGGATAACCTTCATGGATCCGCCGCGGCTCTCCAGCAGATCGCGCCAAGCCGCCCAATCCGCGGTCTCCAGCGAATGGCGCAAAAACTCCGGATACCGCTCGACGATCACGAGATTGCGGACCGGCAATTCTTCCAGCAGCCGCTCCACGCCGAGCCCGAGTCCGAGCCCGAGCATGATCAGATAACCGCCGTCGCGGTCAGGCTTGACCGCCGGCTTGAGGTCGCGCTCGTCCATCCAGACCAGCATGTCGTTAACGACTTCCTGGTTGCACAGGATCGTATCGAGCTGGGTCTTGTAACCTGGCATCTCGATGCGCCGCGGCTTCTCCAGGAAGCTCTCCACCTGCTTTGCGCTATAGCTCTCGGCGTCTTCGTCGTAGAAGGCGGCGTGGCCGAGATCGATGTTCAGGTCGCCTTCCTCGACCGAGCCGACAATCCGGCTGATCGGACTCTTCATGGCCGCGATCTGCTCGGCGATCGCGGGCGCGGTCTCCTCGAGCACCGCCAGATTGGCGGCGAAGCGGGCGCTCGGCCGATCGTCTAGGCCGCCGGTCCCCGCCTCGCCCAAATCCAAGGGGAAATCGCTGCTCATGCCGCCTCTCCTCGCGCCACGTAGCGGCGGTAGGCGTCCGCGAAGACTGCGCCCAGCGCCTCGCCCCAGCCATTCAGGAACTCATGCCCGAGGGCGGCCTCGCGCGCGGCGTCCGCCCGCTCGCGCGCCCTCTCCCACCGCGCCGGATCGCGAAGGGCCTCGGCCGCCGCGGCAATCGTTGCGGCGGCGTCCGGAAAAACGACGTCCGCCAATCCCATCGCGTGCAGGAAGCTTTCGACCATCCGATCGCCCGGAAGACGGCCGCGGGCGGCGAAAATCGGCGTCCCCGCCTCGAACGCCTCGGCGAGCGCCTGCGGCCAGGGCGGTCCCGCATGCACCAAAGCGCCGGCCGCGGCCAATCGTTCGGCCCCGCGCCGGAAACCGAGAGGGGCGATCTCGACCCGCCCTTTCAGCGGCCCTTCCGACAAGGCCGCCTCGACGTCCGCGGCCGCTTCGGCGCCGCCCAGCCGGTCGGCGCTGAACAGCAGTCTCAGATCCGGCGACGCCTTCGCGGCGGCCGTCAAGGCCTCGATCACCGGCTCCGTCAGGTCGGCGGGCGTCGCGCAGACCGCCAGCGTGGGCGCCGGGGCGTCCGGCCCCTCCGGAGCGGCGACCAGCGGAAGCCGGAACAACCCGCCCTCGACGCGCAGCACGTCCGCCCCGCCCTCCGGCGGGTCTTCGTCGGCCGGGTGCAGGACCGCGTCCCCCAACACCGCGTCGAAGCCCAACGCATCGGCCGATTCCGGCAGACCGGCCAACTGCAAGGCGCAGGGCGCAGGACGGCGCATGAACAGCGAGGGCCGCGCCCCAGCCCCCGTCGCGTCAAGATCGACGAGGATATGAACGCCGTCGTTGCGGATGATGGCGTCCAACGTCAGATCGTCGATCTCCCGCGCGTCGACCCAGGAAGCGACCGCCCCTTGCAGTCGGCGGGCGACCGAATCCTCCACCAGATCGTTGGCGTAGACATAGACAGCCGCATTCGCGATGCGTGCGGCGTTCAGAACGGGCCAAAAGAAGTCCAGACCGCCGCGCAAGCTGAACCGCGAGGTCACGAGCCCGATCTTCAGCGTCCCGCGCTCGACCGCCCGCGAGGGCAGCTGCGAATCGGCGCGCGGCGGGAACGTATCGCCCAGCGTTCGTTGCGCCTGCGCCACGAAGGCGCGCGGCGTATCAGGATCGCGGGCCATGTCGCCGACCATCAACGCCAACGCGGTCGGATCTATGCGCCCTTCGGCCAACATCGCGTCGTGGATGGCGCGCGCCGCCTCGAACCGGCCCAGCGCGCACAGGCAGCCGGCGGTCAGCGCCTCGTCGCGCGGGCTCGCCGCGCCCAACTCGTTGATACGGCGCAATGCGATCAGCGCCGGACCGGCGCGTCCGATCTCCATCAACCGTTCGGCGTAGTCGCGCCAGGCCTCGGGCGCGGTCTCGCGCGCTTCGGCCTGGCGGCGATACATCTCCACCCCCTCGTCCACCGCGCCAAGCCCCAACAATTCGGCGCCGCGGGCGTCGTAATTGGGCTCGGAAATATTCAGAAAGGCCTGTTCGAAGCCGCCGAACCAAGCCGGAATCAACCCCTCGATCACCGGATGCGGAGGAATGGAGGCGGCGAGCTTGCCGTAGAAAAGACTGTCGCCCAGTCGACCAAGCTTGGCGTAGGCCACAGCCAACGCGTCGGCGAACTCCCGCACGTTCGGGCCGAGCTCATGGGCCAGTTTCAGCAGTTCCAGGGTGCGCGAGGGCTCGTCCATGCGCGCCGCGATCAGCCCCAGCAGATAGACCGCCTCCGGGGCGTTGCCGTAGCGCGACAGGATCTCTTCGGCGAGCGCGATCCCGCGATCCGTCGCCCCCTCGCCGATCGCGGCCAGCGCCTCTTCCACCAACGCCTTATAGGCTGTCGCATCCGTCATCTTGCGCCGCCCCGCCTTATGGTCCCGCCTTTTGACAACGCCGTCCCGCGCCGTTTCGACTTTCGCTTCCGAGCCCTAGCCGGATTCGTCGCCGTCCGCCAGCCGGGCGCGCTCGCCTCCGAAACGGAAAGGGGCCCCGGCGCATGACGCCGGAGCCCCGTCCCAACCCAAAGGTTACGACCGATCGGTCGATTACTGCAGAAGCGCCAGAATGGCCTGCTGCTGCTGACCGGAAATCGCCAGCGACTGAATGCCGAGCTGCTGACGGGTCTGCAGGGCCACCAGGTTGGCGCCTTCCTCGTTCAGATCCGCGAGCGTCAGCTTGTCCGAGCCGATCTCGAGCTCGTTCACGTAGTTCTCCGTGAAGTCGAGGCGGGTCTGCAGGATGGCGACGTTGGAGCCGAGCTCGGCGGTCGTCGCGCGAAGCCGGCTAATCGCCGTGTCGATCCGGTTGATCATGGTCGACGCGAAGGACACGGCCGAGTTGTTCTCGCCCATGGTGGTGAACAGACCGCCCGAGAGGCCGAGCGCGGACGCCTGGACGGCCGTGCCGCTCGCCGAGAAGAAGGCGACGGTGAACAGCGCGCCGAGCGAAAGCCCCTGGCTGGCCGCGGTGGCGATCAGGTTCTTACCCGAAACCTCGATCTCGGACGCCGTGCGGACGCCGAAGGAGATCTCCAGCTTCGAGTTCGTGTTGTTGAGCAGGTTCAAGCCCTGATAGGACGCGTCTTCCACCAGCTGGTAGATCTGCAGCGAGATCTCTTCGAACTGGCGGTTGGCGGCCTGCCGCTCTTCGGTCGACTGCGACTTCGAGGCCTCGACCACACCTTTGAGCTGCTTGAGCAGCGAGTCGATGGACTCGGCCGCGTTCAGGGCGGAGTTCAGCGAGCTGATGCCCTGGTCGATGCCGTCTTTGCGCAGGTTGAAGTCCGCCGCGCGGTCCGTCAGCGCCTTGGCGCGGAAGAAGTTAACGGCGTCGTCGACCACGCTGTTGACCTCTTTACCGGTCGACAGACGGGTCTGGGTGCGCTCGGAAAGCGACTGGGTGCGCTGCAGGGAGAGCAGGGACTGCCGCTGGGCGGAAGTCAGAGCGATATCGTTCGACATGGGTCAAATCCTTTCTGGATTGCGTCGTCGTTTATGTCCGCTCGAACGATGCGCCTTCTGCACATCTGACATTCGAGCACCGCCAAGAAGTCCTGAAAGCGCGTCCGAAGTCAAGCGGTTTTTTTCAAGGCGCGACCGATCGCCCCCGCGCTCCGCAGTGGCACATGCTTTGCTTATCCGGTACGGGCCCGCGAAGGCGGGCGGCATCAGGAGAGACCAGAATGGTTGACCGCATCAGCACCTCCGGCGCGCTGCTCAACAGTTTGACGTTGTTGCAGCGGAACACCGTCAATCTCGATCAACTGCAGTTCCGGGTCGCGACCGGCCGAAAATTCGCCGAGCTCAAGCTCTACGGCAACGACGCCCCGCGGATTGTCGATCTGAAGGCCGAGATCTCGTCGCGCCAAGCCTACATCCGCTCGATCACGTTGGCGGAGGGCATCACGCGCTCGTACGACGCAGTGCTCGACCGATTGGCGGACGTCGCGGGCGAGATCATCGACGCCTCGGAGCCGATCTCCCCTGACGACCCCAGCTTCCTGACCGACACGACCGTGGTCGCCAACAATCTGATGCTGGAGATCGAGGCGAACCTGAACGTTCGCATCGGCGACCGGTTCATTTTCGCCGGCACGCGCTTCGACACCGCGCCGGTGCAAGACATCCGCGATCTCGCCCTCTATAACGAGGACGATTTCCCGATCGTGGCCAACACGATCGAAACGGCGAACGAAATACCGGAGTTCACGGTTCAGCGGACCAACGGGCCGATCACGCAGAGCTACCACACGAGCTTCGCCGGCGCCGACACGATAGACGCCGAGGCCTGGCGCAAGACGACGCTCACGATCAGCGATCAACAGCGGCTGGAATACGGCATCACGGCCACTGATTCCGCGTTTCAGAATCTGGTCGAAGCGGCCATGCGCCTGAAGTCGGCGACCGACCGAAACGCCAATCTGACCGTCGATCAGCGCGAGACGTTGCTCGGCAACGCGCGCTCGGCCGCCGAACAGGCGCGTGTCGAACTGCGCCAGCTTCAGAGCACCAACGGCGCTGTGATCAACCAGTTCGATCGGATGGTGACCCAGCACGAGAATTTCATCAGCATCAGCCAATCCGCGCTCGACGAGATCGAGGGGGCCGACACCGCCCAAGCGGCGGTGGAGATCAGCGCGCTGCAGACCCAGATCCAGGCGTCCTTCACCACCATCGCCCGGCGGGCGCAGCTGAGCCTGGTGTCGTTCCTGAACTGACGGGACTGCGGCGCGGCGAGGACGGGTTTAGGCGAAAGGGAGTTCGGTGTTCGGCGAAAGTCTGCACAAGCCCGTCTGGCGGGCCGTCGCCGGCGCGGAATTGACGCCGATCGCCGAGCGCGCGTTTCCGGCGCTGCAGGCGTCGCGCGATTGGGCGCGCTACCGTTCGGCGGTCGATCCGCTCTACGGCCGATGGCTGGCGAAGAACGGTCTGACCCGCTCCGCCTTCGGGCCGCAGGATCTCGAATCGAACCAGACCGCTCGCGCGACGCTCGCCAATTCCGTCGGGGAGGAGAAGTTCGTCTTCATCGAGCCCTGGGTCGTCCAGATGCTCTATCCGGTGCGCCTGTTGAACCTTCACAAGAGCGAGGGGCTGCGCATTCTTGATCTGGGCAGCGGGGGCGGCCATTTCTCGCTTCTGTGCGAGGTCTTGGGCCATGACGTCTTGGGCGTCGACCTCAGGAACGAGACCTTCGATACGATCTGCGAGGCGCTCGGCGTGCGGCGCAGGATCGCAACGGTGACGCCGACCTATTTCGACGAGAAGCCGGAGCGTTACGATTTGATCCTCGGCTTGCGGGTGAATTTCAACATCGTCGGCGAGTCGGTTTGGGAGGAAGAGGCTTGGACGCATTTCGTCGAAACCGCCGTACGTCGGTTGACGCCCGCGGGCCGCTTGGCTCTGTTGCTCAACACGCAGCCGAACAAAACCGGCCCCACGGTCAAGAACAGACGGCTGCCGGCCCATTTGCTGCGCTTGGGCTTCAGCCTCCACGCGATCGACAACAGTCCCTTCATGGTGCGCCGGAACGCTTCGTGAGCCCGCGTCGGGAGCGCGCCCAGCGGGCCGGCGCCCGGCGTTAACCCGCGCTTTACGAAGGACGTATACGCTGCCAGTATCCCGCGGAAGAGGCCGCGGGCGCAGGCGAAGACGAAATCGGCCGCCGCCCAAAGCGCCGGCCCCGAGTGGATACGGGATCGCAACGTGAATACACCCTACGCCAGCCAGCAACGACAGGCGTTGAACAACGCCCCGCCCCAAGCGGCGGAAGGCTGGGCGCTGATCGAAATGGCGCGTCGCATCGACGAGGCCAAGCGCGCCGAGCCCGGCTCGGAGCGCGACGCCCAGCTGACGGACCTTGTGCGCCGGAACTGGCGGATGTGGACGTTGCTGCAGGCCGCGCTGGTCGATCCCGAGTGCACCGTTCCGCTTGAGATCCGGCAGAATTTACTCAATTTGTCGAACTTCATCGACAAGCGCTCGGTCGATCTGCTCGCGGAGATGGACGCGGCCAAGCTCGACGTCCTGGTGAACATCAACCGTCAGATCGGCGCCGGCCTGATGGGCAATCCGTCAGACGACCCCGCGGAAGCCGCGCGCCTGAAGGCGGAGGCGGCGGAGCGTCAGAAGGCCGTCCCAGACGAGGCCGAAGCCGCCGGCGCGCCCGCGCCGAGCGCGCCGACAACGCCGGGCGACGCGACCACCGATACGGAAGCGTGAGCGGCCGCGTCCTGCTTCTGATGAAGGGGCCGGAGGCGGATTTCTTCCGCGACCTTCTGCGCCGCGCAAACCCGACGCTCGCGATCAGCCACTGCCCCGACGTCGACAGTCTGACGGCGTGTGCGAAGAGCGCGACCGATAAGGCCGCCTCTTCGCGTCCGCGCGCCCGCCTGATCGCCTTCAGCACGCAGGTCGTAGCGCCCCGCGCGATTCTGGAACGGCTTTCCTACAACGCCTACAACTTTCACCCGGGGCCGCCGGACTACCCCGGCAGCAAGCCCTCGGCCTTCGCGATCTACGAAGGGGCCCGCAATTTCGGCGTCACGTTGCACCGGATGGCCGCGCGGGTCGACAGCGGCGAGATCGTCGCCGTGGACCGGTTCCCGATCGCCGACGCCGCCAGCGCGCGCGACGTCGCGATCGAAGCCTACGGACGGATGGCAAGGCTCGCGCTGACGGCCGCGCCTGCGTTGGCGCAGGTGGACCGGCCGCTGCCGCCGGACGGTTCGGTTTGGCGCGGCGTCAAACGTCGGATGGCGGATTACGAGGCGCTTCGGGTGATCACCCCGGGCCTGTCGCAGTCGGAGGTGGCGCGACGCTTCGCCGCCTGCGACGGAATTTATTGTCCGCTTCCCTCCGGCGCGGCGGCGGATGAAGCGGGGGCGGCCCCGATGGATCCCAACCGCTCGGCCTCGTGATCAATCAGCTCCTGCGTCGCGCGCAGCGCATTGTAGAGTTTGTCCTGATCGATCATCGCCTCGATCTTCCCGGCGATCTCCGCCGCGCTCGGCGCCGCGTCGCGGTATTGATGCAAGAACTGCCGGGCGTGCTCGGCGTAGCGCGGGCGCTCGTCGTCGAACATGTAGGCGCATTGCAGCGCGTAATAGACGCGGCGCGCCGGGGTGCTGGCGTCCGCCTCGCTCATCACCTCCTTGCGGCGCAGCACGTCCGCGCGGTTGTGCAGCACGATGGTGGTGGCGTCGCCGGCGTTCTCGATCACCGCCCCGTTTACGATGATGCGCTCATTGGCGGGCAACTTGATCCGAAGCGGCATGGCGGCTCTCCTGTTCGGGCGCACAGCGTCGGCGCGTCGATGCGCCCGCACCCGTCCTTCCCGCTATAGCGCATCGCCGTCCCCTCGGGCAAACGGCGCCGTAACGCGATGTCGCTTGAATTTTTCCCGTTCGCAGGGCATATTCATCCTGTGGCGGTCTGTGAGCAGGCCGGCATCGCCCTTGGAAAGAAGGGCGTCGCGGCGGCGGTTCGGTGACTGAGCCCGCGCCCCGCCCTGCTCTAACGGTTAGGCAGAAGCTCAGACCGGAGAGGATAAATGGAAGTCAATCTCACCACCCAGGTTCCGCTGCCGCAGAGCCAGCAGAACAACCAAGGGCCGAACGCGACCAACGCGTCCGGCGCCACCCAGACCGTGCAGAACGTGCCGGATCAGGTCGTCACCGCCGCCACCAACGCGGAAGACGCCAACGTCCGGGACGACGACGCGCTGCGCCGCCAGGAGCGCGGGGCCCGGGAGACCGGCGTCGCCTCGCTCGACGATCTGCAGATCCAAGGTCTGAAGACGCGGGTCGGCTTCGATACGGACAACGATCTCGTCTATCTCGAGATCCTGACCCCCCGGACCGAGGACGTGATCCAGCGCATCCCGTCCGAGAGCCTGGTCGAGTTCCTATCGGAGCAGTTCGAGCAGATCTCCGCGCAGAATCGCGCGGCGGCCCAGCCCTTCGACCGCTCGATCTAGGCGACCGCTCGATCTAGGCGACCGCGCGCCGACGCCGCCGCGCAGAGCGCCCCTGCGCCATGCACTACGCGTCCACGCACTACGCGTCATCGCACGACGCTTCTTCTCGATCCGACCGACCCTCAGTCAGCGGAGCCTTGCTCACGCACGCTCGCCGCTGATCTGCCAACCTTGGCTGCGCCCCCCGCGTTCGCGCGCCCCGCCCTGCTCGCGCGCCCCGCTCCGCACGCCGCAGCGCCGGCGCCGGTTCCCGCCCCCTCGGGAAAAAACTGCATAGGGCGGGGTAAAAGAGTCCGGGCGCCGCCCAAGCGCCCGTGACGCGGACGCCGCACCCACCCCGGCGCGCCCGATAAATCCAGTTTTTTCAAGCCGCTACCCGTTTGGCCCGGCATTTGCTCCGCTCTCGCCGAGACCACTCGTGGGAGACCCAGGCCATGTCCGTCACCGGACTAGACAATCGGCAGGAGATGCAGACCGCGGCCACCGCGGCGGCCAAGGCCTCGAAGGCCGACGGCAAGACCGACGCGGGCGAGGACGCCAGCGCCGCGGCCGGCTCCGCCGCGCCCGACTTCGCCGCGCTCCTGCAGGGCCGCCTGGGCCGCAATATGGCGCTGACCCGCGCCGACGCGCAGTTGACCGTGCCGGAGCGCGCAGCCACGAACGACCAGGCCGCCGCAATGCGCGACGGCCGCGCCCGCGATCCGGGCTTCGACGGAACCAAGCGCGACGAACCGACCCCCGCCGCGCGGAACGAGCCGCCCCGCGAGACCGCCCGCCCGTCCCGCGACGGCGAGAGCGCCGCCCCGCGTCCGCGCGCCGAAAGCGCGGAGCGCGCCGCCGACGCGCCTGAGGCGCCCGCGAAGGAAACCGCGGCCAACGCCGCGCGCGACGCCGCCGCCCGCACCGGCGAGGCCCCCGCCGACAAGGTCGCCGCCCGCGCGCCGGTCCCCGACGCCGCCGCCAAGGTCGCCGCCGCCGAGCGCCAATCCCCCGCGGCGGATGGAAAACAGCAAACCGCGCAAACCCGCGCCGCCGGGGACCTGCCGGCCAAGGTGCAGGTGACTCAGCAACCGGCGCAACTCTCCTCGCAGCCGCAGTCGACGCTCGGCGCCGCCTCGGCCGTGGCGGCCGAAACGGCCCGCGGCGCGCAGGCGAAGGCCGACGGTCCGGCCACGCCGGAAGAGATGCTGCAAACGTTGCGCAGCGGCCAACCGGGCGCCGCCGACGCCGACGCCGCCCAGGCGGCCAACAAACCCAGCGCCGCTAATCCGGCGGCTCAGGCCGCCAAGGCGCAGGCCGCCGCAAAGGCCGCCGCGCAGCAGGCTCAGTCGCAAGGCGCCCAACCCCAGGCGGAGGCGGGCGCCGCCCAGCCGCAGGCGGCGACCCTTCCGAACGGCCGATCCGCGACGCAGCCGGGCGCGCAAGGCCTGCAGACCGCATTGGACGCCGGCGGCCGCGTCGCCGCGCTGACCGGCGCGGGCAAACCGACCGTCGCGGCCGACCCGCTCACGGGCGGCGCGGCGCTCACCGGCCAGAACAATTCGGTGAGCCAGCGCAGCGCGCCCCCGCAGGCCGCCCATATGGCGCGGCACGCGCCGACTCCGACGCCGGTCGCCGATCAGGTGGCGGTGCAAATCCAAAAAGCCGCCCAGGCGGGCGCCGACAAGATTACGGTCCAGCTGCGTCCGGCTGAACTGGGCCGGGTCGAGGTGAAGATGGAGGTGGCGCACGACGGCCGGCTGACGGCCGTGGTCACCGCCGACAAGGCGGAAACGCTCGACATGCTGCGCCAGGACGCCCGCCAGCTGCTGCAGACGCTGAACGACGCCGGTCTCAAGGCCGATCAGCAGAGCCTGAGCTTCAATCTGCGCGGCCAACAGGCCGAGGGCGGCGGCGACGGCGCCAAGAACGGCGGCGGCGGGCGCGACCGCGACGCCGACGCGAAGGCCGATCTCGGCCGAGATCCCTTCGACGATGTGGGCGAGACCGGCGGATTCACCGCCGACGGACGCCTCAACCTTCGGGTTTAAAGGACGACGATCATGGACGCTTCTGCGATCAATCCCTTCGGCGCCGGCGGAACCACCGCCAAGCAGGAAGGCGCGATCACCGGCCTCGCCGAGAATTTCGACAACTTCCTGACGATCCTGACGACGCAATTGCAGAACCAGGACCCGCTGTCGCCGATGGACACGCACGAATTCACGAACCAGTTGGTCGCCTTCGCCGACGTCGAGCAGTCCGTGCGCCAATCCGGTCAGCTTGACGACCTGATCGGCCTGAATCGGGCCAACGAGGCGATGGGCGCGGTCTCCTATATCGGACAGACCATCACCGCCGACCACAACGAGTTCAACTTCGACGGCGAAACCCCGGCGGAGCTGACCTTCACCCTGCCCGAGACCGCGGCGAGCGCTGCGCTTCAGATTTACAACGCCGCCGGCAATCTGGTCGCCGTTCAGTCGGCGCCGAAGGAATTCGGCGAGCATACCGTTACCTGGGACGGCCGATCGATCGCCGGCCAGTCGCTGCCCGCCGGCCCCTACAGCTTCCAGATCGGGGCCGTGAACGCCGACGAGAAGTCCATACAGGCCTCTTACAAGACCCGGGGCGCCGTGACCGGCGTCGACTATTCGCCCGAGGGCGCGACCCTCAAGATGGGCGAGATCGCAATCCCGTTGAGCCGCGTGCTCAGCGTCGAGGAGACCGCCGGCGGTTGACGCCGGAGCCGACGCCCCGCGACCGCAGAGCCGGCCGGGCGCCGCTGAACGGAGGATGAGAGCATGAGTATCTTCGGTGGACTGCGCTCCGGCGTGTCCGGTCTGTTCGTCCAGAGCCAGTCGATGGCGATGATTTCGGACAACATCGCCAACGTGAATACGGTCGGCTACAAGATCAATCGCCCGCAGTTCTCGACGCTGGTGACGACCAGCGGCTCGGAGACCCTGTTCTCCGCCGGCGGCGTGCAGTCAAAGGTCGCGCGCGACATTGATCAGCAGGGCCTGCTGCAGGCCTCGACGGTGGCGACCGACATCGCGATCTCCGGCGACGGCTTCTTCGCCGTGACCGATCAGGTCACCCAGAACACGACCACCGGCGATTTCGATCCGACCGGCGACATCTTCTACACCCGCGCCGGCGAGTTCCGCCCCGACAAGGACGGCAACCTCGTGAACGCGGCCGGCTTCACGCTGCTGGGCTTCGCGCGCAACTCCGCGGACACCGCCTTCAACACGACCAACGTCCTCACCGCGCTCGACGGCGTCAACGTGGCCTCACGCTCGGCGACGCCGCAGGCGACCTCGCAGGTCAGCACGTCGGCGAACCTGCAGGCCTCCACCGCGACCGCCGGCACCTTCGACATTGCGGTTCAGGTGTTCGACCGCCAGGGCGCTCAGCGCACGATGACGCTGACCTTCACCAAAGTGGATCCCGGCACGGCCGCCAACACCTGGGACGTCAGCGCGACCCTCTCAAGCGGTCAGTTCATCAACACCGACGTGTCGAACGACGACGGGACCACCGCCAGCGGCGTCGACGACGGAACGGGCGCGGACACGGCCGACGACAGCATCCTGGGAAGCGACGAAATCGCCGCCTTCATCGCCGGCGGCAGTTACGCGGCCACGGCGGACACTGCGATCGGCGCGGGCGGCACGGCGAACTTGGGCCGCGTCACCTTCAACGCCGACGGCACGCTGGCCAGCGTCACCGACGATCATGGCGGCACGGCGAACTCCGGCGTGGCGCTGACCGGCAACAACACCATGCAGGTGCTGGTCGACTATGACGGCCAGAACACCACGGCCGCCGACGCCGTCGCCATCGACATCAATCTCGGCCAGATCAACGGAGCCGACGGGCTGACCCAGTTCGAAGGCACCAGCGTCATCAACAACCTCACCCAGAACGGCAAGCAGTTCGGATCGCTGGCCAGCGTCTCGGTCAATGAGGAGGGCGTCGTGACCGCGCTGTTCGACAACGGCGAGCAGCGTCAGCTCTTCCAGGTGCCGGTGGTGACGTTCAACGCGCCGAACGCCTTGCGCCCGCAGACCGGCAACGTCTTCTCTCAGACCGACGACAGCGGGCAGCCGGTGGTGAAGGTGGCCGGCACCGGCGGCGCCGGCGCGATCTCCGGCTCCTCGCTCGAGCAGTCGACCGTCGATCTCGCCGACGAATTCACTAAGTTGATCGTCACCCAGCGCGCCTTCTCGGCCAACACGCGGATCATCACCACCGCGGACGAGATGCTGGACGAACTGGTCCGGATCAAACGGTAAGGGCTGACCAGGCCGTCTCGGAGCATCGTCGCCGCCCTCTCCCCTTTCTCTCTCCCGGCGACGTCAAACGGGACCCGTCCTTTCGGTCGGGTCCCGTTTCCTATTCGGATCAACCGCTTATCGCGGGGCCGAGTCGGATTGTAAGATTTTTCATAAAATTTTATTTATTTTCACTCTTTTTTAAGCTTTACTCCCTAAGCCTGAGCGTGCGGGACAAAGGCCGACCCCTGCACGCGGCGGCCTGATAATTGAATCGGAGGGAGACCGGATAAGAGTCTGAAAAGACTCACGGACTCGCGCGGCGGAACGAAACGGAATCTTTGCAAGGGCGACGCCGAAGTCTTGGCTTTATTGAAAATGCCGTCAACCGCCCGCCGGGCCAGTAAAGACTCTTAGAGGCATTACCGGCAAGTGGGCAATTTTTGCCGAGTTTTTTCTTCACCTTTATTAACGGTTCAGATACAGTCGCCGTCATAACCGCGGAAAACTGGCGATTCTTGGCGGAGTCAAGGGCCGGGATCGCCGGGCGGACCGCGGCTCGAACGATTAGGCGTCCCACGGCGGAAGAGGGCCGATCGGGACGCCGGCGGACGGGGCAGAAGGCTCCAGCGCCGTCAAAGACGACCGGCAGAACGCCGACCGGTGAGGAATCGGGGCCGATGGGAGGGCGCGCCGCACGCGGCGTCGACCCGGGAGCGGTCCGATTGAAGGGTCGGGATTTCGACGCCGGGTGAGCGGCGCGGACCCGACGGGGCGGTTGCAAGCGAGAGGCGGTCAGCGTGAACAATTTCATGGAGATGGTGAGAAACCTGGGGCCGGCTCGGTTGAGCGTCATCGCCGGCACCTCGGTTCTGGTGCTCGGCTTCTTCATCTTCCTCACGACACGGGTCACGACGCCCGACATGGCGCTGCTCTACGGCGAGTTGGATGAGAGCGATGCGAACCGCATCGTCGCCCAACTGACCCAGCAGGACGTCTCGTTCGAGCTGCGCCGCAACGGCGCGCAAGTCTGGGTCCCGCGCGAGCAGGTGGGCGAGTTGCGCCTGTCCATGGCCGGACAAGGGCTCGGCGGCGCGCTGGTCGGCTATGAGATCTTCGATCGCGATCAATCGCTCGGCCAGTCCAGTTTCGTGCAGGAGGTGAACCGGCTGCGCGCGCTCGAAGGAGAGTTGGCGCGCACCATCACCTCGCTCGCGCAAGTGCGCGGCGCGCGGGTCCATCTGGTTTTGCCGCGCCGCGAGCTGTTCAGCCGCGACCCGCAGGAGCCGACCGCCTCCGTCGTTCTGAAGATGCGCGGCGCCCAACGCCTCGACCGCGACCAGATCGCCGCGGTTCAGCATCTGGTCTCGACCGCCGTGCCGCGCCTGAGCCCCACTAACATCTCGATCATCGACGATCGCGGCACGCTGCTGCACGGCGGCGGCGACGAGGAGGCCGGCCCGGGCCTGGGGGCGGACACCGCAGCCGAAATGCGCTCGCACTATGAGACGCGCCTGGCCAGCCGCGTGACGGAACTGCTGGAACGCACGGTCGGCTTCGGCAAGGTTCGCGTGGAGGTTCGCGCGGACATGGACTTCAGCCAGGTCGTCGTGAACTCCGAGACGTTCGATCCAGAAGGTCAGGTGCTGCGCTCCTCCGAGGCGATAGAGGAGAACGCGCAGAGCCAGGAGGCCGGCCAGGACACCGTCACCGTCGGCAACAACCTTCCCGACGCGGGCGCGCTGGACGGCGCGGCCGGCGCAAGCGAAAGCCAGACCCGCACGGAAGAGCGCAGCAACTTCGAGATCTCGAAGACGCTCACCAACCGAGTCACCGCGCCGGGCGAAGTGCAGCGACTGTCCGTTGCGGTGTTAGTCGACGGGCTCTATCAGGAAGGCGAAGGCGGCGAGATGCAGTACGAGCCGCGTCCGGTCGAACAGATGGAGCAGCTTGAGTCTCTGGTGCGCTCCGCCGTCGGCTTCGATCCGGGCCGGGGCGACGCGCTCGAACTGGTGAACATGCAGTTCGCCGATCTGCCGGTTTCGGTGGAGGACGGGGCCGACACCTTCTTCGGCTTCACCACGGCCGACATTCGACGCATCGTCGAACTGCTGGTCCTTGGCGTGCTCGGCATCCTGATCGTCCTGCTGGTGGTCCGTCCGCTGCTGACCAAGGTCTTCGAGGCCGCGCCGGCGGCGATCGCCGGGGCCGGTGAAGAGGCCGAGACGCAGATGCTGACCGATCAGTCCGGCGGGGCGGCCCCCAGCGGCGGCCGCGGCGTGCCGGCCGCGCAGCAGGCCGGCGAAGAAGAGTTCGACTCGATGATCGACATCGCCCATATCGAAGGGCGGGTGAAGGCCTCTTCGATGAACAAGATCGGCGAGATCATCGACAAGCATCCCGAGGAGGCCGTCGCGATCCTGCGCACGTGGATGTACCAGGACGCGAACTGACCGCGCGACAGTCGGAGAGGCGCAGAGCCGTGAGGGTCGAAACCATTTCAACCATGACGCAGCGGATTGAGGCGCGCGGCGGAATCGTGGCGGTATGGACGATCGGATTTCGCGGCGACGTCGCCCCCCTCCCCGTCTCACCGGCGGCGCGGGGGCGGCGCGCGCTCTCACGGGACGGATAGCTCATGCGGGTGCGCGACGATTTTCGCAGTCTGACCGGTCCGGAGAAGGCGGCCATCATGATCCTCGCCATCGGCGAGGACAACGCGGTCAAGCTGTTCAGCCACATGGACGACGAGGAGATCAAGGAAATCTCCCAGACGATGGCCAATCTGGGTAACGTCAGCTCCAACCTGGTGGAGCGTCTGTTCGTCGAGTTCGCCGAGCAGATCTCCTCCACCGGCTCGTTGGTCGGCTCCTACGATTCGACCGAGCGTCTGCTCGCCAAGGCGCTCGATCCCGACAAGGTCGCCTCCATCATGGAGGAGATCCGGGGCCCCGCCGGCCGCACGATGTGGGACAAGCTCGCCAACGTGAACGAGGTGGTGCTGGCGAACTACCTCAAGAACGAATACCCGCAGACGGTCGCGGTGGTGCTCTCGAAGATCAAGCCGGACCACGCGAGCCGCGTGCTGGGCGCCCTGCCGGAGAGTTTCGCGATGGAGGTCATCATGCGCATGCTGCGCATGGAGGCGGTGCAAAAGGAGGTGCTCGACGACGTCGAACGCACGCTCAGGAACGAGTTCATGACCAATCTGGCGCGCACCGCACGGCGCGACAGCCACGAGATGATGGCGGACATTTTCAACAGCCTCGACCGCAACACCGAGAACCGCTTCATGACGCTGCTGGAAGAGCGCAATCGGGACTCGGCCGAGAAGATCAAGGCGCTGATGTTCACCTTCGAGGACTTGCAGAAGCTCGATCCCGGCGGCGTGCAGACGCTGCTGCGGAACGTCGACAAGGACAAGCTGGGCATCGCGCTCAAAGGCGCGTCGGAGCAGATCAAAGAGCTGTTCTTCTCCAACATGTCCGAGCGCGCGGCCAAGATCCTCAAGGAGGACATGGCCGCTATGGGCGCGGTGCGCCTGCGCGACGTCGACGAGGCGCAGATGGAGATGGTCAATCTGGCCAAGGACCTGGCCGCCAAGGGAGAGATCATCATCTCCGAAGGCGGGGCCGAGGACGAACTGATCTACTGACCCGACCGGCCGGATGCGTGCGACGCGACCGGCGGAACGAAAGCGAGACCCGGTGGCGACCAAATACAAACCCTTCCTGTTCGAGCGGCGCTTCGACGATTTCGACGAGGCCCCGGGCGCGCGCGCGCGTCCGGCGAACAGCGACGCGGCCGCGTGGGAGGGCGACGCGGCCGCGCGGGAGAGCGAGGAAGTCGAGGCCGAGGAACCGGAGGCGCCGCCTCCCCCGACTTTCTCGGAGGAAGAGCTTGAAGCCGCCAAATCGGCCGCCTACGACGAAGGGCGGCGCGAGGGGCTCGAGGCCGGACGGCAGGAGATCCAGCAGGAGATCGACGCGCAGATCGCCGATTTGCTCGAGGTCGTCTCGGAGCGCATGACGCCCCTGGCCGAGCGCCAGAAGCAGGCGCACGAGCGAGCCGGCGCCTTGATGGCGAAGATCGCCCGAGACATCTTCGAAAAGCTCATGCCGGCCTACGCCAAACGCTACGGGGACGAGGAGGTCGTGGGCCTGGTCGCGGACTCGCTTGCGAACCTGCAGGACGTCGGGCGGTTGAGCGTTCGCGTTGCGCCCGAGGCGGCGGAGCCGCTGGCGGAGCGGCTTGAGCAGACCGTCCGCCTCGCCGGGTTCGAGGGCAAGCTGTCGGTGATCGCCGATCCGTCGATGCAGAGCGGCGACGCGGCCCTCGATTGGGGCGCCGGCGGCGCCGAGCGACGCTACCGCGACATCTGGGCCGAAATCGACGAAGCCGTGGAGCGAGCGATCGGCGATCTGCAGGCCGAGGAGTCGCCTGCGGACGCCGCCGACGAAGAGACCCCTACCCAAGCGCCGCAGGATGTCTCGCCGGGCGCGTCTGCGGACGGCGAAACGGACGCAGGGACCGGCGCGCCGCCAGAAGGGTCGCCCGACGATCAGGAGGACGCCCGCCCCGCGAATCAGGCGGACGTTCGGGACGATGCTTCGGCAGAAGGGCCGGCGGAGCGTCTCGACGGCTCGACCCTGGACCCGACACGTTCCTCGGAGGCCGAGAGCGCAGGCGAAAGCGCAGGCGACGACGCGGCGCAGACCGACACGACCACACAAGACGATGCGTCGGGCCGCCCGCCCGACGATCAGCGCTGACCAGGAGGGCGCGACATGGCGGATGACGACGAGAACGGCGCGGACGAGACCGGCCAGGACGGCGGCGACCAGCAAGGCGGGGCCGACAAGGACAACTTGAACCTGAAAGAGTTCGACTCGCAGGCGCCGGCCCCGGCGGAGGATGACGGCGGCTGGGGCGGCGCGGACCCCAATCAGGGGCCGAGCGGCGCACGCGATCTCGAAGCGGTGTACGAGATCCCGGTGCAGGTGTCGGCCGTGCTGGGCAAGTCGAGCATGCAGGTGAGCAACCTGTTGAAACTGGGCCGCGGCGCGGTCGTGGAACTCGACCGCAAGGTCGGCGAAGCGATCGACATCTACGTCAACAACCGGCTGGTGGCGCGCGGGGAGGTCGTCGTCGTCGACGACAAGCTGGGCGTGACCATGACCGAAATCATCAAGTCGGATAAGTCGCCGACCTGACCCAGACCACCGGCGAGGCCGCGAACGACGCGGCCCCGCGAACAAAGAGAGCGGCGACCGGCAGATGGCGAGCGAAGCCGAAGAAGGCGGCCCCCAGCGGCCCCTGACCCAACCCTCGACGCGCACCGCGCTCGATGTGGCCACGATCGGCGGCATCATCGCCGCCTCGGGCCTCATCATGACCGCGATCGTGCTCGGCGGCTCGCCCACCGCCTTTATGGACGCGCCGTCGGTGCTGATCGTCATCGGCGGCACGTTCGGGGTGACGACGGCCTGTTTCTCGCTGAAGGATATGGCCGGAGCCGCGAAATCGGTGGCGCGCACCATCATGCGCCCGCACGACCACCCCGGCGAAGCGGCCGTTCAGATGCTGCAACTGGCGCAGATCGCCCGGCACAAGGGGGCGCTCGCGCTGCAGAACTATCTGGCCGCGCTGGAGGACAGCCCGATGCTGCACCAGGGGCTGCTGATGGTGATCGACGGCACCCCCGCTGAAGACGTCGAACGCATCATGCGCCGCGAGGTGCAAGCGATCGCCCAGCGCACGTCGCGCAGCGTGTCCATCCTGCGAAAGGCGGCTGAAATATCGCCGGCGATGGGCCTGATCGGCACGCTGGTCGGCCTGATCCAGATGCTCGGCAATCTGGACGATCCCAGCACCATCGGCCCGTCTATGGCGGTGGCGCTTCTCACCACCTTCTACGGGGCTTTGCTGGCGAACGTGGTCTTCACGCCTCTGGCCTCGAAGATGGAGCGCAACGCGGCCGAGGACATGCTGATCAACCACATGCATGTGATGGCCACCGCCTCGATCGCCCGGCAGGAGAACCCGCGCCGGTTGGAGATGCTGCTGAACACAATTCTGCCGCCGTCTGAGCGCGTGGATTATTTCGGATAAACGGGGTCGGAACAGAACGATGCGACTGCTGATTATCGGAACCCTCGAAGGGCACCTGACCGAGGCGAGCCAGATCGCGCTGAAGCGCGGCGCCAAGGTGCAGACGGTCGACGCGATCGACGACGGGCTTGAACTGTTGCGCGCCGGCAAGGGCGCGGATCTATGCCTGATCGACGTGCGCCTCAACATCGAGCGTCTGGTCAAGGCGCTGAAGTCGGAGCGCATCAGCGTTCCTGTCGTCGCCTGCGGCATCGAGGGGACCGAGGCCGAGGTCGCGGTCCACGCGATCGAAGCTGGCGCGAAGGAGTACCTGCCGCTTCCCCCCGATCCCGACATGATCGCCGCGGTGCTGGAGGCGGTGGCGGAGGAGAGCAGCACCGTCATCAGCCGCGACCCCGCGACCAAGCAGGTCCTGAAGCTCGCCGACCAGATCGCGCCGTCCGACGCCTCCGTGCTGATCACGGGCGAAAGCGGCACCGGCAAGGAGGTCATGGCGCGCTATCTTCACGCCAAGAGCAAGCGCGCGGCCAACGCCTTCGTCGCCCTCAATTGCGCGGCGATCCCGGAGAATCTTCTGGAGTCCGAGCTGTTCGGGCACGAGAAAGGCGCCTTCTCAGGCGCGGTCGCCCGGCGCATCGGAAAGTTCGAGGAAGCGCACGGCGGCACCCTGCTGCTGGACGAGGTCTCGGAAATGGACCCCCGGCTGCAGGCCAAGCTCCTGCGCGCGCTGCAGGAGCGGGAGATCGACCGCGTCGGCGGCTCTAAGCCGGTGAAGGTCGACGTCCGCATCCTGGCCACCTCCAACCGAAACCTGCAGCAATCGGTGAAGGACGGGGACTTTCGGGAAGATCTCTATTTCCGTCTCAACGTGGTCAACCTGCGCCTGCCCTCGCTGCGCGAGCGACGCGAGGACATCCCCGCCCTGGCGGAGCATTTCGCCAAAAAATACGCCGAGAGCAACGGCGCCCCCCAGCGCCCGATCGCGCCGGAGGCGATGGCGCGCCTCAAGGCCTACGACTGGCCGGGCAACGTGCGTGAGCTAGAGAACACGCTGCATCGCGCCGTGCTGCTGGCGGGGCCGGACGAGATCGGATCGGAGGCGATCCTTCTGACGGAAGGCGAGGCGTTGAACGATCAGCCGGCGGTCTTGCCGGCGTCGACGCCGCCGGACCAGCCGGCCGCCGCCGGGCGCCCTGAAGCGGCCGCGCCGGCCGACGGCGCGCTGGTCGGCAAGACGGTGGCCGAGGTCGAGCGCGCGCTGATCATCGACACGCTCGACCATTGCCTCGGCAACCGGACCCATGCGGCGAACATCCTCGGCATCTCCATTCGCACGCTGCGCAACAAGCTAAAACAGTATTCCGAAGAAGGCTTCAGCGTGCCGATGCCCGGCGAATCGGAGCATCGTAGCGCGTGAGGCGAGACCCCTTGGGTTTCAAGCGGTCTTTCGACGGCGGACGGGGTCGGCGCCGGCCGCCTTTTTACGACCCGATCGACATCGGATTGTGACGCGCCATGGCGAACAGCGAGTCTGACGAGGGACAGGGCGGGGCCGTCCGCCAGGTCGGCGGCGGCGGCGGAGCGGGCGCGGCGTACGGCCGTTTCCGCTCGGCGCTGACCAGTTCCGAAATCTGGCTGCCGATGGGGATCGTCGCGATCCTGGCCCTGCTGCTGATTCCGATGCCGACATGGCTCCTGGACATGTCGCTCGCGGTCTCGATCACCTTCTCGGTCGTCATCCTGCTCACGGTCATCTTCATCGCAAGCCCGTTGGAGCTGACCAGCTTCCCGACGATCTTGTTGATCGCGACCATGTTGCGGTTGGCGCTCAACGTGGCCTCCACCCGCCTGATCCTGTCCGAGGGCCATACCGGCACCGACGCCGCCGGACGGGTGATCGAGGCCTTCGGCGCCTTCGTCGCCGGCGGCAACTACGTTATCGGCGTCATCGTGTTCGGCATCCTGGTGATCATCAACTTCATCGTCATCACCAAGGGCGCCGGCCGCATCGCGGAAGTCGCGGCGCGCTTCACGCTGGACGCGATGCCGGGCAAGCAGATGGCGATCGACGCCGATCTCTCCTCCGGCCTGATCGACGAAGATCAGGCCCGCACCCGGCGCAAGGAGCTGGAGACCGAGAGCTCCTTCTTCGGCGCGATGGACGGCGCCTCGAAATTCGTGCGCGGCGATGCGATCGCCGGCCTGTTGATCACCTTCATCAATGTGATCGGCGGCATGATCATCGGCGTCGCCCAACGCGACATGAGCTTCGGCGACGCGGCCGAAAATTACACGCTGCTGACCATCGGGGACGGGCTGGTCAGCCAAATCCCGGCGCTGATCGTCTCCGTCGGCGCGGGCATGCTGGTGACCAAGGCGGGCGTGACCGGCCATACGGACAAGGCGGTCTTCGGTCAGCTGTCGGGCTATCCGTCCGCGATGGGCATCGCGGCCTTCCTGCTGCTGATCATGGCCGCGATCCCGGGCCTGCCGGCCTGGCCGTTCCTGATCATGGCGGCGACGGCGGCCGCGCTCGCTTTCTATGTCAGCCGCCAGGCGGCGGAGGACAAGGCGGAGGCCGAGGCCCGCGCCATTGAGGCCGATCAGGAGCAGGCGGCCGCGCCGGCGGAAGAGCCGATCTCCTCCGCCTTGCAGATGGACCTGATCCGGCTCGAACTCGGCTACGGTCTCCTGCCCTTGATCAACGCAAACACGGAGCACCGCCTGACCGACCAGATCAAGGCGCTGCGCCGCCAGATCGCCGGCGACATGGGCTTCGTGATGCCGGCGGTGCGCATCCAGGACAACCTGCAACTACCCGCCAACACCTATGTCATCCGCTTGAAGGAAATCGAATCCGGGCGCGGCGACCTGCGGCCCAACATGCTGATGTGCATGGACCCGCGCGGCCAGAAGATCAGTCTGCCCGGCGAGGCGACGACGGAGCCGACCTTCGGCCTGCCCGCCGTCTGGGTGCAGGAAAACCAGCGCGAAGAGGCGATGTTCCGCGGCTACACCGTGGTCGACAGCTCCACCGTCATCACGACCCACCTGACGGAGATCGTGAAGGACAACATGGCGGAGCTCCTCTCCTACGCCGAGACCCAAAAGCTCCTGGAAGAGATGCCGCAGTCGCAGCAGAAGTTGGTCGCCGACCTGATCCCCAGCGCCTTCTCGCTCGGCTCCGTTCAGCGGGTGCTGCAGAATCTGCTGTCCGAACGGGTCTCAATCCGCGACCTGCCGACCATCCTGGAGGGAATCGCCGAGGCCGTCGGCTACACCCGCAACATGACCCAGATCACCGAGCATGTGCGCGCGCGCCTCGCCCGGCAGATCTCGGACGCCAACACCAACGATTCCGGGGTCGTGCCGCTGGTCACGCTCTCGCCGCAGTGGGAGCAGGCCTTCGTCGAGAGCATCGTCGGCCAGGGCGACGACAAGCAGTTGGCGATGGCCCCCTCCAAGCTGCAGGACTTCATCAACAAGGTGCGCCAAACCTTCGAGCAGCAGGCCATGGCCGGCGAGACGCCCGCGTTGCTGGTCAGTCCCCAGATCCGCCCTTATGTTCGCAGCGTGATCGAGCGCTTCCGGCCGATCACGGTGGTTCTGTCGCAGAACGAGATCCACCCGAAGGCCCGCATCAAGACGGTGGCGAGCATCTGATGAGCGATCTGCGTTTGCGCTTCTGCACGCCGCGCCGCTCGGCCGCGGCCGGGACGGGTTGAGCCGATGCGCCTGAAAAGCTTCCACGCCGACAGCCTGAGCGCCGCGCTCAAACTGGTGCGCGAGACGCTGGGCGACGACGCCATTATCGTCGCCACCGAAGAGGCCGACGACGAGATGGAGCGCGGCGCCCGCGTCACCGCCGCGATCGAGGAGCGCGAAGACGAGGCCGGCGGCTGGGACGGCGGCGACCAGGACGACGCGCTGGAGCGCATCACGACCGTGCTCGAGCGTCACGGGACGCCGCGCGCGCTGACCGACGAGATCGTCCAGGCGGCCGCCGACAGCGAGGAGCTGGACGTGACGCTGGCGCTCGCCGCCGGACTTGACCGTCTGTTCGCCTTCCGCCCGGTCCCGGACGCGCCCGGCGGCCGGCCGTTGATGCTGATCGGCCCGCCGGGGGTCGGCAAGACGGTCACCTGCGCCAAGATCGCCGCCCGCCTCGCGCTCGCCTATGAGGAGCGGGGCGAGGCCGCGCCGGTCGTGCTGATCGGCGCCGACCCGATGCGCGTCGGCGCGGTGGATCAGCTGAAGGCCTACGCCGAGCGCCTGGGCGCGCGCTTCGAAGCGGCGGAGGATGCGGACGGCCTGAAGCGGATTCTTCAGGCCTGCGGGCGGGGCGAGTTGATCGTGATCGACACGCCCGGCGCCAACCCGTTCGATCTGGAAGAGCTCGCCTATCTGATCGAGCTCGCCGCCGCCGCGGATCTGGCGCCCGTCCTGCTGCTCGGCGCCGGGCGCGACGCGGAAGAAGCGGCCGACCTCGCCAAAGCCTTCCGGCCGGTCGAGCCGACGCGGCTGATCGCGACGGGCCTCGACATCGCCCATCGGCTGGGGGCGCTGCTGGCGGCGGCGGACGCGGGTCGTCTCGCCTTCGCCGACGTGAGCCGGAGCCCGCGCATCGCGGACGGGCTCAAGCCGTTGAACCCGCTGACGCTCGCCCGCCTGCTGCTGCCGGACGCCCCCGCCGCGGAGTCGGCGGCGACGACCGACGAGGACGCGGGCCAACGCGCCCCCGAGAACGAGGACGAGCGCCTCTCCGACCGCACGCACGGCCTGGAGAGGTCGCCCCGCCCGCCGGACGATTTTCCCGAGGATTTGCCCGACGGGCTGCAGGCCGCGCTGCGCGCCGCGCGCGACGAATCCCGGCGCGGACCGCGCTTCGGCCCTGCCGACGATGAGGATGACGAGCGATGACTGACGACGCCTCCAAGAAACCCGGCCGCTCAGCCAACGATCCGAGCCAGCGGATCGTCGCCGTCGCCTCGGGCAAGGGCGGCGTGGGGAAGACCTGGTTCGCGGTGACGCTGAGCCACGCGCTGGCTCGCGCCGGCAAGAAAACGCTGCTGTTCGACGGCGATCTCGGGCTCGCCAATGTCGACATTCAGCTGGGCCTGATGCCGAAGCGCGATCTCTCCACCGCGCTCGACGGCAAAGGCGTTTTGAGATCCTGCATCACTCGGCACGCGGAGGCCGGCTTCGACATCATCGCCGGGCGCTCGGGGTCGGGATCGCTCGCGAGCCTGCCGGCCCCGCGGGTGGAGCGGCTGCAGCGCGACCTGATCGCGCTGGCGGCCGATTACGACCGGGTGGTGGTCGATCTGGGCGCCGGCGTCGACCGGATCGTGCGCCAGATGGCGACGCGCACCGGGCGCGTGCTGCTGGTGGTGAACGAGGAGCCGACGTCGCTGACCGACGCCTACGCCTTCATGAAGCTGCTGTGGAGCCAACATCCGGAGGTCGACATCCGCATCGTCGTCAACGCCGCCGAGACGCCGGAGAAAGGCCGCAAGACCTACGAGACCCTCTCCAAGGCCTGCGCCAACTTCCTGAAGCGCGAGCCGCAGCTGGCCGGCGTCGTGCGCCGCGACAACCGCGTGCGCGAGGCGATCCGCGCCCAGATGCCGCTCCTCTCCCGCTCCCCCGGCTCCGACGCCGGCTCGGACGTGGAGCGGATCGCAGCGCAGTTATAACGTCGTTTCACGCACCGACCTCGTCCTCCAAGACAGGGGCCGACGCAACCGGCCGCGCCCAGCTCATCCTCGCGCCCGAAACCCGCCGGAAATCGGCCTCCGGCCGCCCGCCTGCGCGTCTTCATTCAGGGCGAACAACGGATTCGGCTCTTGCTCCTCCGCCGGCCGGCGCAGCTCGGCCTCGACCGGCTTGCGCCCGAAGCGGGCGACGGCGCGCCGGGCGGCCTCGGCCGTTTTGGGGCCGAGGTCGCCGTCGACCCTCAGCCGCTCAACGCGCGGCGTCGGCTCATCCTCGCACGGATCGCGCAGGCGCCGTCGATCCGGCTTCGGCTGAGCCGCGGCGCGCCCCGTCATCCGGTTCAGCCCGGCCTGCAGCCGGCGCACCGCCTCCATCGGCCCGGCCGATTTCGCCTGCCGCCCGACCGCCGCCAGCGTCCCGCTGAGCGCGTCGGCCAGCGGCTCGCCCTCGACCGTGCGGGGCGGCGTGACGGCGGCGGGCGGGTCGATCTTGAAGGCGGGCTCGACCATCCGGCCGGTCCCGTCGCGGCGGACGGGCGCATCGCCGTAGTGGAGCCCGTGCCAGCGCGCGACCGCGTCGCGCCGCCGGGTCCGCTCGCCCTCTTCGCCGGTCCAGTAGGCGTCGCTGCGCAGCACGGCGCGCATCTCGCCCTCGGTCCAGTCAGCGGGCTGCTTGAGCAGGATCGTCTCCGCCCGCGGCGGACCCTCCGCCGGCAAGTCCAACGCCCGCGCCCAGGCGTCGCGCCAGGGCTCGGCGTCGGCCTCCGCGGCGCGCGGGACGGCCGACGGGCCGGCGTCCGCCCCGGTCGCGGCAACAGCGGCGTCATGCCGGGGGCTTCCCGCGGCGTCAGCCCCGCGTGGCGCGGCGCCCGCGCGCGAGCCGTCGTCGGGCGCGCGTCCGGGCGTCCCTTCGGCGTCGGACGGTTTGCCGCGCGACGGCGCCGACGGCCCCCGATAGTCGGGCGAACCGCCCGGCCCGCCGCGGATCGGATCGGGCTCGCCGTCCGAAAAGACGGCGTCCAACCCGGCGCCGATCACGTCGCCGATCGCATCGCCGATCGCGTCGATGGAGCCGTCGCCGCGATCCGCGCTCGACGGCTCCTCCGTGCCCAGATGCCACCCGGCCGCATCATCGCCGAACGCGCGGCCGAGATTCTCGAGGGTGAAGGTGTCGGACGGAAGCTCGCTCTGCTCAAAAACCGTCTTGTGATACCCAGCGATCGTATCGGGCTTGAGGCCGATGTTGTTCTCGGCTTCCATGCTTTTCCTTCGCGCCTCGGCGTCCGCGTTTGCTATCTTGCGGCGTATGTCCTCTATCTCGGCGTCCGTGATGTTTCGGCCGTGCTGCCGACGATAGTAGTTCGCCAAACGCTCATTGGCCGCACGCCCTTCGGGCGTGCTGTTGGTCGCCACGCCGTGCGCCAACTTCGCGTAGGGATCATGCTCGGCTATCAAGGCCCAGTAGCCGGCGACATCGCCGCGATCGATCAGTTGGCGACCGCGCGCCAGAACATCGGCGTAATCGGGCCGGGCGGGGTCATTCCGGGGTGTCGGCGGCATAGATTGGCTCCTTGCAGTAGTTGAAGGTTAGAGGCTGGTTGTCGGGATCGGGTCTGAACCAGCGGCAGACCAAGTCCACCGTTCGGGAAAGCAGGCTTCGCATTTCGTCTCGATGAACGGCTGAGAAGTGAACATTTAGCGAGACGTTCTGAACAAGAGGAACGCTCGCACTGCAGTAGCTCCGGCCGGAGAGCTTACTCGGGAGTGTGCAAAGCATACCGATGCGCGCGCTGCCGTCGGTTACTTTCCAAAGCCGGGACTCTAACCATGGACAGACAGTAAATCCGGTCGGTGCATCGACGGTGCAGGGGCCGGTAGGCTCAAATTCAAAATGAGAACTCACAGGCCGGTCAAAGGTTATGGAGGTCAGAGCGATCTTGACCTTTTGGTCGTAGGCCGCGTCGCTCAACAGCCCCTCCTCGTCCAGCGGATCTTCCCGGTAGGGGGCTAGATCCGGCCATTTGGCGTAGATCACGGTCAGGGCGTCGACCTCTTTGGAGGTCGGTCGATGGTCGCGCACATAGGGCAGATAGGCCTTGGGGATCGCGAAGGTGCGCCCCCGGATCGTGTGCTCGACCGGGGTCGTCTCCCCGGTGAAGGCCTGAGGGTAGTGGGGCAGGAAGCCGCCGGGCTCGCCCCGCCAGCCGGCCGGCGTCGCCGACAGCGCCGCCCAGAACAGCAGCACCCCGCCCGCCGCGCACGACGGCAGAGCGAGGGCGATCGCGACGAGCGCCCGAAGCGCCCGACGGCCCGCGCCCCTATCCCAACGGGTCGAGGGCATGGCCCCTCTCCGTGCAGTGGTTGAAGGTTAGGGGGCGGGCCTCGGGATCGGGCGCATACCAGTCGCAAATCAGGTCGGCGACGTGGAGGAAAAGCCGCAAAGCCTCAGGCAGACGGGTGTGGTTGAACGTTACATTTAGAGAAACGTTCTGGATCAGGGGCGCACGCACTTTGCACAGAGAACGCGTGCTGAAGTTCGTGTCGCCGCAATAGACGCCGATCTTCCAGCCGTTCAGGTCTTCGATCCAAATCGGGAACCCGAACGAGCTGTTCGGACATTTTTGCATGCCGGTCGTCTCATCGGGGACGCAGGCGTCGCCATGCTCCAGCGCGCGTTCGTAATAGACGGACACCGGCCGATTGTAGACGATGGAGGAGAGCGTGATCGCCACATAGCGGCGCGCTTCGTCGACCGTCAGGACGCGGCCGTTTCCCTCGTACGGGTCGGCGTCGTAGGGCGTCAGGCCCGGCAGTTCCGCCCAGATCTGCACCCGCGCGTGACGGTCCGCCGACGAGGGCCGATGCTCGTCCGTGAAGGGCAGATAGGCCTTCGGGATCTGGAAGGTGCGCCCGCGGATGGTGTGCGCCACCGGGGTCATGTCCCCGGTAAAGAGCCGCGGCGGCTGCAGGACGAACGGGCCCCAATAGCCCTCCTCCTTCAACAGCGGCGAAAAGACCCAGGCGAGCAGCGCAAGCAGGCCGCCCGCCCCCAATCCGAGCATCGCCAACCGGCGCCGCCGCGTCATCCTTTCGCTCCTCGGTCATTCATCGCGTTTCAACTCGTTAAAATTACACTAACCATTTAAAACACGCTTTCGTAACTCTACCGCTAAGATAGTCCCGACTGTAAAGCGAAAAGTCCTTTTATTCTATTCAATAATAGAACAAAACGCACCCTCCCCTCACGCGCGCGTCTGCGGTACAGTGTCTGCGGTACACTGATTGCATCGAAGGCGCGTCGGCGGGCGCGGCGCAGAAGCGCATCGGCGCCTTTACCCGACGGCGATGGACGGCCGGAGAACCGGCCGGGAGGCGAGCCGATGACTGCACAGATCCCTCCAGGCGGGGCCGGCGGCGGCGACGCCGCGGCGGCGAAGCAGACCGGCGGGCGGGCGCTCAGCCTGACCCCGCATCTGATCCGGCAATTCGCGGCCGGCGGCGCGATGCAGGGCCGCGTCACCGCGACCGGCGGCGAAGGCCGCCTGCAGATCGCGACGCCGCACGGCATGCTGACCCTCCAGACCGGCTCCGCCCTGCCGCCCGGCACGCCGGTCACGCTTCAAATGACGAGCCTCGGCCCGCCCGCGCAGCTTGCGATCACGCCGCAGGCGCCTTCGGGTCAGCCGGCGGCGCAAGCCCCGCTCGGCGGCCAGACCTTGAGCGCGACCCTCGCCGCCCCGCCCGGCCCGCCGCCAGCCGGCCAGCAGGCGGCTCAACCAGCCGGACGACACGCGGCGCCGGCGGCGCAAGCGCAAACCGGCGCATCCGCGCCGGCGCCCGGCGCGTCCGGCGCCTCGGTGCTGACGACGCTCAGCGTCGGCGCGACGCTGCAAGGCGCGGTGACGGCGGCCGGCGCGCAGGCGCTGCAGCCCGGCGCGCCGGCGCCGACGCCGGCTGCGCTGCAGGCCGCGCTCGCCGGCGGGCAGCCGTTGCCGCAGGGCGCGGGCCTGTCGCTGAAGCTGATCGCGCTCACCCCGCAGGGCCAGACCCCGCCGCCGCCCGCCAGCCTGTCGGCGACCAGCCCGCTGTTGAGCGGCGTCGTCACCGGCCAGAGCACAGCCGGCCAAACCCTGGTCGCGACCAGCGCCGGGACGATCGCCCTGAACACCGGCGCGGGCGCGCCGCCGGCGGGCACGCAGCTCAGCCTCGAGCTCGCCGGGCCGCCGCGCCCGCCCGGTCCCGGCGTGAGCGCGCCCTTCCTCGGGGCCAACGCCCCCGGGCGTTTCGCGGGGTTGGACGAAGCGCTGGCGCTGTTGGGCCGGTTGAGCGCGGGCGGCGGGGAGGGCGCCTCCCCGCAGGCTGCGGCCGGCCAACAGGCCCTGCAAAGCCTGCAGGCGATGATCCCTCAGCCCGGCGCGCAAAGCGGCGTGCAGATGGGAACGGCGATGCTGTTCTTCCTCTCCGCGCTGCGCGGCGGCGGCTTTGAGCGCCTGGTGGGCGAGACCCGCGCCCAGTCGATCGAGCGCCTGCAACGCGGCCTGGGCGAGCGGCTGGAGGGCGACCTGCGCGGCGCGGCGGCGAGCCGCGCGCGCGATTCCGGCGGGGGCGAGTGGCGGGCCTATTCGCTGCCGCTGCTGAACGACGGGGAGTTGGAGCGCATCCGTCTCTACCTGCGCGACCGCAAGGAGGCCGAGGGCGAGGAGGCTGGCGACGCCCCCCAAGCCAAGGCGACGCGGTTCGTGGTGGAGGCGCATTTCTCCCGCCTCGGCCCGTTCCAGTTCGACGGTCTGGTGCGCGAGAAGACCTTGGATCTGATGGTCCGCACGCAGAAGCCGCTGGAGGCCGCCGACCGCGAGGCGATGCGCGGGCTTTTCGCCGATCAGATCAGCGCGCTCGGCTACGGCGGGTCCATCGCCTTCCAGCAGGTGAAGGCCTTCGACCTGCATCTGGCGGAGGACGCCGCCGGCGACTCCGGCGGGGTGACGGTATGAGCGACAAGGCCCCCGCCGATCTCTCCGCCCCCGATCTCTCCGCGGCGGCGGCCGAAGCCGCCAAGGCCGAAGCCGCGCGCCGTCCGATCGAAACGCTCGAGAACCCGCAACCCCGGATCGACTATCTGGTGCGCCTTGAGGGCGAAGCCGCCGGCGGGGCGGCTCTGGTCACGCTGATGTTCGTGCCCGACAAGCGGATCGTACAGGCCGACGGTTTTTCCGCCTATCTCGGGCGGCTATCCGATTTTGGCGCCGAGACGCAAAGCCTGCCGGAGCGTCTGGCGCTTCGCATCCTGGCGGATCTGAACGACGAGTTGGTGCCGCGCTGGGTGCAGATCATCGTGACGATCTCGGCCGGCCATCAGGTGCTGGTGGAGGATCGCCAGCCGAAGTGGGACAACAAATCGCTGCTGGTGCGCGCCGGCGGCTTCTAGGCCGGATTTGCCTCCCGCGGCCGGCGGCGACCGGCAAGCTCTTCCCTCCCCCGTGCGACCGGCGCGGCCGAAACGCCCGAATCGGGCCGATTCGCCGTACTGGCACGGCGTTTGATTCATCTCCCATGACAATGAGCGCGGGCGCCGCCCAAGGCCGCCCCGATCCGTGCAGGGAGTGCGCAGACGATGAGCCGACCGATTCCCCACCGCGCCGACCAGGGTCCCGAGGGCCGGGGCCCAGATGCGGCCGAGACGCTGGCCGACGAGCTGCTGGCCCGCCTAGGGGCCGAACGCGGCGCGAGCGAGCCGCCGGGCGAGAGCTACCGCCGGCTGCTGCGCGAGGCGTTGAGCGCGGCGGCCGAGGCGCGCGGCGAACTGCTGCAGGAACGGCGCGAGGCCGAGCGGCTGCGCCGGCTCACTGTGACGGACGCGCAGACCGGCGTCCTGAACCGCCGCGGCTTCGAACAGGCGCTGGAGCGTGCGCTCGCCCGCCTGCAGCGCACCGGCGAGACGGGTCTGCTGCTCGTCGTCGACCTCGACAACTTCAAGCAGATCAACGACGCCCACGGCCACGCCGCCGGCGATCTGGCGCTGGCGGCCGTCGCCTCGCTGCTCTCGCGCCATACGCGCGCCACGGACGCCGTCGCGCGGCTCGGCGGCGACGAATTCGCGGTCGTACTCGGCGGGACGGACGAGACGGCCGGCCGCCTCAAGGCCGCCCGGCTGGAGGCTCTGCTGAACGCTCTCACGCTGACGTGGCGCGGCGCGACGATCGCGCTCAGCGCCTCGGTCGGGGCGGTCAGCTATGGCGGCGAGGATCTGGCCGACGAGGTGGTGCACCGCGCCGACCTCGATATGTACCAGAAGAAGCGCCTCACCGCCGCCGCCAGCCGCGAGGCCGCCAACGCCGAGCCGGCCGCGGCCGCCCGGCGCGACGCCATCCTGCTGGACGCGCCCGCCCGCGGCTGAGCGCGCCGCCCCTCCGTCGCCGGCGGTCGGCGCCGCCCGCTCTTCGCCCCCCGAAACCCAGCCCCCCTGCGCAGGCGGGGCTCCCTGCCTGAGGCCGCGACGCCGAGCGCCCGCCGGGGGCGCGAGGCGCCTAATTATGCGCTCAAGGCTTCATCCTGAGGAGGCCGCCGGAGGCGGCCGTCTCGAAGGACGAGGCCGCGGCCGAGGGGCGCTTCTCCCCTTAACCCAACAGCCATAGGTTCTGACCGGGGCTATCAGGCGGCTCCCACGACCGCGAATGGAACGCCGGCCGACGACCCCGCTCGCGTCAGCGGTCGCACAAGTTGCAGTCAAAGGCCGGGCGGAAAGCGCTGATATCGGATTTTTCACCTATTTTATTATCTTTATATAAAACATCTCGACTCTCCCGCATAAGTCGCACTTTAGTTTCCGTCGCTCGCGCGGCCGGGCGTCCTGACTGAGCCTTGAGAAGGAGTTTCGATGTCATTCGCCGAATACACCGTCTTCGGCGGCGATCCGCTGGCGGTGATCGAGCGGCGGCGCCGCTCCCCGCTGGGGTTGAGCGGCGCGGTCGGCGCCGCCGCCGCCGCCGACGACGACGACGCCACCGACGATGAGGAGAGAGAGGACGGCGCCCCGTCCGCAGAGGGGGAGGGGCGGCGCGCGCCGCGCCGGGCGGCGCCGGCGCGCAAGACCGGCGTCCGGCCGCCGGAGAACGACCGCGAAGACCTCGTCCGCGTGCGCCGCGCGCTGCAGGAGTCGACGGCGCCCGGCGCCGATCTGGCGTTCGGCCGGACGGTCGGCGGACCGGACGACGGCGCGCTTGGCGCCGCGCCCGTGCTTGCCCAGAGCGCGGCCCGCGCGCTGCGCCGCTTCCAGGCCGCCGCCGGCCTGAAAGTCGACGGGCTCGCGCGGCCCGGCGGGCCGACCGACGCCGCGCTCGACAACCGCCGCCGGCGCGTCTGGCGCTTGGCCGCGCAAGGCCGCCGGCCGGAG
>NZ_JAVJQE010000003.1:0-39307 GCF_040218065.1 Marivibrio sp. | reverse complement strand
CGGCCGATGCCGAGCTCTTCCATCTTCTTGATCAGCGAGGCTTCCGAATAGCGCGGCGGCGGTTCGGTCGTGTGCTTTGTCACGTCGATCTTGTCGCGGGCCACCGTCTCGCCGGCGATGATCTGCGGCAGCCGGCGATCTTCCTCGTCGTCGCTGTCCTCGTCGCGCCGGTCGGCATAGGCGGCCAGGAAGCCGTCGAACTTGACCACCGAGCCGACGGCGCGCAGGCCCGCCGTGCGGCTGCCCTCGCGCGCTTCGATCTCCACGGTCGTGCGTTCGATCTCGGCGGCGTTCATCTGGCTGGCGATGGCGCGCTTCCACACCAGTTCGTAAAGCCGCGCCTGATCGTGATCCAGGATCGCGCGCATCTGGTCGGGCGTGCGCGAAAAATCCGTCGGCCGGATCGCCTCGTGCGCTTCCTGGGCGTTCTTGGCCTTGGTGGAATAGACCCTGGGTTTGTCGGGCACGTAGGAGGCGCCGAACGTGTCGGCGATCGCGCCGCGGGCCGCGTCGATCGCCTCCGGGGCGATCTGGACGCCGTCGGTCCGCATATAGGTGATCAGGCCGGTCGTTTCGCCGTCGACTTCCAGACCCTCATAAAGCCGTTGCGCGACCTGCATGGTGCGCGAGGCCGAAAACCCCATGCGCGAGGAGGCGGCCTGCTGCAGGGTCGAAGTGGTGAACGGCGGCGGTGGATTGCGGCGGGTGGGCTTGGCTTCGACGTCGGCGACCGTGAACGAGGCTGCGTCCAGCATCGCCTTGATGGTGTCGGCCTGGTCCTGGCTGTCTATGTCGAGCTTTTGCAGTTTCTTGCCGTGGAACGCGGTCAGGCGGGCCTCGAAACCGTCCTGGCGCGGCGTCGTCAGGCCGGCGGCGATCTGCCAATAGTCCTGCCGCACGAAGCGTTCGATTTCCGCTTCGCGGTCGCACACCAGCCTTAGCGCCACCGACTGGACGCGCCCGGCCGAGCGGGCGCCGGGCAGCTTGCGCCACAGCACCGGCGACAGCGTGAAGCCGACCAGATAGTCGAGCGCGCGCCGGGCGAGATAGGCGTCGACCAGCGGAACGTCGATGTCGCGCGGATTGGCCATCGCGTCGAGTACGGCCTTTTTGGTGATCGCGTTGAACACCACGCGGCGTACCGGCTTGTCCTTCAGGGCGCGTTTCTGGCGCAGCACTTCCAGGACGTGCCAGGAAATCGCCTCGCCCTCGCGATCGGGGTCGGTGGCGAGCACCAGGCCGTCGGCCTCCTTGACCGCCTTGGCGATATCGCTCAGGCGCTTGGAGGAGGGGCCGTCGACCTGCCACGACATGGCGAAATCCTCGTCCGGCAGCACCGAGCCGTCCTTGGCCGGCAGGTCGCGCACATGGCCGAACGACGCCAGGACCTTGTAGCCCCCGCCGAGATATTTGTTGATTGTTTTCGCCTTGGCCGGCGATTCGACGATGACGACGTCCATGTTTTACGCGATGTCCCTGTGGCGCCGCTGGCGCCGGAATATCTCCATGCACGCCGTTCCTGGGCCAAATCTGTGCGTCACATGGCGGGGCTTTCGGGCGGGGTCAAGTCCCGGCCCCCAAATAGCTCGACCGGCAACCGGTGATTGGCTATTGGTTGTATTTAACAACATTTACAACCTAAGGTGACGATGCTAAGTGTATCTTCGAAGGCGCGGGAGCGGCGGCAGGCCGGTTCCGGGGGGGCAGCCGGCGCCAGCCGCGTTCCGACGCCGGGACACGCTGCAACGCACGGATCATCTTGTATCGAATACGCTAGACGAAAGGTGCTGGCCTTTTCGCGATGACGCAGAACCGGACCCACCGCAGAGCCGAGACGCTGGACTTCATCCAGTCGATGCTGGCGCAGTTGCGGACCATGGCCGAGGCCGAGCGCTTGGAAATGCTGGCTTACCTGATCGAGATGGCCTATGTGGAAGCCGGTGATCTCCGTCGCGGTGATCGGCCCCGGCACAGCAATGGCGGCGGCGATCCCTATTCGAGCCCGCACCGGCAATAATCCACGATTGATGTCGCCTACGGCGCGCCGGCTGTGGCCGGTCTCATACGCCGTGAATGGCGTCTAATTCGGTCGGACGGTCAAAAAGATCGTCTTGGGGGCTTGATCCGGAATTCCCCACGCAGCATGTATGCGCCCGCAATAGGACCAGCAGAAAGATCAAAGGTTGGAATTGAAGAAGCAGGACAAGGATTTCGTCCAAAGACGCAACGACGCGATGGCCGCCAAGGCCGCGCTTCTGGAAAAGTTCAAAAACAGACCCAGCGAAGACGACCCGGCCGTGCAGGCTCGCATCGCCGAGCGCAAGGCGATTGCGGAGGCGCGTGAACAGCGCCGCAAGCAACGAGAAGCCGAGCGGCAGGCCAAGCGCGCCGAAGAGGCGCGCCTGAAGGCCGAACGCGAGGCCGCGCTCGAGGCCGAGCGACTGGCGCGCGAGGAAGAAGAGCGTCGCCTGGAGCAGCAGCGCCGCGCCGAGGAATTGGCCAAGCGTGCCGAGAGCCTCGTCGACGACGCCGCCCTCAAGGCCAAGCGTGACGCGCGTTACGCCGCCCGCAAGGCGCGTGTGCGCAAGATCGGCTGAAGCGTTTCCAGGCGAAGCGGAAACCGGTTCGCCGTTCGCAAACGCGCTGAGGCGACAGGGAGGAGCCGGTCTGCGCTTCGGTGAAGAGCAGGGCGGCTCCAGGGTCTGGCGCGGAGGTCGGCCCGGCGTTCCGCGCGCCGTCGACTGGTCCGTCGTTCGACAAAAATCTATCAAGGCAGCGTGGCGACCAAGGTCGCCGCGCCTTTCTGCGTTCTGTAGGACTTCCTGACCCGCTCTCAGCCTTTGCGCAGCGCCTCGGCAAGCGGCGCGGCCAGGTCGCCGGTTGCCAGCGTCTCGACCCGTTCCAGACCCAGCCAATGCGCCAGGCTGCGCAGTTCGCCGGCCAGCGCCTCGGCGGTATGGGCCGGCGCATGCGGCTCGGCGAATGCGGTGTTGACCCGCAGCGTCGCCGCCGCGCGGTCGGCCTTGATACAAAGGCGCGCCACAATCGCCTCGCCGAGCCGGAACGGCAGCACGTAATAGCCGTGCACCCGCTGGTCGGCGGGCGTGTAGATCTCGATGCGGTAGCGGAAGCCGAACAGTCTTTGCGTGCGGCTGCGTTCCCACACCAGCGGATCGAACGGCGCCAGCAGCGCCTGGCCGCCGACGCGGCGTGGCATGCGCGCGTCCTTGGTCAGAAAGGCTTTCTGCGACCAGCCTTCGACGCGCACCGGCAGCAGGTCGCCGGCCTCCACCAACTCGGCAAGCCGCGGATCGGCGTCTTTCGGCGACAGCCGGAAATAGTCGCGCAGATCGGCGGCCGTGGCCACGCCCAGCCCGCGCGCCGACACGCGCAGAAGATGGCGGATCGCCTCTGCCGGCTCGGGCGTTGGCGCATCGTGGATCGCAGCGGGAATCACCCGTTGCGGAAGATCGTAGAGACGTTCGAACCCGCGGCGCGTCGCGGTCGTGATCCGGCCGACCCAGAACAGCCACTCCAGCGCGTGTTTGACCTCGCTCCAGCCCCACCAGCCGCCGCTGCCCTTCTGGTCCTCGAAATCGGATGCCGCGATCGGTCCGCGCGTGGCGACCTCCTGGTAAATGCGCTCGATATAGGCGCGGTTTTGCCGCGCGAATTCGGCCAGCCCCTTGTAGATGCCCTGATGGCGGCGCGCCTTTTCCATCCGCCACTGCATATAGGGCCACATCTCGACCGGCAGCAGCGAGGCTTCGTGCGCCCAATATTCAAACAGACGGCGCGGGCGTTTCCACGCAGCCTGGTCGATCAGCGCCATCGGGTAGGGGCCGAGTCGCGAGAAGGCCGGCATATAGTGCGCCCGCACCACCGCGCTGACGGAATCGATCTGCAGCAGTCCAGTATGGCGCAGAACCCGCCTGACGGCGCGGAAATCGGCGACGCGCGGCGGTCGCGAATCGGCAAAGCCCTGCGCGGCGAGCGCGATGCGCCGTGCGGCGGCGAGCGACAGCGTGTCCTTCATTGGATATCGTTTGGTCCCGTTGACGGTCGAAGATCGTGCGACGAGACGACGCGTATCCCGTCCCGTCAACCCGCAAGCGGTTCCGGCAGGCCTTGTTCCTGCCATGGCTGTCACCAGAAGCCGGACGTGGCGACGCCTGTCTCTGCATCCGGGGCGGTTAATGGTGGACCGTGCGGCTCTGCCGTGATTTTGCCAAGGTTTGACTTGCTTCGCTGTGACGGCTGCGCTAACCGTCGCCGCGTTGCAACATGAGCATGAAGTCCGTCGCGTCGCCCGACGATTTTCGGCGCCTTGAGCGCGCCGAAGGGCGGCAAAAGGCGCGGAAAGGCTCCGGAAGGCTGGGCAATGAACGAACTCCTCGTTTCATATCTCCCGATCGTGATTTTCATCGGCGTGGCGCTTGTCATCGGCGTTGCCCTGCTGGCGGCCCCCTTCATCGTCGCCTATCAGAACCCGGATCCCGAAAAACTCTCCGCTTATGAATGCGGCTTCAACGCCTTCGACGACGCGCGCATGAAGTTCGACGTCCGGTTCTACCTGGTGTCGATCCTGTTCATCATCTTCGACCTCGAGGTCGCCTTCCTGTTTCCCTGGGCGGTGTCGTTCGGCGAGATCGGCTGGCTCGGTTTCTGGTCGATGATGATCTTCCTTGCCGTCCTGACGATCGGCTTTATCTACGAATGGAAGAAGGGAGCTCTGGAATGGGATTGACCACCGGTTCAGACACCCTCGTCGCGCCGCGGCCCAAGGGCATCATCGACCCCAACACGGGCAAGCCGATCGGCGCCGACGACGCGTTTTTCGGCGACATCAACAGCGAGTTGGCAGACAAGGGCTTCCTCGTCACCTCTTCGGAATCGCTCGTCACCTGGGCGCGCACCGGCTCGCTGATGTGGATGACGTTCGGTCTGGCCTGCTGCGCGGTCGAGATGATGCATGTCTCCATGCCGCGCTACGACGCCGAACGCTTCGGCGTCGCGCCGCGCGCCAGCCCGCGCCAGTCCGACGTCATGATCGTGGCCGGCACGCTGACCAACAAGATGGCGCCGGCGCTGCGCAAGGTCTACGACCAGATGCCCGAGCCGCGTTACGTCATTTCTATGGGCTCGTGCGCCAATGGCGGCGGCTATTATCATTATTCCTATTCGGTGGTGCGTGGCTGCGACCGTGTGGTGCCGGTCGACATCTATGTGCCCGGATGCCCGCCCACCGCGGAGGCGCTGCTTTACGGCATCCTGCTTCTGCAAAAGAAGATCCGCCGCACCGGCACGATCGAGCGCTGAATACGGGATCGGCAAATGAGCGAAGCGCTGAAAGACCTGGCTGCCTACGTGTCCGAACGCCTCGACGGGCGCATCGAGGACGCCGTCGTGGCCTTCGGCGAACTCACGCTGACGGTGGCGGCGGGCGATGTGCTGGAAGTGCTCGCCTTCCTCAAGCGCGACGTCCAGTGCCAGTTCGTCAGCCTCATCGACATTTGCGGCGTCGACTACCCGTCGCGCGACAAGCGCTTCGACGTGGTCTATCATCTCATGTCGCCGCGCCAGAACATGCGCGTGCGCGTTCGCGTCCTGACCGACGAGGACACCCCCGTTCCCTCCGCCACGCCGGTCTATCGCGGCGCGGACTGGTTCGAACGCGAGGCCTATGACCTTTACGGCATTCTGTTTTCGGGCCATCCCGACCTGCGCCGCCTGCTGACCGATTACGGTTTCGAGGGCCACCCCCTGCGCAAGGATTTTCCGCTGACGGGCTTCGTCGAGGTGCGCTACGACGACGAGGCCAAGCGCGTCGTCTACGAGCCGGTCGAGCTGAAGCAGGAATTCCGCAACTTCGATTTCCTCTCGCCCTGGGAAGGCACCGACTACGTGCTGCCCGGCGACGAGAAGGCCAAATGATGGGGACGGACCGCCATGGCGCGCCTTGTCGTTCTCATCCTTCTCGCGGCGATCGTGGTCGGCGCGGTGTGGTATGTGTGGACGCGGATCGCGGGCCGTCCGTTCGTCAACGACACGGTCGGCAGGATTTTGGTGGCGTTGACCGTCGCCGGGCTGGCGCTGTGGCTGTTTGGCGGCGGCGCGCTGTTCGGGCAGGGGTGATCGACCGATGACGACGCTCAACGGACAATGTCTTTGCGGCGCGGTGCGCTTTACCGCGATCCCGGTCGGCGAGACCATGGGCGTGTGTCATTGCGGCATGTGCCGGCGCTGGACGGGCGGTACCTTCATGTCGACCGACTGCGGCACGAGTGTGCGTTTCGAGGCTGAGGACGCGCTCGGGCGCTATCGCGGCTCGGATTGGGGCGAGCGGCTTTTCTGCCGGTCCTGTGGCGCGACCCTTCTGTGGCAGACCCAGGACGGCGCCAATCAGCACGTGTCGATCCACGCGTTCGACGATGCCGGATCGTTCCGCTTCGACAGCCAGATCTTCATCGATCGCAAGCCTGCCAATTACAGTTTCGCCAACGAGACGCGCACCATGACCGAGGCCGAGGTTTTCGCGATGTTTGCGCCGAAATCCAGCGAGGGCGCGCAATGACCGAGCATTCCGTCCGCAATTTCAACATCAATTTCGGCCCGCAGCATCCCGCCGCGCACGGCGTGTTGCGCCTGGTGCTGGAGCTCGACGGCGAGGTGGTCGAGCGCGTCGATCCGCATATCGGCCTTCTGCATCGCGGCACCGAAAAGCTGATCGAGCACAAGACCTATCTGCAGGCCGTGCCTTATTTCGACCGGCTCGACTATGTCGCGCCGATGAATCAGGAACATGCCTTCGCGCTCGCCGTCGAGCGGCTGCTGGAGATCGAGGTGCCCAAGCGCGGGCAGCTGATCCGGGTGCTGTTTTCCGAGATCGGCCGCATCCTGTCGCATCTGTTGAACATCACCACCCAGGCGCTGGACGTCGGCGCGCTCACCCCGCCTTTGTGGGGCTTCGAGGAGCGCGAGAAGCTGATGGTGTTTTACGAGCGCGCCTGCGGGGCGCGCATGCATGCCGCCTATTTCCGCCCCGGCGGCGTGCATCAGGACATTCCCGACCAGCTCGTCGAGGACATCGGCAACTGGATTGATCCGTTCATGACCACGGTCAAGAATCTCGACGATCTCCTGACCGCCAACCGCATCTTCAAGCAGCGCAATGTCGACATCGGCGTGGTCAAGCTCGACGATGCCTGGGACTGGGGTTTTTCCGGCGTCATGGTGCGCGGTTCGGGCGCGCGCTGGGACCTGCGCAAGGCGCAGCCCTACGAATGTTATTCGGAGATGGAATTCTCGATCCCGATCGGCAAGAACGGTGATTGCTACGATCGCTATCTGATCCGCATGGAGGAGATGCGCCAGTCGGCCGCCATCATGCGCCAGTGCGTCGACCGCCTGCTCGGCGCCCAGAAGACCGGGCCGGTTTCCAACACCGACGGCAAGGTCGTGCCGCCCAAGCGCGCCGCCATGAAACGCTCGATGGAAGCCCTGATCCATCATTTCAAGCTTTACACCGAGGGCTATCGGGTGCCCGAGGGCGAGGTCTATGCCGCCGTCGAGGCGCCGAAGGGCGAGTTCGGCGTCTATCTCGTCTCCGACGGCTCCAACAAACCCTATCGCTGCAAGCTGCGCGCGCCGGGCTTTGCCCATTTGCAGGCGATGGATTTTCTGTGCCGCGGCCATATGCTGGCCGACGTCTCCGCCGTTCTCGGCTCCCTCGACATCGTTTTCGGAGAGGTCGACAGATAAATGAGCGTCCGCCGTCTCGCAGAGCCAGCCATTCAGCCAGCCGCCTTCGCCTTCAACCGGGCAAACGCGGCGGAGGCGAAGAAATGGGTCAAGAAATATCCCAAGGGGCGTGAGCAGTCCGCCGTCATCCCGCTTTTGATGATCGCCCAGGAGCAGGAAGGCTGGGTCACGCGCGCCGCGATCGAGACGATCGCCGACATGCTCGACATGCCCTATATCCGCGCGCTCGAGGTCGCCACCTTCTACACCCAGTTCCAGCTGAAGCCGGTCGGCGCCCGAGCCCATGTCCAGGTCTGCGGCACCACGCCGTGCATGTTGCGCGGCGCCGAGGCGCTGATGCAGGTGTGTCGCGACAAGATCCACCCCGAGCCGTTCCACACCAATGCCGACGGCACCTTGTCGTGGGAAGAGGTCGAATGTCTCGGCGCCTGCGTGAACGCGCCGATGATCATGATCTTCAAGGACAGCTACGAGGACCTGACGCCCGAGCGTCTCGGCGAGATCATCGACGCCTTCGAGGCCGGCAACGGCAAGGACGTCAGGACCGGTCCGCAGAACGAGCGTTTCTTCTCCGCGCCTGAAACCGGCTTCACCAGCCTGACCGACGAGAAGGCGGTTTTGAAGGCGACGCGCGCCAGGCCGTCCGCGGCCGGCAAGGCCAGGCGCGATCCGGTGCCGCCGTCCAAGGCGGCCAGGCCGAAGACCGCCGCGGTCGAGACCAGCCCGGCGCTCAAGACCCCGTCCAGGGTCAAGGCGAGCGCCAATGGCGAGAAGGCGGCCGGCGTGTCGGCGCCGAAGGGTGATCGGCGCGCGGCCAACAAGGCCGAACCCGCCGACAAGCCGCGCAAGGCTAGCGCGGCGCCCGCCAAGTCGGCGAGCGCCAAGCCGCAAAAACCGTCTCTGCTCGACAAGGACCGTCCGATCGGCATGGAGCGCCCGGCCGCGCCCGACGATCTACGCCTGATTTCGGGCGTCGGACCGAAGATCGAAAAGACCCTGCACGAGCTCGGCATCTTCACCTATGCCCAGGTCGCGCGCTGGACCAAGGCCGAGCGCGCCTGGGTCGATGGTTTCTTGAAATTCCACGGCCGCATCGAGCGCGAGGACTGGATCAAGCAGGCCAAGGCGCTCGCCAAGGGCGGCGAAGCCGAATATGTCCGCGTCTTCGGCAAGAAGCCGAGGTGAGGAGACAGTCATGCTGCAAGACAAGGACCGCATCTTCACCAATATTTACGGCCGCTTCGACACCTCGTTGAAGGGCGCGATGGCGCGCGGCCACTGGGACGGCACCAAGGGCCTGATCGCCAAGGGCCGCGACTGGATCATCGACGAGATGAAGGCCTCCGGCCTGCGCGGCCGCGGCGGCGCCGGCTTCCCGACCGGGCTGAAATGGTCCTTCATGCCCAAGCAGTCGGACGGCCGGCCGCATTATCTGGTCGTCAATGCCGACGAGTCCGAGCCCGGCACCTGCAAGGACCGCGACATCATGCGCCACGACCCGCATACGCTGGTCGAGGGCTGCCTGATCGCCGGCTTCGCCATGGGCGCGCACGCCGCCTACATCTATGTGCGCGGCGAGTTCATCCGCGAGCGCGAGGCGCTGCAGCGCGCCATCGACGAGGCCTATGACGCCGGCCTGCTCGGCAAGAACAACAAGAACGGCTGGGATTTCGACGTTTTTGTCCATCACGGCGCCGGCGCCTATATTTGCGGCGAGGAAACGGCGCTGCTGGAAAGCCTCGAGGGCAAGAAGGGCCAGCCCCGGCTGAAGCCGCCATTCCCGGCCAATGTCGGTCTTTATGGCTGCCCGACGACCGTCAACAATGTCGAATCGATCGCGGTCGCGCCGACCATCCTGCGCCGCGGCGCGGCCTGGTTCTCCTCCTTCGGCCGCCAGAACAACGCCGGCACGAAGCTGTTTTGCGTGTCCGGCCACGTCAACGCGCCCTGCACGGTCGAGGAGGAGATGTCGATTTCCTTCCGCGAACTGATCGAGACCCATTGCGGCGGTATTCGCGGCGGCTGGGACAATCTGCTCGCCGTCATTCCCGGCGGCTCGTCGGTGCCGCTGGTGCCGGCGCATGAGATCGTCGACGCGCCAATGGATTTCGACGGTCTGCGCGACCTGAAATCCGGTCTCGGCACCGCCGCCGTCATCGTCATGGACAAGTCGACCGACATCGTGAAGGCGATCGCGCGGCTGTCTTATTTCTACAAGCACGAAAGCTGCGGCCAGTGCACGCCCTGCCGCGAGGGCACCGGCTGGATGTGGCGCGTGATGGAGCGGCTGGTGCGCGGCGAGGCGCAGAAGCGCGAGATCGACATGCTGCTCGACGTCACCAAGCAGGTCGAGGGTCACACGATCTGCGCGCTGGGCGACGCGGCGGCCTGGCCGATCCAGGGTCTGGTGCGCCATTTCCGTCCGGAAATCGAGCGCCGCATCGACGAGTTTTCACGCAATGCCGACAGCGCCCGCCCGGCGCTGGTGGCGGCCGAATGAAGGTCTGACAAGACGTCACGGACACGCACTGGAAAGGGACGGGTAACGACCGGGGCGGTGAAGCGAAAGGAGACAGGCCATGTCGTTCGATTTCAAGCCCCGCGCGGTGCGGCCTGATGTGATGGAAGTGGAAACCGGATTGGAAAAGATGACGCAGGATTTTTCCGAGCTGATGCCGAAGGAGTTTCGCGGCGCCGTCAATCTGGCCGCCCATCCTTTGGCCGCCACGGCGGCGATGACGGCGATCGGCATCGGCGTGGCCGGCCACGCCTTCGGCCTGTGGATGGGAACCGTCGCGGGCTCCATGGAGGCGGCAAGGCGGCTGTCCGAACGCAGCCTGGCTGACAACGAGGCCGCCGCCGAACCGGCCTACAAGACGCCGGCCTCGCCGCGCGCGCGCATGCGTGCCGTCGTCGAGACGCTGGCCGCCGATGTCGAGCACGCGGCCCGCGACCTCGCCGAAACCAGCGGCAAGGTGGCGCGCGCGGTCGCCGACGATGCGGCGCGGGTGACCGCCGCCGCCGAAGCGCGCAAGGCGCGCGATGAGGACGCGGCGGCACCGGCGGCTGAGACTGCCGCCGACGATCTCAAGGCGATTTCGGGCGTCGGCCCGAAGCTCGAGCAGGTCTTGAACCGGCGCGGCATTCGCCGCTATGCCCAGATCGCCGCGCTCACCGACGAGGAGATCGCGCGTCTCGACGAGGAGTTCGGCTTCAGGGGCCGCATCGAGCGGGATGACTGGCGCGGCCAGGCCAGGAAACTGTCAGCCGGCAACGGCAACTAGGCGAAAGGCCGGGGGCTGCCTCGGCAATTGGATGACGAAACGGCGTTCGGCGCCGGGGGCACGAGATGACGAAACTCAAGGTCGACGGCAAGGAAATCGAGGTGCCCGATCACTACACGCTGCTTCAGGCGGCGGAGGACGCGGGCGCGGAAGTGCCGCGCTTCTGCTTCCACGAGCGGCTGTCGATCGCCGGCAATTGCCGCATGTGCCTGGTCGAGGTGAAGGGCGGGCCGCCCAAGCCGGCCGCCTCCTGCGCCATGGGCGTGCGCGACCTGCGCCCGGGCCCGAACGGCGAACTGCCGGAAGTGTTCACCAACACGCCGATGGTCAAGAAGGCGCGCGAGGGGGTGATGGAGTTCCTGCTCATCAACCACCCGCTCGACTGCCCGATCTGCGACCAGGGCGGCGAATGCGACCTGCAGGACCAGGCCATGGCCTTCGGCGTCGATTCCTCGCGCTACAAGGAAAACAAGCGCGCCGTTGAGGACAAATATATCGGCCCGCTGGTCAAGACGATCATGACGCGCTGCATCCACTGCACGCGTTGCGTCCGCTTCACCACCGAAGTTGCCGGCATTTCCGAACTCGGCCTGATCGGCCGCGGCGAGGACGCCGAGATCACCACCTATCTCGAACAGGCGATGACCTCCGAGCTCCAGGGCAATGTCATCGATTTGTGCCCGGTCGGCGCGCTGACCTCCAAGCCCTACGCGTTCCAGGCCCGGCCGTGGGAATTGTCCAAGACCGAATCGATCGACGTCATGGACGCGGTCGGCTCCGCGATCCGGGTCGACACGCGCGGCCGCGAGGTGATGCGCATTCTGCCGCGCGTCAACGAACAGGTGAACGAGGAGTGGATCTCCGATAAGACCCGCTTCGTGTGGGACGGTATCCGCACCCAGCGTCTTGACCGCCCCTATATCCGCCGCAACGGCCGGCTCGCGCCGGCGTCGTGGAGCGAGGCCTTTGCCGCGATCGCCGAAAAAATCGCTGCCGCTCCGGCCGAGCGCATCGGCGCGATCGCCGGCGATCTGTCGACGGTCGAGGAGATGTTTGCGCTCAAGCAGCTGATGGCCGCGCTCGGTTCGGGCAATATCGACTGCCGCCAGGACGGCGCCGCGCTCGATCCGGAAAAGGGCCGCGCCGGCTATCTGTTCAACCCCACCATCGAGGGCATCGAACAGGCCGACGCGCTGTTGATCGTCGGCGCCAATCCGCGTTTCGAGGCCTCCGTGCTCAACGCCCGCATCCGCAAGCGCTGGCGCATGGGCGGTTTTCCGGTCGGCGTCGTCGGCGAGGTCGGCGATCTGCGCTACGACTACGAGGCGCTGGGTTCCGGCGGTGAGGCGCTCAAGGAGCTTGCCGGCGGCAAGGGCAAGTTCTTCCAGGTTTTGAAGAAGGCCAAGCGGCCGATGGTGATCGTGGGGCAGGGCGCGCTTTCCCGTTCCGACGGCGCGGCCCTGCTCGGGCTCGCCGCCAGGGTCGCCGACGGATGCGGCGCGCTCGGCGCGGACTGGAACGGTTTTGGTGTGCTCCACACCGCCGCCGCGCGCGTCGGCGGGCTCGATCTCGGTTTCGTGCCGCAGGCCGGCGGCAAGAGCGCGGCCGAGATGATGGGTGCGCTCGACGTCCTGGTCCTGCTCGGCGCCGACGAGTTCGACATGAACCGGATCGGCGACGCCTTCACCGTCTATATAGGCAGCCATGGCGATGCCGGCGCGCATCGCGCCGACGTCATCCTGCCGGGCGCGACCTATGCCGAAAAGTCCGGCACCTATGTCAACACCGAGGGTCGGGTGCAGATGACCAATCGCGCCGGCTTCGCGCCGGGCGAGGCGAAGGAGGACTGGGCGATCCTGCGGGCGCTGTCCGACGTGCTCGGCAAGAAACTGCCGTTCGATTCGCTGCAGCAATTGCGCGCCGCGCTCTACCGGGCCCATCCGCATTTCGCCGAGATCGACCGGATCGCGGCCGGCGACCCGGCCGATGTCGCCAGGCTGGCCTCCGCCGGCGGGCGCCTCAACAAGAGCGCGCTCACTTCCTCGGTGGCCGATTTTTATCTCACCAACCCGATCGCCCGCGCCTCGGCCGTGCTGGCGGAATGTTCCGCCATGGCCAGGGGCGGCTTCAAGCAGGCGGCTGAGTAAGGCATGACGATGGACCTCTTCTTCACCACCTACGTACTGCCGGGGCTGATCATCGTCGGCCAGTCCCTGCTGGTCATCGTCGCGCTTTTGGTCTTCATCGCGTTCATTCTCTACGCCGACCGCAAGATCTGGGCGGCGGTGATGCTGCGGCGCGGTCCCAACGTCGTCGGCCCCTGGGGGCTGCTGCAATCCTTCGCCGATCTGCTGAAATTCGTCGTCAAGGAGCCGGTGATCCCGTCGGGCGCCAACAAGGGCGTGTTCCTGCTGGCGCCGCTGGTTACCACCGTGCTGGCGTTGGCCACCTTCGCCGTGGTGCCGTTCGACGAAAACTGGGTGATCGCCAACATCAATGTCGGCATTCTCTACATCTTCGCCATCTCCTCGCTCGAGGTCTATGGCGTGATCATGGCCGGCTGGGCCTCGAACTCCAAATATCCCTTCCTCGGCGCGCTACGCTCGGCCGCGCAGATGGTGTCCTACGAGGTCTCGATCGGTTTCGTCATCGTCACCGTGCTTCTGGCCGTCGGCTCGCTCAACCTGACCGACATCGTCCTGTCGCAGCGCGACGGCCTGGGCACCATGGCCGGCCTGCCCAACAGTTTTCTGGACTGGCACTGGCTCGGCCTGTTCCCGATGTTCGTGATCTTCTTCATCTCCGCCCTGGCGGAAACCAACCGGCCGCCCTTCGACCTGGTCGAGGCCGAATCGGAGCTGGTCGCCGGCCACATGATCGAATATTCCTCGACGCCGTACCTGCTGTTCATGCTCAGCGAATACGTCGCCATCATGCTGATGTGCGCACTGATGACGATCCTGTTCCTGGGCGGGTGGCTGCCGCCGTTCGATTTCGCGCCCTTCACCTGGGTGCCCGGCATCGTCTGGTTCATGCTCAAGATCTGCTTCGTCTTCTTCTTCTTCGCCATCGTGAAGACGATCGTGCCGCGCTATCGCTACGACCAGTTGATGCGCCTCGGTTGGAAGGTGTTTTTGCCGATCTCGCTGTTCATGGTGGTCGCCACCGCCGCCTTCCTGAAATTCACCGGACTGGTGGCTTAGGATGGGCGCGGGCCTCATCGGCGCCCTTGTCGGGCTCGTGATCGCGGTGGCCGACCTCGCGCTGCTGCGGCTTCTGGCCCAGCGCGTCGATCTGCCGGAGACCAAGCGCGTCTTGAACATCACCGGCCTGAGCCAGCTCGTGCTCTTGCCGATCGTGGGCTTTTTCATCGCCCCGTTGATTGCTGGAGAATAGTCATGTCAGCGCTCGCCCAAGCCGCAAAGTCGCTGCTTTTGAAGGAATTCGTCGGCGCGTTCTTCCTGGCCATGCGGCAGTTCTTCGCGCCCAAGCACACGCTCAACTATCCCCACGAGAAGGGGCCGGTGTCGCCCCGCTTTCGCGGCGAGCATGCGCTGCGCCGCTATCCCAACGGGGAGGAGCGCTGTATCGCCTGCAAGCTGTGCGAGGCGATCTGCCCCGCCCAGGCGATCACCATCGAGGCCGGGCCGCGGCGCAATGACGGCACCCGGCGCACCGTGCGCTACGACATCGACATGGTGAAGTGCATCTATTGCGGCTTCTGCCAGGAGGCCTGCCCGGTCGACGCGATCGTGGAGGGGCCGAATTTCGAGTTCGCGACCGAGACGCGCGAGGAACTCTACTACGACAAGGACAAGCTGCTCGCCAATGGCGATCGCTGGGAACGCGAGATCGCGCGCAACATTGCGTTGGACTCGCCCTACAGATAGCCATTCGACATGGACGGGCGCGGACGGCTGGTCTAAGGACAACGCGGTTTTCGCCTGGGGCGAAAGGCCGGAATGATGCGGGACGTTTCCGCGGCGGAGAATTGGGGGAACCCATGCTGACAGGACTTGAGGCGATCTTTTTCTATCTGTTCGCCTTCATCGCGGTGGCGGCGGCCTTCATGGTCATCGCCGCGCGCAATCCCGTGCATTCGGTGCTCTACCTGATCTTGACCTTCTTCAACGCCGCCGGGCTGTTCCTGCTCACCGGCGCCGAATTCCTCGCCATGATTCTCCTGGTGGTCTATGTCGGCGCGGTGGCGGTGCTGTTCCTGTTCGTGGTGATGATGCTGGACATCAATTTCCGCGACATGCGCCGCGGCGCGCAGCGTTACGCCGGGATCGGCGGGGCCGTCGGCGTGGTGCTGCTGACGGAAATCCTGCTGGTGGTCGGCGCCTGGCGCTTCGACCCGGCGATGGCCGGCCAAGGGGCGGCGCCGACGCCGGCGCTGGCCGAGATGCACAACACGCGCGCGCTCGGCAATCTGGTCTACACCGAATACGTCTACCTGTTCCAAGGGGCGGGGCTGGTGCTGCTGGTGGCGATGGTGGGGGCGATCGTCCTCACCCTGCGCCACCGCGAGGGCGTGAAGCGCCAAAAGATCGCCGACCAGGTGGCGCGTTCGTCCAAGGACGAAGTGAAGACGGTCAAGGTTTCCAGCGGCGCCGGCATCTGAGTCGGCGACGCGCGGGGAAGATAAGGATTTCGACGATATGGCGGTCGGCCTCGAACATTATCTGACGGTGGCGGCGATCCTGTTTTCGCTGGGGCTGTTCGGGATTTTCCTGAACCGGCGCAACGTCATCATCATCCTGATGTCGATTGAGCTCATGCTGCTCGCGGTCAACATCAACTTGGTCGCGTTCTCCGCCTACATGCAGGACCTCGTCGGACAGGTGTTCGCCATGTTGATCCTGACGGTCGCCGCCGCGGAGGCGGCGATCGGGCTCGCCATCCTGGTCTGCTTCTACCGCAATCGCGCCTCGATCTCGGTCGAGGACGTCAATCAGATGAAGGGCTGAGGGGGCTCGAGGTCGGATCATGCAAGCCGCGATCGTATTCCTGCCGTTGGCGGCCGCCGTTCTGGCGGGCTTCTTCAGCCGTTTCCTGGGCGGCGACCGGTTCGCCAATCTGGTGACCTGCAGCTTCGTGATCGCCGCCGCGATCCTGAGCTGGATCACGCTGTTCCAGGTCGGATTCGGCGGGCAGGGGGCCGAGCGCACCATCACGCTGTTCCGTTGGGTCGTCGTCGGCGACTTCGCCTTCGACTGGGCGCTCAGGATCGACACGCTGACGGCGGTGATGCTGATCGTCGTGACGACGGTCTCGGCGCTCGTTCACGTCTATTCGATCGGCTACATGAGCCACGACCCCTCGAAGCCCCGCTTCATGGCGTATCTCAGCCTGTTCACCTTCATGATGTTGATGCTGGTGACGGCGGACAATCTGGTGCAGATGTTCTTCGGCTGGGAGGGCGTCGGCCTCGCCTCCTATCTGCTGATCGGCTTCTGGTATCAGCGCCCGAGCGCCAACGCGGCCGCGATCAAGGCCTTTCTGGTCAACCGGGTCGGCGATTTCGGCTACGGTCTGGGCATCTTCGCCTGCTTCGTCGTCTTCGGCTCGGTCGAGCTCGACACCATCTTCGCGCAGGTCCCCGACGTGGTCGGGACCACGATCAGCGTGTTCGGCGCGGAGGTCGATGCGATCACCGCGATCTGCCTGCTGCTGTTCCTGGGCGCGATGGGCAAGTCGGCGCAGCTCGGCCTGCACACCTGGCTGCCGGACGCGATGGAGGGGCCGACGCCCGTCTCGGCGCTGATCCACGCCGCCACCATGGTGACGGCGGGCGTCTTCCTGGTCTGCCGCATGTCGCCGTTGTTCGAATATTCGGACGTGGCGCTGGGCGTCGTCACCTTCGTCGGCGCGTCGACGGCCTTCTTCGCGGCTACGGTCGGGCTGACGCAAAACGACATCAAGCGCGTCATCGCCTATTCGACCTGTTCGCAGCTTGGCTACATGTTCTTCGCCGCCGGGGTCAGCGCCTATCCGGCCGCCATGTTCCACCTGACGACACACGCCTTCTTCAAGGCGCTGCTGTTCCTCGGCGCGGGCTCGGTCATCCACGCGCTCTCCGACGAGCAGGACATGCGCAAGATGGGCGGCGTCGCGAAACACATCAAATTCACCTACGCCATGATGTGGATCGGCTCGCTGTCGCTCGCCGGAATCGGCATTCCGGGCGTGATCGGCTTCGCCGGCTTCCACTCCAAGGACATCGTGCTCGAGGCCGCGTGGGGCGCGCACAGCGCGCTTGGGAACTACGCCTTCTGGCTGGGGCTGATCGCCGCCTTGATGACCGCCTTCTACAGCTGGCGCTTGCTGCTGATGACCTTCCACGGACCCGCGCGCGCCGACGAGAAGACGATGGCGCACATCCACGAAAGCCCGCCGGTCATGACCATTCCGCTCGCGATCCTGGCGGTCGGCGCGGTGGTCTCGGGCTTCGCCTTCTATCCGTGGTTCGTCGGCGACGGCATGGACGGCTTCTGGCGCGATTCGATCCTGATCCTGGAGGAGCATACGGCGCTTGAGAACGCGCACCATGCGCCCTTCTGGGTTAAGTCGGCGCCGCTCGCCTTCGGGCTGGTCGGCATCGCGCTCGCCTATGCGATTTACGCCCGCGGGCTGGAGCGCGGGCGCAAATGGGGCGAATTCCTGGGGCCGCTCTATCGGTTTAGCCTGAACAAATGGTACTTCGACGAGTTGTACAATTTCCTGTTCGTGCGGCCCGCCTTCTGGATCGGCCGTGTGCTGTGGAAAAAGGGCGACGGGCGCGTGATCGACGGCTTCGGCCCCGACGGGGTGGCGCAGACCGCCCAGCGCACCGCGAAGGGAATAAGCCTGTTGCAGACCGGCTACGTCTATCACTACGCCTTCGCGATGCTGATCGGCGTGGTGCTGTTGGTCAGCTTCTACATGTTCTTCGGCCGGTGAGGGGAGCGTCGTCATGAACGAACTCGATTGGCCGATCCTGTCTCTGGTGACCTTCACGCCGCTGATCGGCGCGTTGGGCATCCTGATGATCCGCGGCGAGGAGGCCGAGGTCGCGCGCAACGCCCGTCACACGGCGCTCTGGACCTCCGTCGTCGTCTTCTTCCTGTCGCTTTTTTTGGTCATCAACTTCGATTACGGCTCGTCCGACTTCCAGTTCGTCGAGCGGGCGGAGTGGCTGCCCTCGTTCGGCATCGCCTACCACATGGGCGTCGACGGGATCTCCGTGTGGTTCGTGCTGCTGTCGACGCTGCTGACCCCGCTGTGCATCCTCGCCAGCTGGGAGGCGATCAAGAACCGCGTGCGCGAGTACATGATCGCCTTCCTGGCGCTCGAGACCATGATGGTCGGGATGTTCTGCGCGCTCGACATCCTGGTCTTCTACATCTTCTTCGAGGCGGTCCTGATCCCGATGTTCGTCATCATCGGCGTGTGGGGCGGTCCGCGGCGCATCTACGCGGCGTTCAAGTTCTTCCTCTACACGCTGCTGGGCTCGATCCTGATGCTGTTGGCGGTGTTGGCGATGTATTTCTACGCCGGCACGACGGACATTCCGACGCTAATGGCGACCGGCTTCCCGCGCGAAATGCAGCTGTGGATGTGGCTCGCCTTCTTCGCCAGCTTCGCGGTCAAGGTGCCGATGTGGCCGGTCCACACCTGGCTGCCGGACGCGCATGTCGAGGCGCCGACCGCCGGCTCCGTCATTCTGGCGGGCGTGCTCTTGAAGATGGGCGGCTACGGCTTTCTGCGCTTCTCGCTGCCGATGATGCCGCTCGCCTCGGAGGTCTACGCCCCGCTGGTCTTCACGCTTTCCTGCGTAGCGGTCGTCTACACCTCGCTGGTGGCCCTCGTGCAGACCGACATGAAGAAGCTGATCGCCTACAGCTCGATCGCCCATATGGGCTTCGTCACGGCGGCGATCTTCTCGGTCAACGAGCAGGCGATCGCGGGCTCGATCATCCAGATGTTGAGCCACGGGCTGGTCTCGGGCGCGCTGTTCCTGTGCGTCGGCGTGATCTACGACCGGCTGCACACCCGCGACATCGACCGCTACGGCGGACTCGCGACCAACATGCCGCGCTATGCGCTCGTCTTCATGCTGTTCACCATGGCGTCCGTCGGGCTGCCCGGCACGAGCGGGTTCGTCGGCGAGTTTCTGATCCTCGTCGGGGCCTTCCAGGTCTCCAGCTGGCTCGCGGCCTTCCTGGCGACCGGCATGATCCTCGGCGCGGCCTATATGCTCTATCTCTACCGCCGAGTGATCTTCGGGGCGCTGACGAAGGACGAGCTCAAGAAGATGCTCGACCTCAGCCCGCGCGAAATCGCGATCTTTGCGCCGCTCGCGGTGCTGGTGTTGTGGATGGGCATCTATCCCGCCACCTTCCTCGACCCGATCGAGGTGTCGGTCGCCCATCTGGTGGAAAGCTATAACGCGGCGCTGGCTGCGGCCGAGGGCGGGGCGCCGGTCGCCGCCGCCGCCGGACAGTGACGTCAAGCATCCTGCGAGGGGTTTGAAGGATTATGGACACCCTGCCGATCATGGCCCCGGCTCTGCCGGAGATCTTCCTCGCGATCGCGTCGCTGGCGCTTTTGATGGTGGGCGTCTTCGTGAAGCCGGCGCGCGCGCTTTCGGCCGTCTCCGGCCTTTCGGTCGCGACGCTGATCGGGACCGCGGCCCTGGTGCTCTATGTCGGCGGCGAGCCTCAGCTGGCCTTCTCCGACCTGTTCGTGGTCGACCGGTTCGCGGTCTTCATGAAGCTGCTCGTGCTGCTGGGATCGGTGCTCGCCGTGATCATGGCGGAAGGCTATATCCGGCGCGAAGGCATGGACCGGTTCGAATACCCCGTGCTGATCTGCCTGGCGACGCTCGGCATGCTGATGATGGTCTCGGCCAACGACCTCATCGCGCTTTATATCGGCTTGGAGCTGCAGAGCCTCTCGCTCTACGTCGTCGCCTCGCTGCAGCGCGATCGTCAGCGCTCGACCGAGGCCGGGCTGAAATACTTCGTGCTCGGCGCGCTCAGCTCAGGCCTGCTGCTCTACGGCGCCTCGCTGATCTACGGCTTCACCGGGACGACGCAGTTCGGTCCGCTCGCGGCCTATTTCGCCGACGCCGGCGCGGTGTCGACCGGCGTGATCGTCGGCATCGTCTTCCTGGCGGCGGGGCTCGCCTTCAAGGTCTCGGCCGTGCCGTTCCATATGTGGACTCCAGACGTCTATGAGGGCGCGCCGACGCCGGTCACCGCCTTCTTCGCGGTCGCGCCCAAGGTGGCGGCGATGGCGCTGCTGCTCCGGGTGATGATGGATCCGTTCGGCGATCTGGTGGGGCAGTGGTTCCAGATCGTCTGGTTCGTTTCGGCGGCGTCAATGATCCTCGGCGCCTTCGCGGCCATTCCGCAGACCAACATCAAGCGCCTTATGGCCTACAGCTCGATCGGCCATATCGGCTACGCGCTGATCGGCCTCGCCGCCGGCACGGAAGAGGGCGTCACCGGCGTTCTGATCTACATGGCGCTTTATCTCGTCATGAATGTCGGGACCTTCGCCTGCATCTTGTGCATGAAGGTGAAGGACCGGATGGTGGAGAACATCTCTGACCTCGCAGGCTTGGCGAAGACCAAGCCGGCGATGGCGGCGGCGCTCCTCGTGTTCATGTTCTCGATGGCGGGCGTCCCGCCGATGGCGGGCTTCTTCGGGAAGCTCTACGTCTTCCGTGCGGCCATCAATGCAGAGCTCTACGTGCTGGCGGTCGTCGGCGCGCTCTCCTCCGTCGTCGCGGCCTACTACTACCTGCGCATCGTGAAGGTGATGTATTTCGACGAGCCGGCGGAAGGCTTCGATCCTGTTGAGACCCGCGGGCTCAAGGCCATCATCGCGGTCGCCACCGTCTTCGTGCTCGGCTTCATCTTCTATCCCTCGCTGTTGGCGGACAACGCGGCCGTGGCCGCGATCTCGCTGATCCAGTAGGCGGGGCGGACGAAAGGCGGGCAGGGGATGGAGATTGCGGCCCCGCCGGGCTTCACCTGCCGCTACGTCGAGACCATCGGCTCCACCAGCGACGCGCTGAAGGAAGCGGCGGCCGACTTCGCGCCCGACGGAACCGCGATCGCGGCGGGTGAGCAGACGGCCGGGCGCGGTCGCTACGGTCGACGCTGGGCGTCGCCTCCGGGCAATCTCTATATGAGCCTGCTGCTGCGCGACGTCGGCCCGCTTCACGCCGCCGCGCAACTTTCCTTCGTCGCCGCCGTCGCGATGGGCGAAGCGATCTCACATCTGACGCCCGAGGGCGTCGCCGTGCGGTTCAAATGGCCGAACGACGTGCTGGCGAACGGCGCCAAGACCGCCGGGGTCCTGCTGGAATCCGGCGGCGCCCCGGGGGAGCCGTGGGTGATCGTGGGCACGGGCGTCAACCTGATCAGCCACCCGGAGGGGACGGACTTTCCCGCCACCGACCTGTCGGCTGAAGGGGCGGCGGTCGCGCCGCCGGCGTTGGCGGCGGCCTATCTCGCCGCCTTCGCCCGCTGGCGCCGGCGGTGGCGCGATCAAGGCTTCGCGCCGATCCGCGCCGCTTGGCTCGCCGCCGCCGCGCATCTGGGCGGACCGGTGCGCTTGAAATTGGCGGGGCGGGAGCCGCGCGACGGCCGGTTCGTCGATTTGGACGAAGACGGCGCGCTGTCGTTCGAACCGGACCACGGGGGCCCGCGCGAGCGAATCTCGGCCGGCGAAGTGCATTTCCCGCGGGAAGACCCCGCGGACGCGAAGGAGTAGCCTCATGCTGTTGGCGATCGATTCCGGCAACACCAACGTCGTCTTCGGCGTCTTCGACGGCGACGATTTCCTGAAGGCCTTCCGGTGCGCCAACGATCCCAAGCGCACGGCCGACGAATACATTGTCTGGCTGAAGGAATTGATGGCGCTCAACGATTTGGACCTCGACGCGATCTCCGGCTGCATCATCGGCTCCGTCGTGCCGGAGACCGCCTTCAACCTGATCAGCCTGTGCCGCCGCTATTTTCCAGGCGAGCCGCTGGTGATCGGCGATCCCGGCGTGAAGCTCGGCAACGAGGCGCTGATCGAACGGCCGGAGCAGGTCGGCGCCGACCGGCTGATCAACGCCTTCGAGGCCAACCGCACCTATGGGGGCCCGCTGATCGTGATCGATTTCGGCACCGCGACGACCTTCGATGTGGTGGACGACGCCGGCAACTATTGCGGCGGCGCGATCGCGCCGGGCATCAATCTGTCGCTGGAAGCGCTTTATATGGCGTCCGCCAAGCTGCCGCTGGTCGAAATCGCGGCCCCGCCGTCCTATATCGGCAAGGAGACCAGAACCGCCATGCAGTCCGGCATCTTCTGGGGCTACGTCTGCATGATTGAGGGCATGGTCGCCCGCCTGCAAAGCGAATTCGGCGCGCCGATGAAGGTGATCGCCACCGGCGGACTGTCGGAGCTGTTCGCGGAAAAGACGGATGTGATCGAGGAGACCGACCGGTCGCTCACCTTGCGGGGGCTGGCGGAAATCTATAAGCGAAACGCGAAGGTTTGACGCCAAAACACTGAAAGAAAAGGCGAAAAAGTTTATGGCTGGGTATGAAGCCGCCGGGGTTCCCGGCGCGGAAGAATTGCTGTTCCTGCCGTTGGGCGGGTCGGGAGAGATTGGGATGAACCTCAATCTCTACGGCCATGACGGCAAGTGGCTGATGATCGATTGCGGCATCACCTTCGGCGACGACACGACGCCGGGAATCGACGTGATGACCCCCGACCCCGCCTTTGTGGAAGAGCGCACGGACGAACTCGCAGGCCTGGTGCTGACCCACGCGCACGAGGATCATCTGGGTGCGGTGCAGTATCTGTGGCCGCGCTTCGAGTGTCCGGTCTACGCCACTCCCTTCACCGCCGCCCTGCTGCGGCGCAAGCTGGTGGAGACCGACCTCCACAACCGCGTGCCGATCCACGAGATCCCGTTGAGCGGAACCTTCGACGTGGGTCCGTTTCAGCTTGAGCTCGTAACCTTGACCCACTCGATCCCGGAGCCGAACGCCGTCGTCCTGCGCACCAAGGCGGGCGTCGTCATGCACACCGGGGACTGGAAAATCGATCCCGATCCGCTGATCGGCGCGACGACGGACGAGAAGCGCCTGATAGAGATCGGCGAGGAAGGCGTCCTCGCGATGGTGTGCGACAGCACCAATGCGCTCGCCCCCGGCCGCTCCGGCTCGGAGGGCGAAGTGCGCGAGAACATGATCGAGCTGGTCAAGAGCCTCTCCGGCGGCGTCGCCATCGCCTGCTTCGCCTCTAACGTCGCGCGGCTTGAGACGGCGGCCAAGGCGGCGATCGCGGCGGGGCGGCGCCCGGCGCTGGCCGGCCGGTCGCTCTGGCGGATGAACGACGCGGCGCGCGAGACGGGCTATCTCTCCGATCTGCCGGCCTTCCTGACGGACGAGGAGGCCTCGCGCCTGCCCAAGGAGGAGGTGCTGCTGATCTGCACCGGCAGCCAAGGCGAGCCGCGCGCGGCGCTGAGCCGCATCGCGCGCGACGACCACCCCTATATCGATCTAGGGGAGGGCGATACGGTCATCTTCTCCAGCCGCGAGATCCCGGGGAATGAGGTCGCGATCGGCCGTCTGCAGAACGCGCTGGCCGAGAAGCATGTCGACATCATCACCGCGCGCGACGCCGACATCCACACCTCCGGCCACCCCAATCGGGAAGAGTTGGCGGACATGTATCGTTGGATCAAGCCGCGCATCGCGATCCCGGTCCACGGCGAGAGCCGCCACATGATGGCGCACGCCCGTCTGGCGCAGGAATGCCAGGTGCCGCACGGCATTTGCGGGCGCAACGGCGCGATGGTGAAACTGACCGACGCCGGCCCGGTCGTGGTCGACGAGGTCTACGCGGGCCGCCTGATGCTGGACGGCGACCGGCTGCTGCCGATGGGCCACGCGAGTCTGAAGCAGCGCCGCAAGATGGCCTGGAACGGCCAGGCGGTCGTCACCGTCGCGCTCGACGGTAAGGGCCGGCTGGTCGACGACGCGCAGATCACGGTCTCGGGGCTGCTCGACGGCTCCGGCCCGGACATCGACGAGCTTCTGGACACGGCCGAAGAGACGGTCGAGCGCATGGGCCGCGGCGCGTTGCAGGATGACGGCCAGGTCCGCGAGGCCGTGCGCCGCGCCGTGCGCAAGCGCCTGAAAGCCTTGACCGGCAAGCATCCGCCGGTCGACGTGCATGTGATCCGGGTCTAAGCGGGGTTTGTCAGAAGGGGAGAGGCTGATGATCGGGAAGCTCAACCATGTCGCCATCGTCGCGCCGGATCTGGCGGCGGCGACGGCGCTCTATCGCGACACGCTCGGCGCTGCGGTCTCGGAGCCGGTGGATCTGCCCGAACACGGCGTCACCACCGTCTTCGTCGAGTTGCCCAACACCAAGATCGAGCTGCTGCACCCGCTGGGCGAGGGCGGCCCGATCGCCAAGTTTCTTGAAAAGAACCCCGCCGGCGGGATCCATCACGTCTGCTACGAGACCGACGACATCAAGGCGGCGGCCGAGAAGTTAAAGGCCGACGGCATGCGCGTCCTCGGCGACGGGGAGCCCAAGATCGGCGCCCACGGCAAGCCGGTGCTGTTCCTGCATCCGAAGGACTTCGTCGGCACGCTGGTCGAGCTGGAGCAGGTCTGAGTCATGGGGCCCGTATCCGGCTTCGTCGTTTTCATCATCCTGTGGTGGCTGGTCCTGTTCATGGTGCTGCCCTTCGGCGTGCAGCGCGACGACAACCCGGATGCAGGCCACGACCACGGCGCGCCGAAATTCGCGCGCATCGGCAAGAAGATGGCGATCACCACCGCGCTCGCGACCCTGCTGTTCCTCGGCTACTGGGCGATCGTGGCGTTCGACCTCATCACCTTAAAGCCGCCGGGGGCGTGACCCGCAGAGGTCCGGGGCCCGCCCGGGAGAACATTGCGCCTTGAAACCCACTGGGCGTCCCCGCGGAGGCGGGGGCCTCAGGCGGATCGCGCCGGCGGCGACGCCGGTTGAGAAAGGTCCCCGCCTTCGCGGGGACTCCCCAACGGCGGAGTGACGGGATGACAGGTCGAGCCGCCCGTCGCTGTCGCTCTGATTGGGAGGAAAATCATGTCCTGGTATTGCGACACCGCGATCGGCGATCCGCTGCACGGACCCTATCACGACCGCGAGTACGGCTTTCCGGAGACGGACGAGACGAAGCTGTTCGAGCGCCTGGTGCTGGAGATTAACCAGGCGGGCCTGAACTGGGGTCTGATGCTGAAGAAGCGCGCCGGGTTCCAGGCGGCCTATGACGGCTTCGAGGTCGATCGCGTCGCCGCCTACGGCGAGGCGGAACGCGCGCGGCTGCTGGCCGATCCGGGGATCATCCGCAATCGCCTAAAGATCGAGGCCTCGATCCATAACGCGCAGGTGATCCGGGGCTTCCGGGAGAGCCACGGCGGCTTCGCGGCCTGGCTCGCCGCCCATCATCCCTTGACCAAGCCGCAGTGGGTGAAGCTCTTCAAGAAGACCTTCCGCTTCACCGGCGGCGAGATCACGGGCGAATTTCTTATGTCGATCGGCTACTTGCCGGGAACGCATCGCGCGGACTGTCCGGTCGCCGCCGCCATCGCCGAGACCTCGCCGCCCTGGATGGAGGCGGGCGAATCCTTTTACGCTGAGGCGTGAAAGCGACGGAGAGGCAAAGCGACAGCGAGGCGGGGGCGGATGGCGCACAAGAGCAAAGCGGCGGCGAAGAAGGGCGCGGCCAAGAAGGCGGCGGCGAAGCCTGGGCCCAAGGCCTCTCGAAAGCGGCTCGGCCGCAAACTCTATGAGCGCGAACTGCGCCGTCTTCAAGTAGAACTCGCCAAACTGCAATATTGGGTGCATCGCGAAGGCTTGCGCGTCGTCGTGCTGTTCGAAGGGCGCGATGCGGCCGGCAAGGGCGGCGTCATCAAACGCATCTCGGAGCGTCTGAACCCGCGCATCTGCCGAATCGTCGCGTTGGGCGTCCCGACCGAGCGAGAGAAAACCCAATGGTATTTCCAGCGCTACGTCGCAGAACTGCCGTCGGCCGGCGAGATCGTGTTGCTCGACCGCAGTTGGTACAACCGGGCGGGCGTCGAACGGGTGATGGGCTTCTGCACCGAGGAGGAGTACCACGAGTTCCTGCGCAGCGCGCCCGAGTTCGAGCGCATGCTGACGCGCTCCGGGATCATTCTGCTGAAGTACTGGTTCTCGATCAGCGAGGACGAGCAGGAGCGCCGGCTGGAGAAGCGCATTGAAGATCCGACCCGGCGCTGGAAGCTGAGCCGCATCGACCTCGAATCCCGCAAGCGCTGGGACGCCTATTCCCGCGCCAAGGATGAGATGTTCGCCCACACCGACATCCGACAGGCGCCGTGGTACGTCGTCGACGCCGAGGACAAGCGCCGGGCCAGACTAAACTGCATTCGGCATTTGTTGGATCAAATTCCCTACCACGACGTGCGCCCGGAGCCGATGAGCTTGCCCCCGCGCCCCCTGCACAACGAACCGCCTGAGCGGCCGCCCTACGAGTCCCAGAATCTGGTGCCCGATCATTACGCGGACGTCCTGTAAGACGAGGGGCGGGGGCTGAGACGCGCGACGCGCCGGCAAAGAAAAAAGCGGGGACCCGCCCCGCTTTTCCAAGACCCGATCGTACGCCGTGTCCAAGTCCTGCCTCGCCGCGCGCCCGATTTTAGGGCTTTTGCGATGCGGTCGGGGCGAGGACGCCCTCCCTAAACTTGGGCCGCCTTCGTTGAGGCGTGATCGTCGTCTCCTGCTTCGGAGAAGCGCCGCCCCCGCTTGTGCGCGGCGCTGCCGGGACGGTTAACCGCCCGCGTTCTATCGACGGGCGGTATTAATAAAGGATCGATACCGCCGCGTCACGGCTTTTTTGCCCAAAAAATAGGCGCTGCAATGCAACATAAGTAAGCGCCGTGACCCCGCGGCCTTCGCGCCTGCGAGATTCCTTGGAAAGCCGGGCGCGGGTCATGTATGACCGGGACGTGACATCGGGGGACGGCTCGGGGGGAAGGGCCGTCGCAACGGGATGCAACCCACGGGAACGGCATGAGCGAGGCGAGGGAACAGACGGACGCGCCCGCGCGGCTTGAACTCCGCGGGATCAGCAAACGCTATCCCGGCGTACTGGCGAACGATTCGGTCGACCTCACCCTGCAGCCTGGCGAAATCCACGCCCTTCTGGGCGAAAACGGCGCCGGCAAGTCCACCTTGGTTCAGATCGTCTACGGCGTGGTGAAAGCCGACGCCGGCGAAATCCGCTGGAACGGCGAGACGGTCTCCGTCGACGGCCCGTCGGCGGCGCGCGCGCTCGGCATCGGTATGGTCTTCCAGCATTTCTCGCTGTTCGAGACGCTGACGGTGACGGAGAACGTGGCGCTCGGCCTGTCGCCCCGGGTGACCGCAAAGAGCGCGGGCGGCATGGCGGCGCTGGCCGCGCGCATCGCGGACGTCTCGAAGCGCTACGGCCTCGCACTCGACCCGGACGCGCGCGTCTTCGACCTGTCGGTCGGGGAGCGCCAGCGCGTCGAGATCGTCCGCTGCCTGCTGCAGGATCCGACGCTGCTGATAATGGACGAGCCGACGTCGGTCCTGACCCCGCAGGAGGCCGATCAGCTGTTCGAGACCCTGCGGCGTCTGGCGAGCGAGGGGCGCACGATCCTCTATATCAGTCATAAGTTGGACGAGATTCGCCGGCTGTGCGGCGCCGCGACGATCCTGCGCGGCGGCAAAGTCGTCGCCAGTTGCGATCCCCGCCAGGAGACCGCTCAGACGCTGGCTCGATTGATGATCGGCGAGGAGGTGAGTCCGACCCGCCGCGCCGAAGCGGGCGAGGCGGAGGAAAAGGAGGCGCTTCTGCGCGTCGAAGGCCTTTCCATGAAGGCCGCCAATCCGTTGGGCACGCCGTTGCACGATGTCCGTCTGTCCGTGAGGCGCGGGGAGATTCTGGGGATCGCCGGCGTGGCGGGCAACGGCCAGAACACGCTGCTGGGGGCGCTCAGCGGCGAGCAATTGGCCCCGCGCGCCGACGCCGTGGTCTTCGAGGGGGCGGCCATCGGCCTCGAGGGCGCGCGCGCCCGGCGCGATCGCGGGATCAATTTCGTGCCGGAGGATCGTCTCGGCCACGGCGCGGTCGCCGACCTGTCGCTGTCCGACAATGCGCTGCTGTCGGGCTGGCGGCGATGGTCGCTGGTTCGCCGCGGGCTGGTCTCCTTCACCGGCAGCCGCGAGAAGGCGGAGCATGTTGTGAAGACCTTCGCCGTCGCCGCGCCCGGCGCCCACGCGGCCGCGCGCAGCCTGTCCGGCGGGAACCTCCAGAAATTCATCATCGGGCGCGAGATCCTGCAGAAGCCCAAGCTGCTCATCGCCGCCCATCCGACCTGGGGCGTCGACGCCGGCGCGGCCGCGGCGATCCATCAGGCGCTGATCGAATTGGCTTCGAACGGGGCGGGGGTGATCGTCGTCAGTCAGGATCTGGACGAGCTCTTCACGCTGTCCGATCGCGTGGCGGTGATCTGCGCCGGGCGGCTGTCGGAAAGCAGGCCCGCGCACGAGGTCACGGCCGAAGAGGTCGGCCTGATGATGGGCGGCCTGTTCGACGCGGCGATCGCCGAGGGCGGCGGCGCGCCGAGCGAGAGCGGAGACGTCCGTCATGGCGGGTGAGGCGCTGTTCGGCGTCCGACTGGAGCGCCGTCCGACCCCCAGCCGCGCCATGATGTTGGCGACGCCGCCCCTCGCCGTGTTGCTGACGGTTATGGCGGGGGCGGTTATGTTCGCCGCGCTGGGATTCGATCCGTCGGCGGCGCTGAAAGCCTACTTCATCTCGCCCCTGACGACGCTCTACGGCGTCGGCGAATTGGCGGTGAAGGCGACGCCGCTGGCGATGATCGGCATCGGTCTGGCGCTCGGCTTTCGCGGCAATGTCTGGAACATCGGGGCGGAGGGACAATTGACCCTCGGCGCGATCTGCGCAGGCGGTCTGGCGCTCGCCTTCTACGGCGACGAAGGGTGGTGGCTGCTGCCGCTGATGATGGCGGGCGGCGCGGCCGGCGGCCTCGCCTACGCGGCGATCCCGGCCTTCCTTTGCACGCGCTTCAACGCCAACGAAATCCTGACCAGCCTGATGCTGACCTATGTGGCGACGCTGCTTCTCAGCTATCTCGTCACCGGGCCGTGGAAGGATCCCGACGGCTTCAATTTCCCCGAATCGCGCCTCTTCAACGACGAAGCGCTGCTGCCCGTGATCCTGGAGGGCACGCGCCTGCATCTCGGCGCCCCGATGGCGCTGGCCGCCGTCGCGGTCGGCTGGGTGATCGTCGCGCGAACGTTGATCGGCTTCCAGATCAAGGTCGTCGGGCTGACGCCGATCGCGGCGGGCTACGCCGGCTTCAGCCAGGCGCGCGCCATCTGGTTTACGCTGCTGCTCTCGGGCGGTCTCGCCGGTCTGGCGGGCGCGATCGAGGTCGCGGGTCCGATCGGTCAGTTGCAGCCGAGCATTTCGCCGGGCTACGGGTTCACCGCGATCATCGTCGCTTTCCTGGGGCGGCTCCATCCGCTGGGCGTGCTCTTGGCGGCGCTTCTGATGGCGCTCAGTTATCTGGGCGGGGAGCAGGCGCAAATCGAGCTCGGTCTGCCCTTGGCGGTCACCGGCGTCTTCCAGGGGATGCTGCTGTTCTTCCTGCTTGCGAGCGACTTTCTGACCCATTACCGGCTGCGGCGCGTTTCGCCTGCGGCGGTCGGCTGAGCGCGGCCGGGAAAGGGACGCCTGCATGGAAATCCTCTCGTTGATCGCGCTATCGATCGTCGCCGCCGCCACGCCCCTGCTGTTCGCCGCGCTCGGGGAGTTGATCACGGAGAAGTCGGGCGTCCTCAATCTCGGCGTCGAGGGGACGATGCTGGTCGGGGCGGTGGTCGGGTTCGCGGTCACGGCGCTTACAGGATCGTCCGTCCTAGGCGTGCCGGCCGCGGCGGCGGCGGGCGCTGTGATGTCCGCGCTGTTCGCGCTGCTGACCCTCAACCTGCTGGCCAATCAGGTGGCGACCGGCTTGGCGCTGACGCTGTTCGGGATCGGCCTCAGCTCGTTGATCGGGCAGGATTTCGTCGGCACGCCGCTGGAGCGGCTGCCGCGCCTCGACATCCCCGGATTGAGCGACCTGCCGATCATCGGCCCGCTGTTCTTCGGCCAGGACGCGCTGGTCTATCTCTCCCTCGCCGCCACCGGGGGCGTGGCCTGGTTCCTGTCGCGAACCCGCGGGGGTTTGGTTCTGAAGGCGGTTGGCGAGAACCCGGCCGCCGCCCATCGCCTCGGCCATTCCGTGCTGCGGGTGCGCTGGTTGGCCGTGCTGTTCGGCGGCGCGATGTCCGGGATCGGCGGGGCCTATCTCTCGCTCGCCTATACGCCGCTTTGGGCGGAGAACATGACCGCCGGGCGCGGCTGGATCGCGCTCGCGCTGGTCGTCTTTGCGACCTGGCGGCCGGGGCGCGTGCTGCTGGGCGCCTATCTCTTCGGCGGCGTGACCATCGCGCAGCTGCACGCCCAGTCGGCCGGCGTGACGGCGCCCAGCCAGTTCATGTCGATGCTGCCCTATCTCGCGACCATCCTGGTGCTGGTGCTGATCAGCCGGGACGCGGCGCGCATTCGGCTCAACGCGCCGGCCTCGATCGGGAAGGTGTTCCATCCGGGCGGGTGAGGGACTATTCTCCCGCCCGATTCAAAAAATACGACCTCGCGGGTTGGAAGAACGCAGACGGTCGATCGTCTTTCTAGGACATCAGAGGAGCAACAATCATGCGCATCACGCGTCGTCGTTTCACCCAATCCGCCCTCGCCGCCGGCGCGGTCGGGACCGCCGCCCTCAGCGCGCCGTTCGTCGCGCGCGCGGCCGATCCGCTGAAGGTCGGCTTCGTCTATGTCGGCCCGATCGGCGATCACGGCTGGAGCTATCAGCACGACCGCGGCCGCCTCGCCGTCGAGGAGGCCTACGGCGACAAGGTCGAGACCAGCTTCGTCGAGAACGTCTCGGAAGGCGCCGACGCCGAGCGGGTGATCAATCAGCTGGCGGCGACGGGCCACGGCATGGTCTTCACCACTTCCTTCGGCTTCATGAACCCGACCCTGAAGGTCGCCAAGCGCCACCCGAACGTGTTGTTCGAGCATGCGACGGGCTACAAGCGCGCCGACAACCTGGCGACCTACGCCGGGCGTTTCTATCAGGGCCGCACGATCTCCGGCATCCTGGCCGCGCACGTCACCAAGACGAACACCATCGGCTACATCGCGTCGTTCCCGATTCCCGAGGTGGTGCGCGGCATCGGCGCCTTCACCGTCGCGGCGCGGCGCATCAATCCGGACCTTCAGGTCCGCGTCGTCTGGGTGAACAGCTGGTACGATCCCGGCAAGGAGGCCGACGCCGCCAAGGCGCTCGTCGACCAGGGCGCGGACGTGCTGTTGCAGCACACTGACAGCCCTGCGCCGATCCAGGTCGCCGAGGAGCGCGGCGTGAAGGCGGTCGGCCAAGCCTCCGACATGAGCCGCTTCGGCCCCACGGCTCACATGACGGCGGTGATCGACGATTGGGCGCCCTACTACATCGAGCGCGTGGGCATGGCCCTCGACGGCTCGTGGGCCACCGGCGACACCTGGGGCGGCTTCGACAGCGGCATGGTGAAGATGGCCGACTACAACGCCAATCTGCCCGCCGAGGCGGTCAAGGACGCCCAGGAAGCGGTCGCCGCCATCACCAGCGGCGAGCGCCACAGCTTCGACGGCCCGGTCAAAGATCAGTCCGGGACGGTGCGCATCCCGGAAGGCGAGTACATGGCCGACGAAGAACTGTTGTCCATGGATTGGTACGTCGAAGGCGTCCAGGGCAAGCTGCCCGGCTGATCCGCCGGCAGCCGGACGGGTGCGGCGAAAGCCGCTTCCGCCCGGGGCGAATCCGGATACCTTGCAAGGGCGGTCGGCGCTTGTGCGCGGCCGCCCTTGCTTGCTAGAAGCGGGGAAATACCATGCGCGCCCGCCGGTTGACGGTTGGGTTTCGCGCAGCGTCTTAAGAAGGGTCGCGATGCGACGGGTGGCGGTCATCGGCAATGCGGGCGGGGGCAAGTCGACGCTGTCTAGGCGGATCGCGGCGGATCTGGGCGCGCCTTATCACGCGGTCGACATGATCCAGTGGCTGCCGGGCTGGACCTTGAACGAAGATTTCGAAGCCCGCCACGACGCCTGGCTGACGGAGAGAAGCTGGGTGATCGACGGCATCGGCCCCTGGCCGTCGGTTGAACGGCGCTTTCAGTACGCCGACACCGTGCTGTGGATCGACCTGCCGCTCCGCCTCCACCTTTGGTGGGGCACGAAGCGATTGATGAAATCCGCTCTCGGACGCGATGCGAACGCGCCCGCCGGTTGTTCCTTGATCGCGGCCGCGCCGGCCTTTTACCGCATGATTCTGGACATCCATCGCCGCCATCGCGAGCGGATGGCGTTGTTGGTCGAGACCGCGCGCGACCGCGGCAAGGCGGTGCATGTGCTGCGCACGCCCGATCAGATAGCCCGGTTCCGCGCCGGCGCTTGGAAGTTCGCGGAGGCTGCGTAACCGGCGCCGGTCTTGCTAGGCTGCGGGCTATGCGAACGAGCCGTCAAGCACCCCCTGACAGAGGTTCCCTGCAAGCCCCCCGCGTTCGCCGGCGCCTCTGGGCGTACGGCAGAGCGGCGGGCTGTCGTCCCGGTCGGCCGTCAGGCCGAACCGGGATCTCGCTCGGCGCGCCCAGGCGTCGGGATCCCGGCTCTGCGCTGCGCTGCGGCCGGGATGACATCGCAAGGGGGACGGCGCTCGGGCTCTTTCTTCTCTTTACGGCGCTCGCATCCCCGGCCCTAGGCCAGGATCACAACCCCTTCACCAATGAGGGCGAGATATCGGAAGGGGCGCCGCGGGCTCGCGTGAAGCCCGACGAAGTGCGGATCCGGGTGTCGGCGGCCGAGTGCCGACGCCTCGTCGCGTATCAGCCCGGCGCGGACGTCGCCTACCAGCCCGGCGTCGATGTGCGAGGAAAGGCCGTGGCGCCGGCGGAGCTTCCTGACTCGACCGGCCTCGGCGAGCGGTTGATCGACACTGAGATCGCCTTCGATCTCGCCCTCAACCCGCTGGTTTTCGCCGGCGATCCGCGGTTTGAGACGTCGTTCGAGAGCGCGTCGGTCTCGCTCGGCCGGGTCGCGGTGGACCTGCAGACGGGGGCGCCGACGCTCGACGGGGAGGCGCTGAGCGATCCGCAGGCCGCAGCGCTCGCCGCCGCCTGTCGCGCGCGGCTTGCGCGTTAGCTTTTCTTGCCGCACTGCGGCGCGGCCCCTACAGTCCGCCCGCGCGCGCCCCTATATCGTCGGACGGCGCGCGTTCGCGCCCGCCGCTTGCATTGAGGAGCGACCAGCCCGCCCATGTTCGGATCCTTCGAGCGCTTCGTCGCCTTCCGCTATCTGCGCGCCAAGCGGCAGGAGGGCTTCATCTCCGTCGTCGCGTGGTTCTCGCTCCTCGGCATCATGCTTGGCGTGGCGACGCTGATCATCGTCATGGCGGTGATGAACGGCTTCCGGCACGATTTGCTGGAGCGGGTGATCGGCCTCAACGGCCACATCACCGTCACCAGCTACAGCCAATCCCTCGACGCCTTCGATCAGACCGCAGATCGCCTGCGCGAACTGCCGGGCGTCGTTCAGGTGACGCCGCTCGTCGAGGGCCAGGTAATGGCGACCGGTCGGGGCGATACCGCCGGCGGGGCGCTGGTTCGCGGGCTGCGCGGAGAGGACTTTGCGGCCCGGGACATTTTGCGCGACGCGTTGAGTCAAGGCTCCCTTGGCGGTTTCGACGACGGCCAGGGCGTCATCATCGGGATCCGGATGGCGAACCGGCTGGGCGTCGGCGTCGGCGACAAGCTGACGCTGATCGCGCCGAAAGGCTCGGTCACCGCTTTCGGGACGATCCCGCGGGTCAAGGCGTTCGACGTCGCCGCCATCTTCAATGTCGGCATGTATGAATACGACAATTCGTACGTCTACATGCCGTTTCCGCTGGCCCAGCGCTATTTCAACCGCGAAGGCGCGGCGACCCAGATCGAAATCATGGTGGAGAACGCCGAACGCGCGGACGTGCGCGCCGCCGAGATCCAGAACCTGCTCGGCCGCGACTACCGCGTGCTCGACTGGCAGCGCGTCAACGCCAGCTTCTTCAACGCCTTGCAGGTCGAGCGCAACGTCATGTTCCTGATCCTGACGCTGATCATCCTGGTCGCCGCCTTCAACGTGATCTCCAGCCAGATCATGCTGGTGAAGGACAAGGGCCGCGGCATCGCCATACTGCGCACGATGGGGGCGAGCCGGGCGACGATCCTGCGCATCTTCTTCATCACCGGCAGTTCCGTCGGCGTCATCGGCACGGGCCTCGGCGCGCTGCTGGGGATCAGCTTCGCCCTCAACATCGAGACCATCCGGCAGTGGATCGAGGGGCTGTCGGGCGCGAACCTCTTCGCCGCCGAGATCTACTTCCTCTCCAAGCTGCCCGCGCGGGTCGAGACGGGCGAGGTGATCGCCGTCGTCGCCATGGCGCTGACCTTGAGCCTCTTGGCCTCGATCTACCCCGCCTGGCGGGCCGCGCGCCTCGATCCGGTGGAGGTGCTGCGCTATGAGTGACGCGGCCCCCGGCGCCCCGACGCTCGAGCTGCAGGCGGTCGAGCGCACCTACAAGACCGCCGCCGGCGGCCTGACCGTTCTGAACGGCGCGTCGCTGTCGGTCGGGCGGGGCGAACTCGTCGGCCTGGTCGCCCCGTCGGGCGCGGGCAAGTCGACGCTGCTCCACGTCGCCGGCCTGCTGGAGCGCCCGGACGGCGGCGACGTCGCGCTGCAGGGGGAGGGATGCAACCGGCTCACCGACCGACAGCGCACGCTGCTGCGCCGCAGCCGGGTCGGCTTCGTCTACCAGTTCCATCACCTGCTGCCCGAATTCTCGGCGCTGGAGAACGTCACCCTGCCGCAGATGATCGCCGGGAAGGCCAAGCGCGCGGCCCGGCAGGAGGCCGCGCGGCTGCTCGAGCGCGTCGGCCTCGGCCCGCGGATGAGCCACCGGCCGGCGCGCCTGTCCGGCGGCGAACAGCAGCGCGTCGCCATCGCGCGCGCCGTGGTCAACCGCCCCGCGCTGCTGCTGGCGGACGAGCCGACCGGCAACCTCGACCCGACCACCAGCGAGACGGTCTTCGACCTCCTCGTCCAGCTCGTCCGCGAGGAAGGCATGGCCGCCCTCATCGCCACCCACAATCTGACGCTGGCGCGCCGCATGGACCGAGTGCTGACCTTCCGCGAGGGAACGGTGACGGGGTTTGAGGGGTAGGGCGGGGCGCCCCACGCGCTGATCGTGGGGCTCTCCGTACGCCCGGCCTTGAGCCCGGCCAACCGGTGTCCGTGCGACGCTCAGGCTCCGGTTGTCCCGGCTCTTTGGCCGGGACGACGGGCATGGAGGGGGTCCGGCGCATCCGCGGTCCCGCATTATCCCCAAGAATCCGTCCTTATCCCCAGGCGCGGCGGATGACGGGCGGGGCGACTCGATTATCATGCGAGCTATGTCACACGCCGATTTCATTCATTTGCGCGTCCATTCCGCCTATTCGCTGGCGGAGGGGGCGATCCGGGTCAAGGATCTGGTGAAGCTCGCCGCCGGGCACGAGATGCCGGCGGTGGCGGTCACCGACACCTCCAACGTCTTCGGGGCGCTGGAGTTCGCGGGCGCGGCGGCGGCGGCGGGCGTGCAGCCGATCGTGGGCGCGCAGATCGCGGTCCGACGGGAGGATCGCTCGCCCAACAAAATGGGCCAGGCGCCGGCGCCGGACCCGATCGTCGTGCTGGCGAAGGACGAGGCGGGCTATCGCAGCCTGATGAAGCTGCTCTCGCGCGCCTATATGGAGCCGGAGGCGGGGGAGGAGGCGCAAATCTCCCTCGACGATCTGGCCGAGCTCAACGCCGGGCTGATCGCCTTCACCGGCGGGCCGCAGGGGCCGATCGGCCGGCTGCTGCTGGAAAGCCAGATGGAGGCGGCGGAAGCCTATCTGAAGCGCCTGCAAGAGATCTTCGGCGACCGGCTTTATATGGAGATCATGCGCCACGGGCTGGTGGCGGAGGAAAAGACGGAGCCGGGCTTCCTCGACCTCGCCTACGCGCATGACGTGCCGCTGGTCGCCACCAACGACTGCTTCTTCCCGACGCGCGAGATGCATGAGGCGCACGACGCGCTGATCTGCATCGCGGAGGGCGCCTACATCGCCGATCAGGAGCGCCGGCGCCTGACGCCGGAGCATTACTTCAAGAGCCCGGCCGAGATGCGCGCGCTGTTCGCCGACCTGCCGGAGGCCTGCGACAATACGCTTGTGATCGCCAAGCGCTGCGCGATCGCGCCGGAGAAGATCAAACCGCTGCTGCCGGTCTACACCAAGCTGGAGGGCCGGACAGAGGCCGAGGCGCTGAAAGACCTGGCGGAGGAGGGGCTGAAGCACCGGCTGGAGACCCAGGTCTGGACCGAGGATCAGGATGAGGCGGCGCGGGAGGCGGCGGCCGAGCCCTATCGCGCGCGCCTCGCCTACGAGCTGGGCGTCATCCAGCAGATGGGCTTCCCCGGCTATTTCCTGATCGTCGCCGACTTCATCCAGTGGGCGAAGGCGCGCGACATCCCGGTCGGGCCGGGCCGCGGATCGGGCGCGGGCTCGGTCGTAGCCTGGGCGCTGACGATCACGGATCTGGATCCGCTGCGCTTCGGCCTGCTGTTCGAGCGGTTCCTGAACCCCGAGCGCGTCAGCATGCCGGACTTCGACATCGACTTCTGTCAGGACCGGCGGGACGAGGTGATCCGCTACGTCCAAGAGGAGTACGGCCGCGACAAGGTCGCCCAGATCATCACCTTCGGAAAGCTGCAGGCCAGAGCCGTGCTGCGCGACGTCGGCCGCGTCATGCAGATGCCCTACGGCCAGGTCGACCGCATCTGCAAGATGGTGCCGAACAACCCGGCCAATCCGGTGACGCTGGACCAGGCGATCGAGGGGGAGCCGCTGCTCCAGGCCGAGATCGAAAACGAGCCGGCGGTCGAGAAGCTGGTCGGCGTCGCGCGCAAGCTGGAGGGGCTTTACCGCCACGCCTCGACCCACGCCGCCGGCGTGGTGATCGGCGACCGGCCGCTGGACGAGCTGGTGGCGCTCTACCGCGACCCGCGCTCCGACATGCCGGTCACGCAGTTCAACATGAAGTATGTCGAGGATGCGGGCCTGGTGAAGTTCGACTTCCTGGGCCTGAAGACGCTGACCGTCATCGCGCGGGCGAAGGAGTTGATCGACAAACGCGAGGATCGAGACGAGCCGCTGGACGTAACCCAAATCCCGCTGGCCGACGCGCGCACCTTCGAGATGCTGTGCAAGGGCAACACAGTCGGCGTCTTCCAGCTGGAATCGTCCGGCATGCGCGACGTGCTGAAGAACCTGAAGCCCGACCGGTTCGAGGATCTGATCGCCGTCGTGGCCCTCTACCGCCCGGGCCCGATGGAGAATATCCCCACCTACATCAAGCGCAAGCACGGGCAGGAGGAGCCCGTCTACCCGCACGAGAAGCTCAAGCCCTGCCTGGAAGAGACCTTCGGCATCCCGATCTATCAGGAGCAGGTGATGCAGATGGCGCAGGAGCTGGCGGGCTTCACGCTCGGCGGGGCCGACCTGCTGCGCCGCGCGATGGGCAAGAAGATCCAGGCGGAGATGGACAAGCAGCGCGCGATCTTCGTCGACGGCGCCAAGGAGCATTCCGGCGTCGACGCCGCCCAGGCGAACCAGATCTTCGACACGATCAACGCGTTCGCCGGCTACGGCTTCAACAAGAGCCATGCGGCGGCCTACGCGCTCGTCGCCTATCACACGGCCTGGCTGAAGGCGAACTACCCGGTCGAGTTCATGGCCGCGTCCATGACGCTGGACATGCACAACACCGACAAGCTGAACGTCTTCCGCTCGGAGATGGACCGGCTCGACATCGAATTGCTGGCCCCGGACGTGAACCGATCCGACGTGGTCTTCTCCGTGGAGAAGGACGCGGACGGCGCCCGTAAGGTTCGCTACGCGTTGGCGGCGCTGAAGAATGTCGGCTCCGGCGCCATGCAGTCCGTGGTCGCCGAGCGGCGATCGGGCGGCCCCTTCAAGGATCCGTTCGACTTCGCCGAGCGGGTGGACGCCCGCACGCTCAACAAGCGCCTGATGGAGAACCTGGTGAAGGCCGGGGCCTTCGATCAGCTGGAGTCGAACCGCCGGCGCCTGTTCGACGGGCTGGAGCAGGTGGTCCGCCACGGCCAGGCCGCGCAGGCCGACAAGAACAGCGATCAGGTGAGCCTCTTCGGCGACGCGCCTGACACGTTGAACCGCCCCGGCTTGCCCGATCGGCCCGACTGGCCGCCGACGGAGCGGCTGTCGAACGAGTTCGACGCGATCGGCTTCTACCTCTCCGCCCACCCCTTGGAGAGTTACGCCAACGCCTGCCGGAGGCTCGGGATCGTGCCCTACGCGGATGTCGCGGCCGGCCGCGTGCGCACCGCCAAGGGGGTGAAGCTCGCCGGCATCGTGGGCGGCAAACGGATGATGACCACCTCGCGCGGCTCGAAGATGGCCTTCGTGCAGATGTCGGACGCCAGCGGCCAGTATGAGGTGACGCTGTTCCAGGAGGTGCTGGCCGGCGCGCGTGAGATGCTGGAGAGCGGCGAGCCCTTGCTGATGACCGTCGACGTGCAGAAGCGCGGCGACGACGCGGAGGCTGAGATCCGCCTCACCGCGACCTCCTGCCGTCCGTTGGAGGAGGAGGCGGCGCAGGCCGCCGACGGCATGGTGATCTGGCTGCGCGACGAGCAGCCGCTCGGGCCGCTGTCCAAAGTCTTCGAAGGCCACGGCAAGAAGGGCAGGGGGCGCGTCGAAATCCGCCTGACCGGCCGGCCGGAGGGCGAGATCGACCTGACGCTCCCCGGCGCCTACGCCATCAACGCCGCCTTCCGCCAGGCGGTGAAGGCCATTCCGGGCATCGTCGACGTGCAGGATCTGTGACTGCGCTTCGTCCCATCGGAGTCCCCGCGCAGGCGGGGACCTTTTGAAACCCCGCTCGCCGCCTGAAGAGCGCGCCGCCGGAGGCCCCCGCCTTCGCGGGGGCGCCGGAAGGG
>NZ_JAVJQE010000002.1:0-92985 GCF_040218065.1 Marivibrio sp. | reverse complement strand
GCGCGGCCTGCTCGGCCTGCGCCGCCTCCTGGGCGGCGGCCTCCTCCTGCGCCGCCTGCTCGGCCTGCGCCGCCTCCTGGGCGGCGGCCTCCTCCTGCGCCGCCTGCTCGGCCTGCGCCGCCTCCTGGGCGGCGGCTTCCTCCTGCGCGGCCTGCTCGGCCTGCGCCGCCTCCTGGGCGGCGGCCTCCTCCTGCGCCGCCTGCTCGGCCTGCGCCGCCTCCCGGGCGGCGGCCTCCTCCTGCGCGGCCTGCTCGGCCTGCGCCGCCTCCTGGGCGGCGGCCTCCTCCTGCGCCGCCTGCTCGGCCTGCGCCGCCTCCTGGGCGGCGGCCTCCTCCTGCGCCGCCTGCTCGGCCTGCGCCGCCTCCTGGGCGGCGGCCTCCTCCTGCGCCGCCTGCTCTTCGACGTCGCTTTCCCCGACCCATTCGCCGGCCCCATCGTCAGCGGTGTCGCCATCCTCCCAATCGCCGCCGCCCTCGTCCGAGTCGTCGCCGTCCGCGGCCTCCCAAACGCCGGCGGAGTCCTCGTCCGAGCCGCTTTCGAGCGACTCCCAATCGCCGCCCTCATCTGCGGAGCCGTCCTCAGCCTCCCACACGCCTTCGTCTTCGCCTTCGCCGTAGTCGCCGCTCTCCTCGACCTGCTCGACAGCTTCGGCCGGCATTTCTCCGCCTTGATCGTCGCCGGTCACGGCCCGTCTCCCCCGTCCGATGCGAAAAGTTCGTCATAGAGCCACGGCGTCGGCGGCCTCCGGTCGGGCAACGGCAGCGTCAGCATCAGCGGCAGATCCACCCCTTCCTCGAAAACCACCATGTCCACGCCTTCGCCCGGCTTGGCTCTCAACGCCGTGACGAAGCGATTCTGCGCCTCGGTGAAGTTCATCGCCTCGCCCAGGTAGTCGCGATCGTCTTTCGAGGTGACGCGCAGCATGATCTTGAGGTTGGTGTTCTTGACGGCCTCCGGGACGATCTTCGTCGGGATCTGCTCGACGATGACGATCCCCTGGCCGAGTGCGCGGATTTCGGCCAACATGTCGACGAACAGACCGACGGCCTTCGCCTTCGAACTTTCGCCCGCCAGTTCGCCCCGACCGCCCCCGCCGGTGTTCGCCAGAAGACGGTGCGCCTCTTCGATCACCAGCACATGCTGCAGCGGATCGGCGCGTTCGAATGCCCCGATCTCGCGAATTCGTCGGCGACGCATCAGGTCCGCGGCCTGGCGCTCCGCGAACAGGCGGGTCATCAGGAACGCCATCACCAGCGATTTCTGCTCGCCGTCCGGAATGGCGTCGAGCTCGATGATCGTGTTGGTTTCCAGCAGTCTCGGGAAAAGATCCGCGGTTTCTGCCGTTGGATTCTCCATATAGAGTTGGTCGGCCAGTTTGGACGCCTCGCCGACCAGGCTCCGACGCAGGTTGTTGAAGCGCCGGTCGAACATGTCCTTGAAGTTCTGCCGAATGTCGTTGCGCGAGGCGCCGCCTTTACTTCCGTCCGCCGGAAAGGCGGCGGGAATGAAGTATTTGAGAAAGTGATCGAAGAAGGTGGAAAGGCTGGGCGTGAGGCGGGTCTCGCCGGTTTTTTTATTCGTGATCTTCCGAATCGTCTTCGGCCCGCCGAGCGAGAATTTATTTAAGCCGCAGCCGAACTTCTTCGCCGGATTGGTGTAATAGCTAAGCAGGCCGCTCTCCAGCAGCAGCGCCTGCACCGGATCGAGCGGGAAGGCGGCCTCGAAACAGGACTTCAGGTAGGAGATGTGACGCATCACCGTCACGCCGGTCGGGATGCGCATCGGATCGAAGGCGAGAAAGTCCGGCGAGCGCCCGCCCCGTCCGTCGCCTTCGAAGTTGCGGCGAACCAGGGGCCGTCCGCCCAGGCGCTCGGCGTGCGGCGACAACTCGTCGTAATACTCGGTCTTGACCGGCTCGATCACCATGAAGGGCTTGTCGAACCGCGTCAGTTCGCGCACCAGGAACAGGGTGCTCATCGTCTTGCCGGACCCGGTGGAGCCGACGATGAAGGCGTGTTTGTTGAGGTTCTCGATCGGCATCGTGTGCCAATGGGCCCCGCGATAGCGGCGCGCCATCGACCCGCTCAGGTCGTCCAGCGTCAACGGGGCCGCCGTGCTCGCGCCGCCCCCTTGCGCGATGCCGATCCGCATCCGTCCCGTCTCGGGCGGGGGCGCTAGAGCGCCGCTCCGCGGATCGACCACCGGCGACGGCGCGGCGACCGTCCCGATGAAGGGGGGCGGCGGCTTGGTGTCGACGCCGGGAAGACCGTCCGCATCCGCGAACGGCAAGGCGGCCAGTTGCGCCACCTCCTCGTCGGTGTAGAGGTAGGGCATCGCCAGGAGGACATGCAGCGGTTCGACGTCCTCCGGCGGCTCGATCCTCAGCCGCCGCAGCCGCTCGCGTTCTTCCTGGGCCGCTTCGCGCCAATCCTCAGGGACCCAATCGGCGCACGGCGCCTCGACCCAGAGATCGGGAATCGCAGCGATCGGCGCGGGCCGCGTCGGCGGCAACGGCTCGAACACGTGCGCGCCGCCATATTGCGCGGCCAGATGATGGGCCAAAACCGCCGACCGCGCGGGATCGTCGGCGGCGCAGCGCACGGTTGCGCGGCAAAGCTGCGCGTCGGGCAGAAGATAGCGATCGAAAGCGCCGCCCGTGGGATCGGCCGCGTCGGCGGCGTGCAGCAGGCCGTCAGCCGTCCGCGCCGCCGTCGAAAACCGCCGCCAGAACCCGCCATACGCCCGCTGCGTGACGAGGTGCGACGGATCGGCGGGCGCGATGGTCACGCTGAGACAGGCCGGGGCCGCGCGCAACAGTTCGCCGTAAAGGCGCCGAACGCTGCGCGTGTGGGAGACGACGGCGGAAACGGCGGGGAGGCATAGCGGCTGAACGGCCGGGCCCCCAGGCTCGTCCCCGATTTCAGGAAGTCGGCGCCGGCCGATCAACTCTTCGCCGCCGGAGCCCGGGGCCTCGTCGTCCGCCGCGCCGGCGACCCATTCGACCTGGTCGCCCGGCAACTCCACGAACTGCAGGCGTCGTACAAGCCGCGAGATGAAAACCTCGTCGCCGCGCCAGCACGCGTTCAACTGCGCTTCGTCAAGCGGGCGCCATGCATAATCGCTCGGCAGCAAGGCGCCGATCAGGCTCAACAGCGACCCGCCATCCGCATCCGTGCTCCACAGCACAAGATCAATGGTCAGCAGCCCTATATCCGGGTCGGCGCTGATTCTGACCTCAATCAGGCAATCGCGACGCGCCGGATCGGCCAGGCCCTGGATCGCCGCCGACAGCGCCGCGAAAAGCGCATGCCGGTTGTCGAAGAGATAGGGATCCTCGTCTCCGCCCTCGAAGCGCGGCGCCTGGGCCGCCCGAAAGCCGCCGATGAAACGTGGTCGCTCGCTCATGCCGCCCCTTTACGCCTGCGCATCGCACCGGCCTATAGACGGCCGCGACGGGAGCGCGGTTTGTCCGGGTCGGGGGACTCGTCCGTCCCATCGCCCGCGCGTTCGGTTTTGGCGTCCTGAGATCCGTCGCGATCGGCGCCGCCCTTCCGTGCGGGGGCCGGCGCCGCCTCCTCGGCGCGCCCGTCAGGCTCAGCCGGCGCGTCGAGCTCGGACGGCGGGGCGTGATCCAGCCGCTCGGGCTCGGATCGCTTGCGCTCCGCCTGCAAGCGGTCTTGCTGCTGCCGCTCGCGCGCCATCCGCCTGGCTTCAAAGCTTGAGAAAAGTTGGTTATCCATCAGCCGTTGGTAGACGGTCTCGCTGATGGCGTTGTTATGGGTGTAGAGTTGATCCAGCTGCGCGTGCAGTTGGCGGTTCAGGTCGTCGAGTTCCGCCTGCAGTTGCTGCATCTCGGGAGATAGACTGACCCGGATGCTCGTCAGTTCAATCGGGATGGTGTCCAGCAGGAAGTCGACGCTCGCGTGGTCGAACCATTCGTCCCGGTCCCGTTTGATCTCTTGCAGGGCGATCGGCGCTCGTTCGCTCGGCCAGTCCAGCGCTTGGCGAATAACGAGCTCGATCCGGCTGCGGCCGTCATGCGCCAAGCGGAGCGAGGCGACCGAACGATTGATCTCCGAGGGGTCGAACAGGAAGACAAGCGAGCGCAACATCTCCTGGAACCCGGAGACGACCTCGTCGATATATTGTTCGATATCCCGTTCGCCGAAGTTCTCTTCGCGGCGCTTGGTGTCGAGCGCGTCTCGCTCCACCGCGCGGACGGAGCGCAGAATCTGCGTGCTGGCGTCCCGGATGCTTTGGCGCATCTCGCCCAGGCTCATCGCGCCGAAGCTCTTCTCGCCGCGACCGAACGCGGTGCGCTGCTCCGCCAGCAGGATGTCGTCCACCGCCCGAACCATATGCTCGGAGATCGTCTTGACGAGCGGGTGACGGACGGCCTGATCGTCGGCCCCTTGGCGATGTTCGAGCAGCAGCGAGAGGTAGTCGTCGACCGCCGCCTCGTTGAGGAGCGCCGTGACCTTCTTATGATCGAGGCGCGGGCGAAGCTCCAGATCGCCTTCGATGACGTATTTTCCGTCCATCGTCGTCGTGCGGAAATCGACCTTCGAGTCCAGCAGATGGCTCAGACGGCTCAGATCCACCACGATGAACTTCCGTGCGACGATGGGCAGGTGGCTCGGATCGCCGTGGACATAGACCCGCCCGCGATTGCTCCAGGATCGGGACAGCACGACCACGATTTGCCCCGAAATATGGTTGAGATTGGCCCGGTAGGCTTTCGAGGGAAGGTTGCGCAGTTCAGGCGTCGTTTCGGCCACCACCCGGGGCGGCGTCGTCCGGGTCCGGACGTTCAAGCTGTCGGATTCTTCGAACGCGCTGAACGCCAGCGTCGCATAGGAAAGGCTGACGCCGCCCAGCAGCAGGACCTGCCAGAACCCGAAATCGTCGGCGAGCCCGGCCGAGCGCATCGCAGGCGGAATCCATCCGGCGCCCGGATCGTAGGCCGCGCAAAGAACGCCGGCCGCGCTTGCGAACAGAACCGCGAAGATGATCGAGCGGTCGTCCTTCGCCTTTCTGAGGACCGCGCCGACCACCCAAGAGAACGCCGCCAGGACGACCGCGACCGCGACGGTCGGCCATATCCCCGGCGCCTGCATTCCCAACTGGACGACCATCCAACGCGCCAGCGGCTCCTCCAATTCCAGAAAGGAGGACATCACGAAAAGCAGCACCGCCACATCGAAGACGGCGACGAAAAGCTGACCTTCAGGCTCCACGCCGCGGAGATCCCGCTGGTTCTGGGGTCGAAACAACAGAAAGAAGACGGATTCCCGCAAGGCGAACCCGAGATGCACCTTCCAAACCGAGTTGCGAATGAGATATTGCGCGACGGACAGCGCGGCGACCTGCAGGACCAGCACCAGGACGAACGCGGTTCCGGCGTCCTCGGCCCCACGGTCGAGCCCGAACAAACTCAGCGCCGCCGCCGCGACGATCATCGTGAAGCCGAGTTCGCCCAGCGCGTTCAGCAGCAGATCGACGAGCAACAGGAACATCAGGCCCCAGCCGAACCAGGTGCTCTTTCCGCCACCCAGCTTGGACAGCCGGGCCACGGTCAGTTCGTCGAAATCGATCTCGTCCTCATGCCGGTCCTCGCCCGCCCCGTCGGCCATCAACGCCCCCGCATCCGCCGTTAAGGTAACATTTTTCAATTATTATCACTTATAGTAGTTCGCTTTCAATGCATGGAGCCGCCGCAGCCAGCCGATTTCAGCGTAATTCTCGCGCTTTCCTATTCCCGCCCGCCGGCGGACCGTCCTGCGAGGGGCGGGGTCAAGGTCTGAGGAATGGATCGCCGCCGGTCGTCGCGGGCGACGCGATGCGAACAAAGACGCTCCTCGCGCGAGGGCGCGCGTCGCGGGACGGCCGCAGGCAAGCCCGCGCCGCGTCCCATACGCCCGTGAGAAACCCTGGGGCGGCGTCCGACTGCGGAGCGAGTCCGAGCGCGGTTCTCGGGACGCGGGAGGTCTGTGACGGAGACTAGACGGCGCAAAACGCGGCTTGGAAAAGCAAGCAAGGCCTTGACGCGCCGTCGGCCGCGAGGGCGGTGAAGTGGCGGAGGGAGGGGGACTCGAACCCCCGCAACCGTTTAACCGGTTGACGGATTAGCAATCCGCTGCATTACCGCTCTGCCATCCCTCCGCGGACGCCGGCGGGGCGGCGTCATGCCCCGGCGGCGCGGCCCGTGATGTAGCGGCGCTGCGGCGCGCTGTCAATGCGCCGGGAGGCCGGCCCTCTACAGCATTAAACCGCTGACGCCCGAGGCCGCGACGAGGGTCAGCGCGGCGCGCCGAAACACCGTCTCGGTGGCCAAACGAAAGCCCTTCGCCCCAAGCCACATGCCCAACGCGAACAGCGGCGCCAACGAGATCGCCGCGCCGACGACGGCCCCGGTGACGAGCCCGGCCGCGGTCAGCGAGATCAGCCCGCTGATCGTCCCCACGGCGAAATAGACGATCAGGTTGGCGCGTACGCTCGCGCCGTCCGCTTGGGAGCCGAGCCAGAACAGCACCACCGGCGGACCGCCGATCCCGGTCGAGCCGCCGAGCAGCCCGGCCGCCAGCCCCGTCCCGCCGGACAGCGCCGTTCCGGGCCGTCCCCGATAGCGCCAGCCCGAGGCCAAAAGGCCCGCCATGATCAGGACGGTGAGCGCGATGGCGGCGCGCAGATACTCGGGATCCGCCAGACGCAGGACGATCACGCCGAGCGGCATGCCGACCGCCGCCCCGCCCGCCAAGACCAGCACGCGGCGCCAGTCGCACCGCCGCGCGGCCCCGGGCAGCATGGTCCAGGCCAGCGGCCCGTCGATCAGCTGCATCGTCGCCACCGCGGCGGCGGGTCCGTAGATCACGCTCAACACCGGCATCATGACCAACGCCGACCCGAAACCGGTGAGCCCCTTGACGACGCCCGCGCACAGAACGATCGCCGCTGCAGCCGGCCAGAGCGGTTCGGCGAGCGCGGCCTGCAGGAGGGTGAAGACGGCGTCGATCATGGGGGCGGCTTTCGATTGCGGACGACAGCCCCTTCCTAGCCTTGCGTACTCGCCCGGAAAATCCGTGTATTTGCCGCTGAACGCTGCAAAAATGCAGTTATGAAGAATTGGGACGATCTGCGCGTCGCGCTCGCGGTTGCGCGCGCCGGCGCGCTGGCCGGGGCGGCGAGACGGCTTGGCGTCGATCAGACGACGGTCTCGCGGCGCCTAAAGGCGCTCGAGCGCGACCTCGGCGCCCAGCTTTTTCATAGGGGCGACGGACGGCTGACCCCGACCCGCGCGGGCGAGACGCTGCTGGTCCAGGCGGAGGCCGCCGAAAGCGCCGTCGCCGCCGCCGGCGAGGCGGTGGCCGGGCGAGACGCCCGCCCGGAAGGCGCCGTACGCGTCTCGAGCGTCGCCACCACCGTGAACCGGCTTCTGATCCCTCGGGCGGACCGGCTGACCACGCGATACCCCCTGCTTCGCCTGGAGTTATTGGCCGGCGAGGCCCGCGGCTCGCTTTCCCGGCGAGAGGCCGATGTGGCGCTGCGCTTCGATCGACCGGGCGACGGGGGCGCGGCCTTCTGCCGGAAGATCGCCCGTATCGGCTATTACGCCTATGCGCCCGTCGCAGCGGGCGATCCCCAGGCTATGCCGTGGATCGTCTATGAGGAGGCGAACGACCACCTGCCCCAGGCGCGCTGGCTCGCCCGGCGCGCGCAAGCGGAGGGCGTGGCCCCAGTTCTGGTGAACGATGCGGAAGGCGTACTGCAGGCGGTGGGCGCGGGCCTCGGCCGCTCGCTGCTGCCGCGCTTCGTCGGCGACGCCGACGCGAGGCTGCGGCGGCTGAGCGACGCCCCCGCCGTGACCCGCGACCTCTGGCGGCTCAGCCACCGCGACATCCACGGAACGAAGCGCGGCCAGGCCGTCGTCGCCTGGCTTGAGGAGGTGATCGGCGAGATCGCCGAAGGGTGACGCGCGGCGGCCGCTACGGGACCGCCATTCCCTTCTCAACCGCCGGGCGCGCGCCGAGTTCGTCGAACCAGCGCTTCGCGTTGGGATATTCGGCCCAGTCTATTCCCTGCCACTCCCACCGCGCGGCCCAGGGATAGGTCGCGACATCGGCGATGGAGTACGCCTCGCCGGCCAGATAGGGCGTCTCGGCGAGGCGTTCGTCGAGCACGCGATAAAGCCGCTTCGCCTCGTTGGTGTAGCGCTCGACTGCATAAGGGATCGTCTCGGGCGCGAAGCGGCGGAAATGGTGGGCCTGCCCCAGCATCGGGCCGAAGCCGCCCATTTGCCACATCAGCCATTGCAGGCACGTGTGGCGCGCGACCGCCCCGTCCGGGATCAGGCGTCCGGTCTTCTCGGCCAGATAGATCAGGATGGCGCCGGTCTCGAACAGGGCGAACGGCGCGCCCTCCGGTCCGTCGGGATCGACGATCGCCGGAATCTTGTTGTTCGGGCTGATCTTCAGGAAGGCGGGGGCGAATTGCTCGTCCTTCGTGATGTCGACCGGGCGGACGGCGTAGGGCAGCCCGACTTCCTCCAGCATGACGGAGACCTTGCGGCCGTTAGGGGTGCCCCACGTGTAGAGCTCGATGGTCACGCTCGCCCCCTAGCCCTTCGGTCCGAAGATCAGCCAGGCGATGAAGCCGACCAGCGGGAACACCAGCAAGGCGACGATCCACAGCACCTTGGCGCCGGTGGAGGCGGTGCTGGATAGCGTCTTGACCACGGCGTAAATGATGAGGATGAGCCCGATCAGGCCCAGAATGCCGACTTCCACCATTGGGGGGCTCCCGCTCGCAAAGGCGCGCGGAACCGGCCGCCCCGCGCTCGCCTTCCTTAGGTAAAGCCTCCTCCAGGCGGCATCAAGCGCGCGGCGGCCCGTCGCCGCCTTCCCAGGGTCCGCGGGCGGCGCGGTCCGACGACCGCGCGCCTTGGCCCCCGGAGGGCGGCACGCTGCCGGATCGCCGCTGCGCGGGCCGGTCCTCCGCGCCCTCGCCCGCCGGGCGGGTCTCCCGTTCGGGCCGAACCTCGGCCGCGCCCTCGCTGACGGGCGCGTCCGGGGTGGGCGTCGCGGCCACCGGCGCGCGCTGGAACAGCGGCACCTCCTTCGCCTTGAAGAAGGGCAGCAGCGCCGCGCCCGCCGCCAAGCCGCCGATATGGGCGAGCCAGGCGACCCCGTCGTCGGCGGCGTTGGCGAAACTGAAGATCTGCAGCCCGATCCAGAACCCGAGCACAAGCCACACCGGCAGCCGGATCGGCAGCCAGTTGAAGGCGAGGATCAGCACCCGACCGCGCGGGTAGAGCATCAGATAAGCCGCGATCACGCCGGAGACCGCGCCCGAGGCGCCGATCAGGGGCTGCTGCGACAGGCCGACGCCGATCATATGCGCGCCGAAGGCCAGCACCCCGCACAGCAGATAGAAGCCGAGGAAGCGCAGATGGCCCATGCTGTCCTCGACATTGTCGCCGAAAACCCAAAGGAACAGCATGTTGCCGAGAAGATGGAAGAAGCCGCCGTGCAGAAACTGATAGGTGAGCGGCGTCGCCCAGGACGGCGCCGCCGGGATCGACGCCGAAAGCGTGTCCTCCCCCACCAGCACGGAAGGCACCGCCCCGTAGCCGTATATGAAGGCGATGTCCTGCGGGTGGGGCAGCCCCAGCTGATACAGATAGACGATCACGCACGCGCAGACGAGCGAGGCCGTGGTGAGCTGAAACGGAATCCGCTTCAGCCGGTTTGAATCGCCGATCGGCAGGAACATCCAAGCCTCGTTTCGTCGCCGGCGTCGCGCGTCGGCCGCGCGAGCGACGCATCGACAGCCTAGCGCGCCCTGCGCCGGGCGCGCCAGCGCCGTGCCTCGCCAAGGGAACTTAGAACCGGCGCGCGCCAGGTAAAGCAGGCGGCGCATCTTGCCCTATAACGCGAGTCGCGGTCATATTGCCCGCCAAAGGCGCATTTCCAGGACCACGGCCATGTTGCTGCGTTTCGACGACCCGCTCCGCGCGCTTGTCCTGGTGGACCGGGCGGAAGAAGCGCGCGGGCTCGTGCCGGACGGCGCAGGGTGGAGCGAGCATTGGCGTCAGCTTGACCGAGAAGAGGCCTACCGCCTGCTCTCGGCGCGACGCGAACGCCCCGGCGCGCTGTTCGAGGTGCGCCGGGCGCTGGCCGACGCGGCCCGACCCGGCGAGGCGGACGAGGCCCTGCTCGCCGCGGCGGCACAGGCGCTGGCCGGCGGTTGGGCGATCGAGATCGACCGCCGCCGGCCCGCCGGCGGCTGGGCCCGCCAAGGCCCGGTCGAGGCGCCCGCGTCCAAGACGGAGGCCGTCGAGCCCGACGCGCGCCCGACCGGCGTGCCGGCCAAGAAGGTTCGCGACCATTGGATCACGGTGGAGCTGGTGGGCGAGGACGGCGAGCCGATCCCGAATGAGGCGGTCACGGTGAGCGACCCTGCGGGCGACGATCATGAGGGCGAGACGGACAGCCAGGGACGGTTCACCGTGACCGGCATACCGGAGGGAGATTGCCAAGTGGCCTTCCCGGAACTGGACAAGGATGCGTGGGAGGCGGCGTCATGACGTCGGAGAAGCCCCCAGGGCCCGCAACGCGCGCTGCGGACCATACGATCGCGCCTGGAGAGTCGATCGATTTTCTGGCGGCCGCGACCGGACATCAATGGAAAGTGATCTGGGAGGATCCGAAGAACGCCGCGTTGAAGGAGACGCGACCGGGGCGCAACGTTCTCAAGCCGGGCGACGTCGTTCATATTCCGGCGCTGCGCCCCGTCGCGCGTTCCGCCGCCACCGATCTGGTGCATCGCTTCAAGCGGCTGGGCGTCCCCGTCCCCTTTCGCGTTCGACTGCTCGACGCGACGGGCGAGCCGATCACGGACGCCCCCTACCGGATGCGCGTCGGACGGCGCCGCTATGAGGGGCGGACCGACGCCGACGGACGCATCGAGAGGGGCGTGTCGCCGACGGCGACCTCGGTGGAGGTGGAGGTGAACGTCGAAAACCCGGACGACCAAGACGCCGGGGCCGTCGTATGGCGCTTCGACCTGAACCGGCTGGAGCCGCCGGAGACGCCGTTAGGAGCGCAGGCGCGCCTGAAGAATCTCGGTTACTACGACGGCGCCCTCGACGGCGTGATCGGGCCGGCGACCGAACGCGCGTTGCGGGCCTTCAAGGCGGAGCGCGGCCTGCCGGAGGACGCAACGCTTGATGACGCCGCGCAACAAGCCTTGCTGGACGCGCACGGCAGCTGAGACGCCTTCGCCATGCTGATTCCCGAGCCGACCTGGACGTTGCTAAACGAGAAAGAGGTGGTGCAAAGCAGCGCCTCGGGTTCGGAAAGCGACGACAAGAGCAACCAGAACACGGCCAAGAAGTCAGCGCAGGAGCGCTATTACGGCTTCGTCGAGGATGTTCAGCCCCTGCAGGTAGGCGTCTCGGACGAGAGTTTCGCAAAAGAGGTTTCGGGCGGGATTTTCGAAGCGCTTCCGAAGTCCGTCTCGCTCGTGGTTCGGATCGACTGTTTGCAAGCGGCCCATGTCCGCAGCGTCTTCAAAGAAAAGCGCGACGATTTCGTCTGGCTCGATCACAAGACGCTCACGCCCGAGCAGATAAAGGCCCGCGAAGCGGTGCTCGGATCCTTGCTCGCCGACGACAAGATGGGGTGGACCACATTATACGCGACGCCGAACGCGGAATATTACGAAAGCCTTTGGACGGTGATGCGCCCGCCGGCCTGGATCGGGTTGATCGTCACGCGCTCGAAGCAAAGCGTCTCTTGGCTCGATCAGGGGCTCGAAACCGCCCTCGCGCAAGATCAGCCGGGGGCCGCTTTCTGGACCGACAGCGCGGATGGCGCGGACGCGGTCGCCTTGCAATCGGTGGAATGGCGCACGCTCTCGAAGGAAGAGGCGGCCCTGTTGAGCGAAATCGTCAGCCTGAACCATGTGCCCGACATCAACAGCGGCCCCGATCCCTGGCCGGGCGGCGACCCAAGCCCTACGCCCCTCCCCTATTATCCGATGGACCGGCTCCGCAGATACCTCGATCGCAAGCTAATCACGCTCGCGCCGGACGACTGCTATTCGAACATGTACGGCGGCAAGAAACTCGAGCGCTTCCAATTCTCAGCCGAAACCGGATGGATGCATGAGGCCGGATACACGGCCCCCGTGGGCGGGAGCCTCTGGGTTGGCCAGGACGGTCGGGACTATCGCTTGTTCTTGACCTACAGCGACAAGCAGGACGCCTCGGAGATCGCTTTCGTGCCCGACGACTTGGTGCAGAGGGCCATTTTTACGCCCATCGTTTTTCAACAGCCGCCCCCCATGCAGCAGGAAGACGACGAAGATGTGAAGCCGCTTCCGGAGAAGCGTGTAAGGCTCATGACCGAACAAGAGAAGAAGGAGCGAGACTATCGAAACAGCCTGACCGAACAGCACTGCAAGCGGTACCGACTGCTTTACAACGTCCCGTCCATGATTCACACCGGATACACGCCGTTCGACGTCGTCGAGGGTCCAAAGTATATTTTCCTCTAGCGGTATGAATGTCGCGGGAAAGGCGATCCGCAATGGCGAACCTTCTTCTGATGCCGGCCAAGAGCGACGACTTCGTCAAGAAGGTCGCCGCCTTCGATGCGCTCTCCCCCGCCGCACGCGCGCATTTGAAGAGCCTGAAGGGGAAGAAAGTGATCGGGGTGCGCGCGGTCCATGTGGGCCAAGGCGACTTTACGGCCGTCCGGAGCGAGGACGGAAAGGCCGTCTTCTACTTCGATGTCGGGGGCGGCTGTCACGCGGGATCGCGCAGCTATCCTTGGCACCGCACCAAGACGCCTGCAAGAACGCTCGGCGCGTGCTTCGAACACAGTCTGTCGCCCTATGTGTTCCTGTCGCATTGGGACCACGACCACTGGTTTTCCGCAGAGAACCTGACCGCGATCGCGCAGTCGCATTTCATAGCGCCGCGCCAGATGATCGCGCCGTCGCATCTGAAGACGAAACAGCGGATCATGCCGAACGTGCGGCTGTGGCCGCGCGACGAGAAAATCGTCGAAATCCAGTTGACCACGGGCCACGGCCTGCTGATCGAGAGCTGCAGCGGGGACGAGGGGGGCGATCCCAACCACTCCGGCCTGGCGTTGACACTTGTTCGCTACAAGCAGCGAGTCGTCCGATCGACGGGCGCGTTGAGCGTCGCAGTCCATAAGGACGCCGCATCCATCACCCACGCGCGCTATCGCGAACTGATCCTCCTGCCAGGCGACGCGCCCTATCATTATGTGCGCTCGCTGGGCAATCAGGCCCTTCGAGACGGCGGTCGTTACATCGGCCTGCTCGCCTATCACCACGGCTCGCAATCAGAGTGGAGCAGCGCGACGGCCTATGCGCCGACGGCCAACGCCAACACCCACCGGGCCGGCTACACGTACGGCATCAAGCCGGACAACAAGGGCTGCTACAGCAGCATGCCCGGATCGGACGCCGTGCAGGGCATGAAAGACAAAGGATGGACGGACCGAAAGAACACCTCGGGCGCCGCGCCGCTGCTTTCCGCCTTGAACGATCAGCGCGAGCTCGACCCGCCGCGGACCACGCCCGTGCAGGAGGGCGACATCGACATCGAATTCCCCTGAACCGCCGTCATAATCCGGAAACGCGACTCCCGCCGTATAAGGCTGCAGAGAGCTCGCTCCGGCCGGAGCACGGCCGGGAGAGATGAACGGGAGAGCGCGATGTATTACGCCTACGCCAATATCGAGGACGACAAGCTGCAGGCCATCAAGGCGCTGGAGAGCGAGATCGGCCGCCCGCTGATCGCGGTGGAGCCGGTGACGCTGAAGCCGGCCGAGATCGATCCGCCGGCGCTGAGCCGCGTGCAGGAGCTGGAGCGCACGCTCGGCGTGACCTTGGTGGCGGTGGACCCGCGCTGAAGCGCGGTCCCGCTTACCGCCCCTTCCAGTTCGGCTTGCGCTTCTCCGCGAAGGCGCGAGGCCCTTCCTTCGCGTCCTCGCTTTCCAGCATGGCCACGTAGGCCGGCAGCTTGTGGCTTTTCAGCAGGTCGAACGACTCTTGGGTCTTCAAGGTCGCCGTCTCGCGCGCGACCTCCTTGATGCAGGCGAAGACGAGCGGCGGCCCGTCGGCCAGCAGTCGCGCGATCTCGCGGGCGCGCGGCAGCAGACCCTCGGCCGGCACGGCCTCGTTGATCAGGCCCCAATGCTTCGCCTCGTCGGTCTCCATCCACCGGCCGGTCAGCAGCATGTCCATTGCGATGTGGTAGGGGATGCGTTTCGGCAGCTTGATCGAGGCGCCGTCGGCCAGCACGCCGACATTGATCTCCGGCAGCGCGAAGCGCGCGTGGTCGGCCGCGATCAGAATATCGCAGCACAGCGCGATCTCGAAGCCGCCGCCGACGGCCATGCCGTTGATCGCGCCGATCACCGGCTTGTTCAGGCCCGGCAGCTCCTGCAGGCCGCCGAAGCCGCCCACGCCGTAATCATCCTCATACTCGGCGTTGCCGGCCGCCGCCTCCTTCAGATCCCAGCCCGCGGAGAAGAACTTCTCCCCCCCGCCGGTGACGATGGCGACCCGGAGGTCGGGATCGTCGCGAAAGCGCGCGAAGGTCTCGCCCATCGCGCGGCTGGTGGCGTTGTCGATGGCGTTGGCCTTGGGCCGGTCCACCATGACTTCGAGGATTCCGTCATATTCGGAAATCTTCAGGCTGTCGGTCATCACGCGTCTCCTTCGCGGAAGAGGATCAGGGCGTCCGCGGCCACGGCCCCGCGGCCGGCCTCGCGCACGATCAGAGGGTTGATTTCGCAATCGATCAGACGGCCGCCTTCCGCTTCGCCGAAACGGGCGAGCGCAAGCGCCGCCTGCACCACAGCGGCCCGATCGGCCGCCGGGCGTCCGCGATATCCCGCCAGCAGCGGCGCCAGGGCCAGCCGGTCGAGCGCGCGCTCCACATCCTCGACCCGGGCCGGCAGCGGGATCAGCGCGCGGTCGCCCAACAGTTCGGCCGTCACCCCGCCCGAGCCGATCATCAGCATCCAGCCCGCCTGCGCGTCGGGGACGAGACCCAAGATCATCTCGGCCGCCGCGCCGTCGATCATGCGCTCCACCAGAAAACGCTCGCCGACGCCCGCCATGCGGGCGGCCGCCGCCGCCACGGCGTCAGCGTCCGTCAGGTTGAGAGCGACGCCGCCCGCCTCGCTCTTATGCAGCAGCGTCGCGGAGACCGCCTTGAGCACGACCGGATAGCCGAGCGCCTCCGCCGCCGCCACCGCTTCCGTCGCATCGGCCGCCAAGACGCCGTCCGGGACCGTCAGACCGGCCGCGGCCAGACGCTTCTTCGCCCGCCATTCGTCCAGCGCGACGCCGCCGCCGGTCTCGGCGGGCGCGGCCAGCGGCTGAAAGACGTCGCCCGCCGCGGCCTCGGCAAAGCCGCGCGCGACGGTCGCCGCCGCGGCGATCGCCGCCAACGCTTCGTCGACCCCCTGAATCGGCGCGACGCCCGCCGCCATCAGTTTCTCGCGCACGCCGCCCGGCAGCGATTCCGAAAGCGTCGGCGCGACCAGCGTCGGCGTGCCCGTCGCGCGGGCCGCGCTGATCGCCGCGTCGACCGCCATATCCCAGCCGCGGTTGTCGCCCGCCTCCGCCCGCGGATAGTCCAGAATGACGATCCCCGCCTCGACCGACGGGGCCTCCAACGCAGCCGTAAAGCAGGCGGTCTGCGCCGCCTGATCGAGCCAGATGTAGGTGTGGTAGTCGAGCGGATTGTCGATCGCGACGTGGGCGCCCAGCACCGTGGAAAGTTTGCTCTGTGAGGCGGCGCCGAGCGCGGGCGTCTCGACGCCCAGCCGCTCGGCCGCATCCGCTGACAACGCCGCCTCGCCGCCTGAGCAGCTGATGCACACGACCCGGGCGGCGGGCAGCGGACCAACGACGTGCAGCAGCTTCAGCGTCTCCAGAAAGCCCGGGACGCCGTGCGCCTGGGGCGCGCCGAGGCGGTCCAGCAGCGCATCGAACGCGGCCGCGCCGCCGGCCATCGAGCTGGTGTGGCTCAACGTCGCGCGCGCGCCCGCGGCCGAGCGCCCGGTCTTCAACACCACGATCGGCTTGCCGGCGCGCTGCGCCGCGCGCACCGCCTCGGCGAAGCGCGCAGCGCCGCCTTGGACGCTTTCCAGATGCAGGCCGATGGCGCTGACGCGCGGATCGTCGGCGAACGCTTCAATCAACTCAGGCGCTTGGATCTGGGCCGCGTTGCCGATGCTGACTACGTGCGAGATCGGCAGCGAGCGGTCCTGCAACGTGAAGTTGATGCCGAGATTGCCGGACTGCGCGACGATCGCAACGCCGCGCTCGACCCGCGCGCCGCCGTGAACGTCGGGCCACAGCGCCACGCCGTCCAGATAGTTCAACAGGCCGTAGCAGTTCGGCCCCAGGATCGGCATGGCGCCCGCCGCCTCGACCAACTCCGCCTGCAAGGCGGCGCCCGCCTCGCCCGCCTCCTTGAAGCCGGCGGCGTAGCAGACGACGCCGCCCGCGCCGATTGCGGCCAGGCGGCGCACCTGCTCGATCGAGGCCTCCGGCGGCACGGCCAAGAAGACCGCGTCGGGCGGTTCCGACAAGTCCTCGACGCTGCGCACGCAAGGAACCCCGGCGAGGTCGTCGCGTTGGGGATGCACGGCCTCGAACGCGCCCGCAAAGCCGGCGCGGCGGCATTGCTCGATCGCCACGCCGCATTCGCGCCCCCCGACGACGGCGATGCGCTTCGGGCTCAGGAACCGGGCGAGACGCCCCATCATCGACCCGCCTTCGCCGTCAGCCGCCGAGCGGGCGCAACAGCCCGCGCGAGATGATGTGGCGCTGGATCTCGGACGTCCCTTCCCAGATGCGCTCGAGGCGGGCGTCGCGCCAGATCATCTCCAGCGGCAACTCGTTCATCAGCCCCATGCCGCCGTGGATCTGGATCGCCTCGTCGGCGATGAAGGCCAGCGCCTCCGTCGCCGCCAGCTTGGCCATCGCGGCCTCGCTGTCGGTCATGATCCCCTGATCGTGCTTCCAGGCGGCCTCATAGGTCAGCAACTCCGCCGATTTCAGCTTCAACGCCATGTCGGCGAGCTTGAAGCTGACGCCCTGGAACTTGCCGATCTGCTGCCCGAACTGTTTGCGCTCGGCCGCCCAGCTCGTCGCCAGTTCCAGCGCGCGGTCGCAGCGTCCCAGGCTGGTCGCGGCCACCTGCAGCCGCGTCGCCCCCAGCCAGTCGTTGGCGACGTCGAAGCCCTTGTCGACCTCGCCCAGCACCTGCGAAGCGGGGACGCGACAATCGTCGAACTCCAGGATGAAGTTGTGATAGCCCCGCATGGAGACGTTCTTATAGCCGGGCCGCACCGTGAAGCCCGGCGTCCCCATGTCGACCAGGAAGGTGGTGATCTTTTTGCGCGGACCGCGCGGTCCTTCCTCCTCGCCGGTCGCCGCCATCAGGATCACGAAGTCGGCCCAGTCGGCGTGGCTGATGAAGTGTTTCGTGCCGTTGATGACGAAGTCGTCCCCGTCCCGCTCGGCCTTGCACTTCATGCCGCGCACGTCCGAACCCGCGCCGGGCTCGGTCATGGCCAGGCAATCAACTTTCTCGCCGTTGATGCAGGGATAGAGGTACTTCTCCCGCTGGTCGCCGACGCAGGCCTGCAGGATGTTGGAGGGCCGATAGACGAGATAATGCAGCGCGTAGGAGGCGCGCCCCAGCTCCCGATCCAGCATCGACATGGAGAGCGTATCGAGCCCGCCGCCGCCGAGCTCCGCCGGCATCGCGGCCGCGTAGAGGCCGAGCTCCATCGACTTGCGCTTGATCTCGTCTGCGACCTCCTTCGGCACGTCGTCGGTCTCCTCGACGGTGCGCTCGTGCGGATAGAGCTCCTCCTCCACGAAACGGCGCGCCGTCTCGATCAGCATCCGCTGCTCGTCGCTCAGGGCGAAATCCATGGTTCGGTCAACTCCCTTCGCTCTCGGCGCGCTCGGCCAGCAGGCGCCCGGCGCCTTCGCGATACTTGGCCAGCGCGCGCATGATCTCGATCAGGCAATCGTCGCGCAGCCGCTCCATCTCGCGGATCGACGCGCCGCCCAGCTGCTCGGTCGTGCCGTCGACCATGCGGTCGATCAGATCTTCGGTCAGCTCGGGCGCCTCAAGCTTCGTCCAGGGCAGCTTCAGCGCGGGCCCGAACTGCTCCATGAAATGACGCATGCCCTGCTCGCCGCCGGCCAGCGCGAAGGTCTTGTTGACCCCCATGAACGCCCAACGCAGGCCCGGGCCGTAGACGATGGCGTCGTCCAACTCGCCCGTCGTGGCGACGCCGTCGGCGACCATGTGCAGGTTCTCGCGCCACAGCGCCTCCTGCAGTCGGTCGGACAGGAAGCCCTCGATCTCGGTGCGCACCCGCAAGGGGTGCATGCCGATCGATCGGTAGAAGGCCTCGGCGCGGTCCAGCACGGCGGCGTCGGTCTTCGCGCCGCCCAGCACCTCGACCAACGGCAGGAGATAGACCGGATTGAAGGGATGACCCACGAAGACGCGGCCGGGATGCGCGCACTCCGCCTGGAAATCGCTTGGCAACAGCCCGGACGTGGAGCTTGCGATCGGAACCTCGGGGCGCGCGGCGGCGTCGATCCGGCGGTGGACGTCGATCTTGACCTCCAGCCGCTCCGGCGCGGATTCCTGCACGAAATCCGCGGCCTCCGCGACGGCCTCCAGGCTTTGCAGCGTCTGCAGGCGATCCTGCGCGGCGCCGTCGGCGAGGCCCATTTTCTCCAAGGCCGGCCAGGCGTTGGCCACCTTGGCGCGCAGGACGGCCGCACCTTCCGGCGCCGGGTCCCAGGCGACGACGTCCAGCCCGCGCGCCAGGCAGCGCGCCGCCCAGCCGGCGCCGATGACGCCGCCGCCGATCAGGCCGACGGTCTTGATTTCAGCCATGCGCTTAGCCTTTCCGTATGCCGCGTTCAGCGATGCTTCTTGAGGGCGAACCGCTCGCGCGCCTCGTCCGGGGTGCAGACGCGCGCGCCCATCAGCTCCAGGATCCGGCGCGCCTTGGCGACCAGGTCCGCGTTGGAGGCGAAGACGCCGCGCTCAAGATAAAGATTGTCCTCGAGGCCGACGCGCACGTTGCCGCCCAACAGCGCGGCCTGCGCCACCATCGGCATCTGCATCCGGCTGATGCCGAACGCCGACCAGTTGGAGCCCTTCGGCAGCATCTCCGCCATCGCCTTCATCGAGGTGGTGGAAGCCGGCGCGCCGTAGGGGATGCCGAGGCACAGCTGGAAAAGCGGCGGCTCGTCGATCAGCCCTTCGTCGATCAGCTCCTGCGCATGGACGATGTTACCGGTGTCGAAGGCCTCGATCTCCGGCTTCACGCCGAGCTCCTGGATCTCCTTGGCCAGCGCGAACAACATCGAGGTGGTGTTGGTCATGATGTAGTCGCCGTGGCCGAAATTCATCGTGCCGCAATCGAGCGTGCAGATCTCCGGCATGCAGCGGCGCACATGCTCAAGGCGTTCATGGGCCGGGGCCATGTCGGTCGCGGCCTCGTCGATGCGCATCGGATCGTCCGGCGGGCCGAGCGTCAGGTCGCCGCCCATGCCGGCGGTCAGGTTCAGCACCACGTCCGTATCGGAGGCGCGGATCAGCTCGCACACCTCCTCGAATTTGCCCGGGTCGCGGCACGGCGTCCCGTCGTCGTCGCGCACATGAATGTGGACGATCGCGGCGCCCGCCTTGGCGGCCTCGATCGCGCTGTCGGCGATCTGCCGAGGCGTCTTCGGCAAATCGGGGTGCTTGTCCTGCGTCGCGCCGGAGCCGGTGACGGCGCAGGTGATCACCACGTCCTTGTTCATCGGGCCTCTTCCTTCTCGTTTCGTCCGCGCGACGGGGGTCGATCGGGCGTTCAAGGCCTCGCCTTCAGGGGCGCGCCTGCATCGCCTGTCGGTCGCCTCCTCAGGACGGGGGCGCCGCGCGCGGCTTCGTAGCTGGCGAGAGCGTACGCCGATCCACGGGCGGCGTTTTACATTTTCCGTTGATTGATTGATTATTTCCGACCAGCTGACCTCACGCCGTCCCGAGGGATCGGATATGCTTTTCGCGCCCCAACGCCCTGGCGCCGTGCAGCGGATCGGCTTTCTGCTGCTGCCGAAGTTCTCGCTTCTGGCGTTCGCCAGCGCGATCGAACCGCTGCGTGTCGCCAACCTGTTCGCGGGACGAACCCTCTACGAGTGGCGCCTCCTGTCGGAAGACGGCGAGGCCGTCAGCGCCGCCAACGGGATGGCGAGCGTGGTGGACTACGCGCTCGCCGAAGCGCCGGCCCTGCCGGCCGTGCTGGTCACCGCCAGCTACGACCATAACCGGGCGATCACACCCGGCATCCTGACCTGGCTGCGCCGGGTCGGCCGGTTCGGGGCGAGCCTGGGCGCGGTCGACACCGGGGCCTTCGCCTTGGCGGAGGCGGGGTTGCTGGACGGCTATCGCGCGACCACCCATTGGGAGGAGCTTGAGACCTTCGCCGAGCGCTTCCCGCTGGTCGAGGCGCGCCAAGACCTGTTCACGGTGGATCGCGACCGCTTCACGTCGGCCGGCGGGACGGCCGGGCTCGACATGATGCTGAACCTGATTCGCACCCAGCACGGGCAGGAACTGGCGGCGGCTTGCGCCGACACCTTCGTCTACGCGCGAATCCGCGAGAGCCAGGACCGTCAACGCATGGCCCTGCGCGACCGGCTGGACGTCGCGAATCCGCGGCTGATCCGCGCGGTGGAGGCGATGGAGCGCGCAATCGAGGAGCCGCTTTCCATCCCCCAGGTGGCCGACGCCGCCGGCGCCAGCCCGCGAGAGTTGGAGCGGATGTTCAAGCGCTGGCTCAACACCGGACCCAGCGCCTATTATCGCCGCCTGCGCCTGGATCGCGCGCGCATGCTGCTGCAACAGACCGACCAGCCGGTGATCGACGTGGCCGTCAAATGCGGCTTCGCCTCGGCCGCCCATTTCGCGCGCGCCTACAAACAGCGCTTCGGGCGACCGCCGTCCGCCGATCGTTAGCTTTTCGCGGCCGGCGCGCACCGCTATTCTCCGCGCCGACGTCGCCCATCCCCCTTTTGCAAAGGCGAGCATTTCGTTCGATGGCCTCCGACAAACTGCAGCCCGTAATCCTTTCCGGCGGCTCCGGCACGCGGCTCTGGCCGTTGTCGCGCAAGGCGCTGCCCAAGCAGTTGTTGGCGCTGGACGGCGAGGAGACGCTGCTGCAGCAGACCGCCCGACGCGTGGCGGACGCCGATCGCTTCAAGGCGCCGATCCTCATCGCCGGCGACCTGCACCGCTTCGTCATCGCCGATCAATTGACCGACATAGGGGTCGTGCCCGCCGCCCTGCTGCTGGAGCCGGTCGGACGCAACACCGCCCCCGCCGCCGCGCTCGCCGCGCTGGTCGCTGCGGAAGACGATCCTGAGACCGTGATATGCCTTCTCGCATCCGATCACCGGATCGGCGAGCCCGAGGCGTTCCGAGCGGCGCTGGACCGGGCCGCGGCGGCCGCCGACCTGGGGTGGCTGGTCGTCTTCGGAATCGAGCCGGACCGGCCCGAGACCGGCTACGGCTACATCAACGCCGGCCCCGCGCTGGACGATCTGGACGCCGTCTTCGCGGTCGAGCGTTTCGTCGAGAAGCCGTCGCTGTCGACCGCCGAGGCCTTCCTGGCGGACGGCGGTTTCAGCTGGAACAGCGGCATGTTCGTTTTCCGCGCCGACGCGATGCTTCGGGAGTTGAAGCGCCACGCGCCGGAGGTGCTGGCCGCCTGCACGGATGCGCTGGCCGGGGCCGGGCGGGATCTCGGCTTCACACGGCTGCCCGAGGAGGCCTTCGCGAAGGCCCCCGCGCTGCCGATCGACACCGCCGTCATGGAAAAAACGGACCGCGCCGCCGTCGTGCCGGCGGCCTTCGGATGGAGCGATCTCGGCGCCTTTTCCGCGCTGCGGGCCGTCGGCGCGCAGGACGCCGACGGCAATGCAACGCGCGGCGATGTGGCGCTGATCGACAGCCGAGACAGTTTCGTCGCCAGCGACGGCGGCGGCTTGGTCGCCGGCGTCGGCCTCGACGGGATGGTCGTGGTGGCGACCCGCGACGCGGTGCTGGTCGCGCCCGCGGACCGGGCGGACGAAGTGAAGACGCTGGTCGCAGAGCTGGAGGCGCAAGGACGCAAGGAGGCGGTCGAACACGCCCGGGTCCATCGCCCCTGGGGCGCTTACGAGGACATCGACCTGGAGCCCGAGTTCCGGGTCAAGCGGATCATCGTCAAGCCGGGCGGCCGGCTGTCCCTGCAGCGCCACGCGCGCCGTTCGGAGCATTGGATCGTGGTGCGCGGAGAGGCCACGGTCACGATCGGCGATCGGATCGAGGTGCTCGGCCGCAATCAGTCCACCTACGTGCCGGTCGGCGTGACCCATCGTCTGGAAAACAAGGGGGCCGAACCGCTGCATCTAATCGAGGTGCAGGTCGGCGATTACGTCGGCGAGGACGACATCGAGCGGCTGGAAGACGTCTACGGGCGGGACAAGGGGTGAGCGGCGCTACCCCGCCGGGCGCAGAATCGCCAGACTGTAGGGATTGAAGAGGTTTCTCCCCTCCCAATTCAGGTCCAGGGCGTCGATCGACGCCACGCCGGCCGTTTCCGCCGCGCGGATGACGGACAGAAGGTTCATGCTGTAGCGTCCGGCGAGCGCCCACACGGCCGAATTCAGATCCAGCGCCTCGTCGCTCAGCACGAAGCGGTGCTGCTCCACCACGGCGCTGGGATCGCGCCCGTCGCGCAGATCGGTCAGGAAGCGCTGCACCGCATTACGGGCCAGCGCCGGCTGCGCCTGCCAGCCGAACGGCTCCATCAAAGCCAACACGGCCCGCGGGCAGGCCGCGAAAAGTCGCGCGATGAAATCGACCGGCAGGAAGGCGATCTGCTCGATCGCCGCGTGGGTGAAGATCAGCGCCTCCTCGACGCCTTCGAGAAAACCGAAATCGGGCGCGTAGAAATCAAAAGCGGCGGCCTCGCCGCGGAAGCGCCCGCCAAGCTGCAACAGTCTGGCGGCGACGTCGCGGCCGCTCTGCGACTGTTCGGCGGCGATGAGGCGCAGATCGGGGCGCTCAAGCCTGAGGGCCAGCGCCGCAAGGTTGCGGCCCCAGCCGGCCCCCAATTCGACGATCGCCCCGCAGTGCGGCCCGGCCAGTCCGGCGAGGCGCTCGACCAGCCGCGCATCGGACACTTCGGCGCAGCCGATCTGGCGATAGCCGCCGTCGGCGACCACTACGATGCGGCCCTCTGCGGCGCGAAACGGCCCGGGGTCCAGGCGGACCGGGCGCGATTGGCGATGCACGACAGGATTGACGAGGCCGTCGGAGGTCGCGGGCGAAGTCAGCGCGCGCAAGGCTGCGCCGGGATCCGCGGCCGCGCTCTCAGCCTCGCAGAAGGCCTTGAGGAGCCCGGCCCAGGCGCGTTCGTAGCTGCGCTTCTGCCCGTCATTGACCGCCTGCAGGCGCAGCGCCAGCGCCTCGAGAGCGGCCGCATCGGCGCTGACGCCGACATCCAGCAGATCCAGGGCCTGGCCCAACTGCGCGCCGCTCAACCCCATCCGCCGCCGCTCCTCGCCTGTGTAGCGCGCCGGGTCGGTCAGTCTCCTGCGCCCGACTGATCCGTGATCCGCTGTTGGCGGGCCAGCACCTCTTCCGGCCACGCGCTTTTGATGTAGGCCAGAATGGCGATAATCTCGCGATCGCTCAACTGATCCCCGAAGGCGGGCATGGCGCTCGTCCTGCCCTCCGGCATGAAGGGCTGGCCGCCGAGCTTGGTGTAGGCGAAGAGAAACCCGTCGGGATGGTGCCAGGTATGCCCCGACGCGTCGTGCGGCGGCGCGGGCAGGGTTCCATCGGGCTTCGGCGTCTTCCAGTTCGCCTCACCCTGCAGATCGGCGCCGTGGCAACTGGCGCACGCCTCACGGTAAAGCGGCGCGCCGGCGGCGATCAACGCCGGGTCGTCGACCGGGATCCGCAGATCGTTCGTCTCGCGCAGGGCGTTCGCCGCGCGGGAGCCCGGCGGATGGACTTGCCACAGGTAAAGCGCCAGCGCCAATCCGGCCGCGACCAGGGCGAGACCGAGCAGACCGAGCGTCCGACCCCTCATCCGCGCGCCTCGGCGAGGCCGTCCAAAATCGGGCAGTCCGGCCGTTCGTCGCCGTGACAGCGCTGCATCAGGGTCTCCAACGTGCGTTTCATGCTCTCCAACTCATGGATCTTGGCGTCGATCTTCTCCAACTGCGAGGCTGCGACAGCCTTCACGTCCGCGCTCGCCCGGTTGCGGTCCTGATAGAGCGCCAGCAAGGTCCGGCAATCCTCCACCGAAAAGCCGAGCCCGCGGGCGTGGCGGACGAACCGCAGAAACTCCACCGCGCGCTCATCGTAATCGCGGTAGCCGTTCGCGCCCCGCGCCGACGGTTCGATCAGCCCGATCTCATCATAGTACCGGACCGTCTTGGTCGGCACGCCTGAGCGTTTCGCCGCATCGCCGATGTTCATCGCCCCATCTCCCTAAAGCCGCGCGCGGCGCAGCCGCAGCGCGTTGCCGATCACCGAGACGGAACTCAGGCTCATCGCGGCCGCCGCGATCATCGGGCTCAGCAGCAGCCCGAAGACCGGATAGAGAACGCCCGCCGCCACCGGCACGCCGAGGCCGTTATAGACGAAGGCGAAGAACAGGTTCTGGCGGATAGTGCCCATCACCGCGCGCCGAAGCGTCCGCGCCCGCAGCACGCCGCGCAAATCGCCCTTCACCAGCGTCACATGGGCGCTTTCAATCGCGACGTCGGCGCCGGCGCCCATCGCGATCCCGACGTCGGCGCGGGCCAGCGCCGGCGCGTCGTTGACGCCGTCACCCGCCATCGCGACACGACGGCCCTCGCGCTGCAGACGTTCGACGACCGCGTGCTTGTCTTCCGGCAGCACCTCCGCCTCCACCTCGTCGATGCCGAGGCGCTTGGCGACGGCTTCGGCGGTGCGGCGGTTGTCGCCGGTCAGCATGACGAGGCGCACGCCCGCGCGATGCAGGCCGCGGATCGCCTCCTCCGTCGTCTCCTTGATCGGGTCGGCCAGCTTGCACACGCCGGCGATCCCGCCGTCCAGCGCGACGAAAACCGCCGTGGCGCCGTCCGCGCGCCAGGCGTCGGCCGCCTCCTCCAACGCGCTCGGATCCGCGCCCGCCTCGCGCATCATCGCGGCGTTGCCGACCGCGACGCGGCGGCCTTCGATCGTGCCGGCGACGCCCTTGCCGTCGCTCTGGTCGTAATCGTCGGGCGCCTGCGGCAGGCTCAGGCCGCGGGCTTCCGCCGCCTCCAGGAAGGCGCGGGCCAGCGGATGGCCGCTCGCCTTCTCGAGCGCAGCGGCGAGGCGCAGGACGTCGTCCGCCGCGCCGTCGCCCGCCGTCTCGACCGCTTCGACCTTCGGCCGGCCTTCGGTCAAGGTGCCGGTCTTGTCGACCACCAGCGTGTCGATGTCGGCCATGCGCTCCAGCGCCTCGGCGTTCTTGATCAGCACGCCCTCCTGCGCGCCGCGCCCGACGCCGGTCATCACCGACATGGGCGTCGCGAGGCCGAGCGCGCAGGGGCACGCTATGATCAGGACCGAGACCGCCGCGACCAGCCCGTAGGCCAGCGCCGGGCTCGGGCCGAAGGCGCTCCATGCGATGAAGGCCAGCACGGCGACGCCCACGACGGCGGGGACGAAGTAGCCTGCGACCGTGTCGGCCAGCGACTGGATCGGCGCGCGGCTGCGCTGCGCGTCGGCGACCATCTGGACGATCTGCGAGAGCATCGTCTCGTCCCCCACCTTGGTCGCCCGGATCACGAGGCCCTTGCTTCCTTGCAGGATCGTGCCGCCGATCACGGCCTCGCCTTCGCGCTTGGCGACGGGGACGGATTCGCCCGTCACCATGCTTTCGTCCAGGGTCCCCTCCCCTTCGACGATCTCGCCGTCGACGGGGACGGCGTCGCCCGGGCGCACGCGCAGGCGGTCGCCCTCGCGCACCTGGTCGAGGGGGACTTCGCGCTCATGCCCGCAATCGGTCATGCGGATCGCCGTCTTGGGCACCAGATTTATCAGCGCCTTCAGCGCGTCGCCGGTGCGCTCGCGCGCGCGCAGCTCCAGCACCTGGCCGACGAGGACCAGCGTAATGATCACGGCCGCGCTCTCGAAATAGAGCGGGACCGTCCCCTCCGCGGTCTTGAAGCCGTCGGGAAACAGGCCCGGGGCCAGCATTGCAAAAAGGCTGTAAAGATAGGCGGCGCCCGTCCCGATCGCGATCAGCGTGAACATGTTGGGCGCGCGGTTCTTGATGGAGGCCCAGCCGCGCTCGAAGAAAGGCAGCCCCGCCCACAGCACCACCGGGGTGGCGGCGGCCAGTTGCACCCAGCCGTTCCAAGCGCCCTCGACCAGGCCCGCAATCCCTGGGACCATCTCGCCCATGGCCAGAACGAAAACGGGCACCGTCCCCGCCAGCGCGACCCAAAAGCGCCGCGTCATGTCGACCAGCTCCGGGTTCGGCGCGTCGTCGACGGATACCGTACGCGGCTCCAACGCCATGCCGCATTTCGGGCAGTCGCCGGGTTCGTCCCGCACGATCTCGGGATGCATCGGGCAGGTGTATTCTGTCTTGGTCTGAGCCGCCTGCGGGCGCGCGGGCTCCAAGGCCATGCCGCATTTCGGGCAACTGTCCGGCTTGTCGGACCAGACCTCCGGGCACATCGGGCAGATGTAGCCGTCCTTCGGCCGGTCCGTCGCACCTTTCGAGTCGTCTGAATGATCCTGGTCGTGACAGCTGTGTGCGTGCGCCATAGTTCCTCTTTCCTTTTCCGAGGCGCTAATAATATGGGGGTTCCAGTCGCTGGAAGGTCAAGGACGTGCGGCGCGGCGAGAGAGGACCCGACCACCGCCCCCCCTTACGTGCAGAAGGGTGAAAGCTGTTCAAGAAACGTGACTTTTCTATAAATTTTCAAGGTGTTAACTATTCGTTACGAATTTATGATGCAGTCTGCCTGCGGTTACGCGCACGCCGCGTTCTCGGCGTGCAGCCTGCGTGTTGGAGCCTGTCACGGAGATGTACATGAAACGGTTGGTTGGAATGACGGCGATCGCCCTTACGGCGCTCGCCCCTGCGGCGCTGGCGGATGACGCGGGCGTGTACGTCGGCGCGTCCGGCGCCCTGTCGGTCGTATCCGACTACGAGTTCAGCAACGGCAATGCGAACGACACGACCAAGAGCGCGGAATTCTCCACCGGCGGCGGCGCGTTGTTGCGCGGCGGTTACGACTTCGGCTCGATCCGCACCGAGCTTGAGATCGGCTGGCGCGCGCACGACATCGAATCGATCGGCGGCCAGGCCGGGATCGTCAATGACGGCGGCAGCTTGAATTTCTACACCGCGATGGTGAAGGGCGCCTACGATTTCGACACCGGGACGGCGGTGACGCCCTACCTTTCGCTCGGCGTCGGGGCGGCCTTCGCGGAAGGCGACATCGGCTACACCGCTGCAGACGGGGAGCGCTACACGAAGAACTACTTCGGCGTCGCGCCAGCCGGCGAGATCGGCGTCGGGGCGTCGTACGCCCTGACGGACGATATGGACCTGATCGGCGGCTACAGTTTCCTGGGCGCGCCGACCGACGAGGCCAACGAAGACCAGGTGATCCAGGCGCACAGCCTGCAGCTGGGCCTCAACTACGGCTTCTAGGGCCTCGCCTCGCCGCGAGGATCAAGGGCGCATCCCGGGATGCGCCCTTTTTCTATGGCGCCTATGGGCCCTCACGCCGCTGCGAAACCCGGTCCCGCTCATCGCGCGTCTCGACCGGAAAGGCGGGCAGCCCCCCTCCCGTCGCACGGCCCGGAGCTCGTAGGCCGGAACAAACCGATCCGGCGCGTCGAGGGCGCCGAGATTGACCTCGACCTCATCGCCGGTTCGAGAGAAGACGGACGCGCCGCAGGTGGTGGGGCGGAAGAACCGCCCCGGCCGCGAGGGAGAGCGTCGCAGACGCCCGGCGGCTCTGCGCAATCGCCCCGCAATCCAATCAACACACGCGCGTAACAACGACCCCCTAGCTATGACGCCTTCATGACGAACAAGCGGGTCGATGCGCGCGGTGACATATCTTTCCCCAGACAAGTTCGGCCCGCCCGGGGGCGATCCGCTCGCCGAGCTCGACGCGCGCCTGGCGGACCGCGTGACCTATAGCGCGCCCGACGATCCGATCGGCAAACGCACCCTGATCAAGGGGGTGGAACTGCTGACCGGCCAGCCGAAACTTCAGCGGCTCTATGACGAATACCGGCGCCGTCGGCCGACCGACGACGACTTCTGGCGCTCGGCGGTCGAGTATCTGAGGCTGGAGGTGCGGTTCGATCGGCGCGCGCTGGCGGCGGTCCCGAAGACCGGCCCGCTTATTCTGATCGCCAACCATCCCTTCGGCGTGCTGGACGGAATAGCCGCCGGCCACATCCTCTCCGGCGTCCGGCGGGACTTCAAACTGATCGCGCACGCAGCGTTGGGACGCGCCCAGGTTTTCCGGCCTTATCTGATCCCGATCGCGTTCGAGGGGGACTCGGCGGCGCTGCGCTCGAACGTGCATTCCAAACGGATCGCCCGCGCGCATCTGCGCGACGGCGGGTCGCTCGTCATCTTCCCCGCCGGCCGCGTCTCGACGGCGAAGAAAATGTTCGGGACGGCCGTCGACGACCCCTGGAAGCTGTTCCCGGCGACGCTGATCCAGACGTCCGGCGCGCCGGTCCTGCCGGTCCATTTCGAAGGGCAGAACGGCCGCCTCTTCCACTTCGTCAGCAAATTCTCAGGAACCCTGCGCGAAGCGCTGATCCTGCGCGAGGTCGTCCGCCGCATCGGCGGCTCCATCGCCGCCCAGATCGGCGCGCCCATGCCGCCGGAGGACCTCGCCCGTTTCGACGACCGCCAAGCGCTTCTCGACCATGTGCGCGCGCGGGTCTACGACTTAGCCCCGCGGTGACCGCGCGGCGCAAGCGCCGCGCTCGCCTCGCTCATTCAGGCGGAAACGGACGCACGGCCTCCCCGCGGCCGACGATCAACCCCTGCGACTCGTCGATCGCGACGACCGTGAACTGATAATCATGCGCGCCCGACGGCGGACAGGGTCCCTTGTAGCTGAAGGCGCCGGCCGGGATCTCGCCGCCGCCCGTATAGGCCACCGACCCGCCGCCGTGATTGTAGCTGGGCACGTCGAGATCGGTCATCTTGAAGCGCAACAGGGTGGCCCCGGCCGGGACGTTCGAAATCGTGAAAGCCGGCGACGCGGTTGTGCAGGCCGCCACCCCGCGCCAACTGAAATCGACTCCGAGAGGGGCCACCGTCTCGGCCTCCTGCATAGTCTGACAGGCCGACATAACCAAAGCCGCCGCCGCAATCACCGCCAAACGCCTCATTTCCTCAGCCCCCCAGGCTCATGGTGTCTCCCCAGGCGGTCAGCTTAGGCGGATTGGCGCGTCGGCCGCAACAAGACTGGCCGACCCAACGGGCCGCAGGGACGCCCTACTCCCACTCGATCGTCCCGGGCGGCTTCGAGGTCACGTCGTAGACCACCCGGTTCACGCCGCGGACCTGGTTGATGATGCGGGTCGCGCATTGCGACAGGAAATCGTGCGGGAACGGGTAGCTGTCGGCCGTCATGCCGTCCGTCGACGTGACGGCCCGCAAGGCCAGCACATGATCGTAGGTGCGCGCGTCGCCCATCACGCCGACGGTCTTGACCGGCAGCAGCACGGCGAAGGCCTGCCAGATCTCGTCATAGAGGCCGGCGTTGCGGATCTCCTCCAGATAGATGGCGTCCGCCTTGCGGAGGATGTCGCAGGCGTCGCGCGTCACCGGCCCGGGGATGCGGATCGCGAGGCCCGGCCCCGGAAACGGATGCCGGCCGATCAGCGCCTGCGGCAATCCCAGCTCGCGGCCCAGCACGCGCACCTCGTCCTTGAAGAGCTCACGCAGCGGTTCGACCAGCTTCATGTTCATCCGCTCCGGCAGGCCGCCGACATTGTGGTGGCTCTTGATCGTGACCGAGGGGCCGCCGGCGAAGCTGACGCTTTCGATCACGTCCGGATAGAGCGTGCCCTGGGCCAGGAAATCGGCGCCGCCGACCTTCTGCGCCTCCTCCTCGAACACGTCGATGAAGAGGCCGCCGATGATCTTTCGTTTCTTTTCGGGGTCGTCTACGCCCTCAAGCCTTCCCAGAAACAGCTCGGACGCGTCGCGGTGGACGAGCGGGATGTTGTAGTGGTCGCGGAAGAGCGTCACCACCTGCTCCGCCTCGCCCTGGCGCATCAGGCCGTGGTCGACCAGGATGCAGGTCAGCCGCTCGCCGATCGCCTCGTGGATCAAGACGGCGGCGACCGAGCTGTCGACGCCGCCGGAAAGCCCGCAGATCACCCGGCCGTCCGCGCCCACCTGCTCGCGGATGCGCTGGATCGCGTCCTGCTTGAAGGCCGCCATGGTCCAGTCGCCCGAGCAGCCGCAGACCACATGCACGAAATTGGACAAAAGCCGCGCGCCGTCCGGCGTGTGCACCACTTCCGGGTGGAACTGCACGCCGTACATATGCTTCTCGTCGTTGGCGATGGCGGCGAAGGGCGCGCCCTCGCTTTTGCCGACGATGCGGAAGCCTTCTGGCAGGCGCGTCACCCGGTCGCCGTGGCTCATCCAAACCCGGGGGCGCTCGCCCGGCGTCCAGACGCCGGTGAACAGCTCGCAGCCCTCGGTGATCTCCAGATCGGCGCGCCCGAATTCCTGATGATCGTGGGTCTCCACCTGCCCGCCCATCTGGGCGACCATCGTCTGCTGGCCGTAGCAGATGCCCAGGATCGGCACGCCGAGGGCGAAAACCGCCTCAGGCGCGCGCGGCGTATCCTCGCCGGTCACGCTGGCCGGCCCGCCGGAGAGAATCACGCCCTTCGGCTCGAACGCCCGGATCTGCGCTTCGTCGAAGTTGTTAAAGGGATGGATCTCGCAATAGACCCCGGCTTCGCGCACCCGGCGCGCGATCAACTGCGTCACCTGCGAGCCGAAATCGAGGATGAGGATCTTCTGAGTCTGGGTGGGGTCTTCGATCTGGCTCATGCCGGCGCCGTCCCTCTTTTGTGTCTGCTCGCGCTTAGCTTAGTTTACGGCCCATCACGGCCACGAAAAATCCGTCCACGCCCTGCTGCGCCGGCGTCAGGCGCAGGCTGGTCGCCTCGGCCGCGGCCGGGCATTGGCCGCCGCCCATCGCGCCCGCCGTCTCGGCCCAGACGTCCTGGATCGGATAGGCGAAAAAATCGGGCCGCTGGCGCAGGAAGGCCTCGATCTGCGCCTCGTTCTCCTCGCGCAGCCAGGAGCAGGTGACGTAGACGAGCCGCCCGCCGGGCGCCACCAGCCGTGCGGCGCTGTCCAGGATCTGCGCCTGGATGTCGGTCAGGCGGAAGAGATCGCGCTGGGCTGTCTTCCATTTCTGGTCCGGGTTGCGCCGCCACGTCCCCGTCCCGGTGCAGGGCGCGTCGATCAGCACGCGGTCGTAAAGGCTCTTCTTGCCGCCCTTGGGTTGGGCGGCGCGCTTCACCCACTTGTCGCGCTCGGAGGTGAGCGGCTTGCGCTCCACGATGAAGACGCCGGCGCGCTTCAGGCGCTGCGCCGCGCGCTTGAGCCGCGCATCCGAGACGTCGCAGGCCACCAGACGCCCGGTGTTGTTCATCTGCGCGGCCAGGGCCAGCGCCTTGCCGCCCGCCCCGGCGCAGAAATCGACGACCCGCATGCCCGGCCGCGCGTCGGTCAGAAGGGCCGCCAGCTGCGAGCCCTCGTCCTGCGGCTCCACCAGCCCGTCCTTGAAGGCCTTGGTCCCCGACAGCGGCGCGCGGCCGCCGAGCCGCAGGCCGATCGGCGAGAGCGGCGTCTCGACGGCCTCCAGCCCCTCCGCCGCCAGCGCGGCCTTGGCGGCGGCGCGATCGGCCTTCAGGGTGTTGACGCGCAGATCGACCGGCGCTTCCTGCAGATAGGCCGCCGCCTCGGCCGGCGCGCGCTCGCCGTAAAACTTTTGCATCCGCTCGGCCAGCCAGTCGGGCATGTTCGCGCCCGCTTCGAACGGCTGACAGCCGAGCTCGAAGCCGCGCTGCTGCGTCAGTTCGATGGCGATGCGCTTTTCGCGCAACGACAGCGGCTCGGGCGCAAACCGCTCCCCGTCGAACTCTTTCTCCAAGTCGGTGAGGCGCCTCCCCTCCCCCAGCAAAAGCTGGATCAGCACCCGGTCGCGGGCCGTCGGCGGATCGTCGGGCCCCCGCAGGCCGTTGACGCGGTGGAGCCACCAGTCGATCTGCCCGCGCCGGCGCAACACGCCGTAGACCAGGCCCGCGATCGCCTGGCGGTCCTTCGAGCCGGCGAAGCGGTTGCCCCGCCCCCAATCCGCCATGGCCTTGTCGGCCGGCGGCGCGTCGGGCCGATCGAGCCCCTCGAGGATCTCGATCGCGGCGCTGATGCGGGCGGCGGGAGTCATGCGCGAAAGGGCCCTATCCGTGACGCAGCTTGAAATAAAGGATGACGCCAGCCAGCAGGAACGTCGCGCCGTTGGCGGCGATGAGCGGCGCGTCGCCGATCAGCAGCCCGTAGGCGAGCCACAGGCCGACGCCGGTCAGAAACGCCAGGAACATCCACAAGGAGATGTCGGCGGTCGAGCGCGTGCGCCAAGTCTTCACCACCTGCGGCAGGAAGGCGAGCGTCGTCAACGCGCCGGCCGCAAGGCCGATCGCCTGCACGATCCCGGGAAGCTCCGCGCCCGTCGCCATGTTCAGCACGCCCCTATCAGCCGTCGAACTGGTAGTTCGGGGCCTCCTTGGTGACGGTGACGTCGTGCACGTGGCTTTCGCGCAAGCCCGCGCCGGTGATCCGGCGGAAGTGGCTGTATTTCTGCAGGGTCGCGATGTCGGCGCAGCCCGTATAGCCCATCGCGGCGCGCAGGCCGCCCGTCAGCTGATGGATCACGCCGGCCACCGGCCCCTTATAGGGCACGCGGCCTTCGACGCCTTCCGGCACGAATTTGTGGCTTTCCGCGATGTCCTCCTGGAAATAGCGGTCGGCGGAGCCGCGCGCCATCGCGCCGGCCGAGCCCATGCCGCGATAGGCCTTGTATGAGCGGCCCTGGAACAGAAAGACCTCGCCCGGCGCCTCCTCCGTGCCCGCCAACAGCGAGCCGATCATGACGCAGTCCGCGCCCGCCGCGATCGCCTTCGACAGATCGCCGGAGAATTTGATGCCGCCGTCCGCGATCGCGGGAACGCCGTGACGCCGGCACACCTCGCTCGCCTCCATGATGGCGGTCAGCTGCGGTACGCCGACGCCGGCGACGACCCGGGTGGTGCAGATCGAGCCCGGACCGATTCCGATCTTAACCGCGTCCGCGCCCGCGTCGATGAGCGCCTGCGCGCCGTCGGCCGTCGCCACGTTGCCGGCGATCACCTGGGCGTAGTTGGAGAGCCGCTTCACCGCCTCCACCTGGTCCAACACGCCCTTGGAATGACCGTGGGCGGTGTCGACGACGATCACGTCGGCTCCGGCCTCCAGCAGCGCTTCCGCGCGCTTCAGCCCGTCGATCCCGGCCCCGGTCGCCGCGGCCACGCGCAGACGGCCGTTCTCGTCCTTGCAGGCGTGGGGGAAGGCGCGCGACTTCTCGATATCCTTCACCGTGATCAGGCCGACGCATTGCTTGTTGGCGTCGATCACCAGCAGCTTCTCGATGCGGTGCTGGTGCAGCAGGCGCATCGCCTCGTCGCGGCCCGTGCCCTCGGGCACGGTGATCAGCCGGCGGCTGGTCATAAGGTCCTTGACCGGCGTCGCCATGTCCTCGGCGAAGCGGACGTCGCGGTTGGTCAGAATGCCGACCAGCTTCTTGGAGCGCTTCGAGACCACGGGAATGCCGCTGATGCGATGACGGTCCATGATCGCCAGCGCCTCGGCCAGGGTGCGGTCGGGGGTGATGGTGATCGGGTTCACCACCATGCCGCTTTCCGAGCGTTTGACCGAGCGCACCTCGTCCGCCTGCTGCTCGACCGTCATGTTCTTGTGGACCACGCCGATGCCGCCCTGCTGCGCCATCGCGACCGCCAGGCGGCCTTCGGTCACCGTGTCCATCGCCGCGGAGATTAGCGGGATGTTCAGGCGTATCGTCTTGGTCAACTGGGTCGAGGCGTCGGTGTTCGCCGGCAGAACCTCCGAGCGACCGGGCTGGAGGAGCACGTCGTCGAAGGTGAGAGCTTCCTGGATCGGCATGGGGGCGCATCCCTTCAGTCAAATGGCGCGGGGTCGAGCGGCTGCCGCCAGCGTCGGCCCGGGATGCGCGGAGAAAATAGTCACATGAGCCGTTTTTGAAAGGGAAAAATCGATGACAGTTGCAAATCAGGGCGATTTTTTTACGTTCATGTCATGAACGATTGCAAATCGCCCCCGTCGGTCGATCGAAACCGGGCCGTCACCCTGCCCCCGATTCGAGGCCGCGGCTCTTTTCCGACCGGCCGGTTGCCTCTACCCTGCCCGTGTCGCCGCCCCGCCTTAAGAGGACAAGACGCATGACCGAGCGTACCGACGAGCTGTTTCGCGCCGATTCCTATCTGACGACCTGCGAGGCGCACGTGCTTGAGGTCAATGAGCGCGGCGGGATCATCCTGGATCGCACCGTCTTCTATCCCACCGGCGGCGGCCAGCCGGGCGACCGCGGCGTGATGACCAAAGAGGACGGCGCCGAGATCCGCATTGGGACGACGCTCTATGTCGGCGACGACATCGTCCACGTGCCGGAGGAGGGGCAGACGCTCCCCCAGCCCGGCGAGACGGTGTCCTGCGCGATCGATTGGGACAATCGTTTCCGGCTGATGCAGATGCACACGACGATGCATCTGATGCTGGCCCTGATCCCGCGGCCGATCAACGGCTGCCAGGTCGGCGCGGACAAGAGCCGAATCGACTTCGACCTGGGAGATTTCGACCTCGACAAGGAAAGGCTCGAGGCGGATCTGAACGCCCTGACGGCGGCGGACCATTCGGTGACGATCACCGCCGTCGCGGACGAGGAACTGGACGCCCGGCCCGAGTTGGTGCGCACCATGTCCGTCGCCCCGCCGCGCGGCAAAGGGACCGTGCGCCTCATTCAAATCGGCCGCGCGGACGCGCCTGTGGACCTGCAGCCCTGCGGCGGCACCCATGTCGCGCGCACCGGCGAGATCGGGCGCCTGCGCATCGGCAAGATCGAGAACAAGGGCGCGCACAACAAGCGCATCGCCGTTCATCTCGAGGGCTGACGCCTCGGTTCGAGGACTGACGCCCCGGTAGGGTCCGCATCCCCCGGTCCCGCACGGCTGCGCTCCGGCCCCTCATGAGACCGCGCGCGCCCGCCTGATCTCCGGCATTCCAGATAAATTCGACCGAAATAATATCGCGTATTTTTTCTTATGTTGCTTTCGCCCACGTCAATAAGGACATATTTTTTACCTTGTTGTGACTGGGGTCACAGCTAAAATGTCCCTCGGCTGCTAGAACGAGGCTGCCGGCGGAGCGGAGTCCACGCATCTCCCCCGCCCGTCATTGACCCAATGCGGATCGAGCGTCGAGAACGGCGCGGATTGACGAAACGAATGGCGAGACAGGTTTCATACGGCAAGCTTCTACGGCTGGCGCATCAGCGGGCGATCGACGGCAAGGGCGGCCTGGCCGCGTCGATCGCGAAGATGTGCCTGGATCAGCAAGCGGACCTGACGCCCTCCGAACTCGACCTCACCTATCAGATTCTGCGCCAGCTGATCGACCGGGTGGAGGTGCAAATCCGCCGCCACATCGCCGACATTCTGGCCGAACGCATCGACGTGCCGCGCGATCTTCTGGCCTTTCTGTCGAACGACGCCGTGCATGTCGCCTACCCGATCATCGTGCGCAGCCGGCAGTTGAGCGACCAGGATCTGCTGACGCTGATCGCCCGCCAGGGAACCGGCCACGCGATCGCGGTCGCGAGCCGCCCCGAGGTAAGCGAGGTGGTGTGCCGCCGGCTGGTGAACCAGGGAGAGGCGGAGATCGACCGCACCCTGATGCGCAACGAGACGGCGAAGCTCGGCCGCGATTCGCTGGAGATTCTGGTCGAACGGTCGGTCGAGGCGGAGGATTATCAGGAGTTGCTGGTCAAGCGCCGCGACCTGCCGACCGACTTGGCGCGCCGGCTTTACGTTTGGGTCGGCGAAGCGTTGCGCCATCATATCGCACGCAACTTCGCCATCGACAGCGAGGCGCTCGACGAGTCCGTCGACGCCGCCGTCTGGACGGCGCTGGATGAAGACGCCGGCAGATCTCAAGGCTCCGCCGCCGGCTGGTCCAAAACGGAGACGGCGGACCCCGCGGCGCGGGTTCGCCGTCGCGCGGCCCGCCTGGTTCGCGTCCTGCACCAGGACGGCGCCGACGCCTTCCTCAGCGAGGTCGCGACGGAGACCCGCCTGCCGGCCGAGACGGTCGCGCGAATCTTCGCGCCCGACAGCCCGCAGACCGCCGCCATCGCCTGCAAGGCGCTCGGCCTCGATTCGGAGCGCTTCATCGACGTCCTGCAGGCGTTCCACGACGACGCCGGGTGGGCGGGCTTCACCATCGACGGCGGTCTGGACCGGGCCTGCGCCTATTTCGACCGCATTGAACCGCTGGGCGCCGCGACCGTCCTGCGCCAGTGGCGCCGACGCCCGCCGGGTGAAAAGCCCGCCGCGCACTGACGGCGTTTTTCGCGAAAAGGCTTTCTTTTTCCCGCAATATGAGCGCCTTAGGCGGCGTCAGTTGACGCCGGCCTTGTTGGGCGCCAATTCTCCATCCCGCGACAAGCCCCCAGAAACGGACGGCGGATCAAGCATATGGCGGCCCCCAACCTCGTCGTCGTCGAGTCTCCGGCGAAGGCGAAGACGATCAACAAATATCTCGGCGACCAGTTCGACGTGGTCGCCTCCTACGGCCATGTGCGCGATTTGCCGCCCAAAGACGGCTCGGTCGACCCTGAGCGCGACTTCTCGATGCGCTGGGACGTCGACAGCCAATCCAAGAAGCGGATCGACGAGGTCGCCAAGCGCCTGAAGGGCGCGAAACGCCTTTACCTCGCCACGGACCCCGATCGCGAGGGCGAGGCGATTAGCTGGCATATCCAGGAAGAACTGGCCCGGCGCAAGGCGCTGAACGGCGTGGAGGTCAACCGCGTCGTCTTCAACGAGATTACGAAGAACGCCGTGCTCGACGCGATGGAGCGCCCTCGCCCGCTCAACGACGAGCTGATCGAGGCCTATCTGGCGCGCCGGGCGCTCGACTATCTCGTGGGCTTCACGCTGTCGCCCGTGCTGTGGCGCAAGCTGCCCGGCGCCAAGTCGGCCGGCCGCGTCCAGTCGGTGGCGTTGCGTCTGATCTGCGAGCGCGAGGCGGAGATCGAGGCCTTCCGACCGCAGGAGTACTGGTCGATCGACGCGACGATGGCGAACGCCGAAGGGCGGCGGTTCCCGGCCAAACTGACCCGTCTCGACGGCGAGAAGCTCGACAAGTTCTCGCTCGGCGGCGAACGCGCCGCGACCCGGGCCCTCGAAGCCGTGCGCGCCGGCGCCTACACGGTCGCGAAGGTCGAGCGCAAGCAGACCAAGCGCAATCCCGCCCCGCCCTTCACCACCTCCACCCTGCAGCAGGAGGCCAGCCGGAAGCTCTATTTCGGAGCGACCAAGACGATGACGCTGGCCCAGAAGCTCTACGAAGGCGTCGACATCGGCGGCGAGACGGTCGGCCTCATCACCTATATGCGGACCGACAGCACCATTCTGTCGAACGACGCGCTGACGGCGGCGCGCAACCTGATCAGCGACGATTACGGGCCGGACTACCTACCCTCCGGCCCGCGGCAGTACCGCACCAAAGCGAAGAACGCGCAGGAGGCGCACGAGGCCGTGCGTCCGACCGACCTGTTCCGCCGGCCAGAGCAGGTTAGCCGCTATATCGACGGCGACATGCTGCGCCTCTACGAGCTCATCTGGAAGCGCACGCTGGCGAGCCAGATGGAGAGCGCCGTGCTCGACAACGTCGCGGTCGATCTGGCGGACCGGACCGGCGAGACGATGCTGCGCGCCACAGGCTCCGTCGTTCGCTTCGACGGGTTCCTCACGCTTTATCGCGAGGACGTGGACGATCCGGGCGAGGAAAGCGACGAAGGCCGCATGCTTCCGCAGTTGGAGGAAGGCGCCGACGCCAAACTGCTCGAGGCGGCGGCGAACCAGCACTTCACCCAACCCCCGCCCCGCTATTCGGAAGCGAGCCTCGTCAAGAAAATGGAGGAGCTCGGGATCGGCCGTCCCTCCACCTACGCTTCGATCCTTAAGGTGCTGCAGGACCGGGAATACGTCCGACTCGACAAGCGGCGCTTCATTCCGGAGGACCGGGGTCGGCTGGTCACGGCCTTTTTGGCCAGTTTCTTCGAACGCTACTTTTCCTATGACTTCACCGCGGCGCTGGAGGAGCGGCTCGACGAGGTCTCCGACGGCCAAGTCGACTGGAAGCAGGTGCTGCGCGATTTCTGGGAGGCCTTCTCGAAAATCTGCGAGGAGACGATGGACCTCTCGCCGATCGAGGTGCGCGAGACCATCGACCGCGAACTCGGCCCCCACTTCTTCGAGCAGGACGAGAACGGCTCGACCGAAGCGGCGCGCGTCTGTCCCGCCTGCTCCAACGGGCGCCTGAACCTGAACTTCGGGAAGTTCGGGGCCTTCATCGCCTGCTCCAACTATCCCGACTGCAAATTCACCCGCGACATCGGCACCGCCGCCAACGACGCCGACGGAATCGGCCCGGTGGAAGGCGAGTTCCCGCGCGATCTCGGCTACGATCCCGATACGGGCGAAGTTGTCAGCCTGCGCAAGGGACCCTATGGCCTCTACGTCCAGCGCGGCGAGGCGGAGAAAGGCAAAAAGCCCAAGCGTACCTCACTGCTGAAGGGGATGGACCCGAACACGCTGGATCTGCAGACGGCCCTCCGATTGCTCGCCCTCCCCCGCGACCTGGGCGAGCATCCGGAGTCCGGCGCCAAAATCCAGGCCGGTCTCGGCCGCTACGGCCCCTATCTGAAGCACGGCGACCGCTTCATCTCGCTGCCGGCGGACGACGACGTGCTGACGATCGGCATCAACCGCGCCGTGGCGGTGATCGCGGAGGCGGGCGAGAAGGGCAAGGCCGGCGCCGGCAAGGAGCTCGGCGCGCATCCCTCCGACGGCAAACCGATCCAGCTCGGCTCCGGCCGCTTCGGGCCTTATGTGAAGCACGGCAAGATCTACGCCTCGATCCCGAAGGGCGCCGAGCCCGGGGACGTGACGCTGGAGCAGGCGATCGAGTTGATCGACGCGAAGGCCGCCAAGAAGGGCGCGGCCAAGAAGGCCGGCCCCAAGCAGGCGACTGCGAAAAAGGCGGGCGCAAAGAAATCGAAGGCCAAGAAATCGAAAGCCAAGAAGGCGACGGCGAAAAAGGCCGCCGGCCGCAAGGCGGGCTGACGGATTTTGGCGAAGAAAGGCGATCCGGACGACAAGACGCCCCTTCCTTCGAAGCAGCAGATCGTCCGCTTCATCCAGGACAGCGACAAACCGGTCGGCAAGCGCGAAATCGCGCGCGCCTTCAACATCAAGGGCGCGCAGCGCGCCGACCTGCGCGGCCTGCTGAAAGAGATCGAGAGCGACGGAAAGATCGACCGCGGCGCCAAGCGCAAGATGGCGCCCAAGGGCGCCCTGCCCGAGGTGGCGGTGCTGCAGATCGACGGCGTGGACCGGGACGGCGAGCTTTACGCCAAGCCGACCAGCTGGCCGGACGACGCCGGCGACCCGCCGCATATCCTGATCGTCGGCGCGCCGCGCAGCGGCCCGGCGCCGCGCGAAGGCGATCGGGTGCTGGCGAAGCTGCGCCGCGTCGGCGCAAAGCGCTATGAGGCCGGGATCATCCGGACCCTGAAGGCCGGCCCCGCGAAGCTTCTGGGTTTGCTGGAATCGGCCAAGGGCGGCGCCCTGCTGGTCCCGACGGAAAAGGGATCGACCAAGAGCTGGTTCGTCGAACGCGAGGATCTGGGCGGCGCCGCCGTCGGTGACCTGGTGCTGGCGGAGACCCTGCCCGGCGGGCGCGGCACGGGCCACATGGCGCGGGTCGTCGAGCGGGTCGGCGCGCTGGACGATCCGAAAGCCTTCAGCCTGATCGCGATCCACAGCCAGGGAATACCGGTCGAGTTTCCGGAGGCGGCCCTCAAGGAGGCCGAGGGCTCGAAGGTCCCCGCGCTCGGCAAACGCACGGATCTGCGCGCCCTGCCGCTGGTCACCATCGACGGCGCCGACGCCCGCGACTTCGACGACGCCGTCCACGCGCGTCCGGACCCGGATCCCAACAACGCCGGCGGCTTCGAGATCACGGTCGCCATCGCCGACGTCTCGCATTACGTCCGGCCCGAGGGCGCGCTCGACAAGGCGGCGCGCGATCGCGGCAATTCCGTCTATTTCCCTGATCGCGTCGTGCCGATGCTGCCGGAGGCGCTGTCGAACGATCTGTGTTCGCTCCGCCCCAACGAAGATCGCGCCTGCCTCGCCATGCAGATGGTGATCGACATCGACGGACGCCTGAAGCGTCACAAGGTGGTCCGCGCGCTGATGCGCAGCCACGCGCGCCTCACCTACACCCAGGTGCAGCGCGCCGCCGACGGCCATCCGGACGAGGCGACCGACCCGCTGAAGGAGGCGGTTATCGAGCCGCTCTACGCCGCCTACGCCGCTCTCAAGCGCAATCGCGAGGCGCGCGGGACGCTGGAGCTCGATCTGCCGGAGCTGCAGGTCGTGGTCGGCGAAAGCGGACGGGTGAAGGAGATCGCGCGTCGACAGCGTTTCGACAGCCACAAGCTGATCGAAGAGTTCATGATCTGCGCCAACGTCGCCGCCGCTCAGGCGCTGGAGGCGAAGCGCGCGCCGGCGATGTACCGAGTGCACGAGCCGCCGCCGCTCGACAAGCTGGAGATGCTGCGCGAATCGCTCGGCGCGCTCGGCTTCAAGCTCGCCAAGGGCCAGACGCCGAAGCCGGCGCAGTTCACCGGCATTCTCGCGCAGGCGGCCGATACCGAGAAGGCGCAGATCGTCTCCGACCTGATCCTGCGCGGGCAGGCGCAGGCCGTCTACAGCCCCGAAAACCGCGGGCATTTCGGCCTGGCGCTGGAGCGCTACTGCCACTTCACCTCGCCGATCCGACGCTACGCCGACCTGCTGGTCCATCGCGCGCTGGTCTCGGCCTACGGGCTCGGCGACGGCGGGCTGCCCGGCGAACAGGCGGAGCGGTTCGAAGAATTCGGCGAGCATATCTCTCAGACCGAGCGGCGCGCCATCATGGCCGAGCGCGAGGCGACCGACCGCTACCTCTCCGCCTACATGGCCGATCGGATCGGCGCGGAGTTCCAGGGCCGCGTGACCGGCGTGCAGCGCTTCGGGCTGTTCGTGCGTCTTGAGGAGACGGGCGCCGACGGGCTGGTCCCCATCCGCTCCCTGCCCCGCGATCGGTATCAGCATGACGAGGTGCATCATCGCCTGGTCGGCGCCTATGACGGTCTGGCCTTCCGCCTGGGCGATCCGGTGACGGTTCGCCTTGTCGAAGCGAGCCCGCTTTCCGGCGGGTTGATCCTCGAAGTGATCGACGGCGGAACCGTCCTGCCGAAAGGCGAGCGCCAGGTCGCGTCGTCCGGAGATCGCGGCCGCCCCGGGTCCAAACGACCGGTCGGCAAGCGCGGGCCGCCGCGCAAGGGCGCCAAGAAGGGTCCGAAAAAGCCCGGCAAGAAGGGCAAGGGGCGCTAGGCTTTCAGGGCGGCGCGCAGGCGGGACGCCCGGTTTCCCCAGGAGCCGTGCGGACGGCGCGACGCTTCGCAGCCGCCATCGCTTCCATCGGATATCCCGCCCCTAGCCTTGGGGACGCCCTGCGGCTATGGTGCCGTCAGGGCATCAGATTGTTTCAAAAGGGTTTTCACGGGTGGCGAACGGGTCGGGCATGGCTTCGCGAGCGGCGGCGCGGCTGCGACGCGCAGGCGCGCTGTCGGCCGCCCTTCTCCTCGCCGCCTGCGCGGCCGGCGATCCGGACGATCGCCTCGACCCCGGGGCCTTCGAGCGGATGACTGAGGCCGCGTTGGAGGAGATCGATCTTTATTACATTGAGCCCACAGTCCCGGCCGATTTGGTCGCCGCCGGCCTCGAAGGCCTGGCGCGGTTCGACAAGACGCTCAAGGTCGAGGCGCGCGACGCCGGCGTGACGGTGCGCCTGAACGAGACGGTCGCCGGGCGGGCCGACGCCGGAGCCGACGACGCAGGCGACGCAGCCGCATGGGCGGACAAGGCGCGCATGCTGCTGGTCGCGGCGCGGGCGGACAGCCCGGCGCTTGCGGCGGTCGAGCAGGAAGCGCTCTACGACGCGTTTTTCGACGGCATGCTGGCGCGGCTTGATCGCGCGTCGCGCTACGCCGGGCGTGAGGCCGCGCGCGAAGCGCGGGCCGAACGCGACGGTTTCGGAGGGATCGGGGTCACGCTGGAGGCCCACCCGGACGGCGCGCGCATCACGCGGGTCGAGCCGGACAATCCCGCCGCCGGCGCCGGTCTGTTGGTCGACGACGTCATCGTGGCCGTCGAGGCGGCGCCGTTGAGCGGCCTGGGTCTTCGCCGGATCGCTGAGCGGCTGCGCGGCCCGATCGATCGGCCCGTTACGGTTACCATCCGGCGCGCGGGAGTGGCAGAGCCGATAACGGTCGCGGTCGGCCGAACCCGGATCGTACCGGACACGGTCGATCTGCGGCGGGAAGACGGCGTCGCCGTCATCTCGGTCTCGAGTTTTAACCAACGCACCGCCAAACGACTGGCGGAGGCCCTAGCGAGCGCCCAGGCTGCGGCCGGCGGGCGCCGCGAGGGGGTCATTCTGGACCTGCGCGGCAATCCCGGCGGCCTCCTGGACCAGGCTGTGGACAGCGCCGACCTGTTCCTCGAGGCCGGGTTGATCAGCCGCGCGGACGGTCGGCATCCGAACAGCCATCAGCGCTTCTACGCAGAGCCGGGCGATCTGGCGCACGCCCGACCGCTGGTGATCCTGATCAACGGGGCCTCCGCCAGCGCGGCGGAGATTCTGGCCGCCGCCCTGCAGGATCAGGGCCGCGCGGCGGTCGTGGGCATGAACTCGTTCGGAAAAGGGACGATTCAGACGGTCATCCCGCTGCCGAACGACGGAGAACTCTATCTCACCTGGGCGCGGTTCGTGGCTCCCAGCGGCTATCCGCTTCAGCGGCTGGGCGTCGGCCCGACCATCTGCACCAGCGGCGCGCGCGACGCCGTGCGGGCGCTGGACGAGGGCCTCGCCGCCGCCAGCGCGGGCGAAAGCCCCGTCGCCCTGCGCCGCGGGCTTGCGCCAAAGGCCGCCGACGCCGACATTGCGCGGGTGCTGTCCGCCTGCAGTTGGATTCCCCACGAGGGCGGCGACATCGATATGGCCGTCGCACGGCTTCTGCTTGAGCAACCGGCCCTTTACGAACGGGCGATCGCGCTCGGCCGTTGGCCCGCCGATACGTAAGAGCCCGTCGCGTCAACAGAGAGACCCGCCGCCCCGATGATCGATCAACCCGTCCCCGGCGCGAGCGCGCCGGCCGAGCCCGTCACCCCCCGTCCCGCCGCGAGCCTGGTGCTGTTGCGCACGCCGAAGGCGGGGCCGGAGCGCGCGGAGGTGCTGATGGGCCGCCGGCCCGAGACGGCGCGTTTCATGCCGGGCGTTTTCGTCTTCCCCGGCGGGGCCTTGGACCCGGGCGATTCGGCCCACGGGGCGGCGCTGATCGGCCGCGATGCGGCGCCCCCGCATCTGCTGCGTACTGCGCAAGCGGACGAAGCCGTCGGACTGATCTGGTCGGCGTTGCGCGAGACCTGGGAGGAGACGGGCCTGCTTATCGGGGCGGCCGCCGCCGCGGCCGCGGCGAGCGCCACGCCGCCGGACTGTCCTGCGGGGGCGGCGTACGCCGAAGCCGGCCTCGCCCCCGGCCGTGAGGCGCTGCACTATATCGCGCGCGCCGTCACCCCGCCGATCAGCCCGATCCGCTTCGACACCCGCTTCTTCATGGCCGACGCCGAACGCGCGCACGGCGAAGCTGCGGCGAGCGGCGAGCTGCCGGAAGTGCTGTGGGTGCCGGTCGGGGAGGCGCTCGCCTCATCGAAGGTGCGCGGGGTCAGCAAGTTCGTGCTGCGCCGGGCGCTGGAGTTGGCGGCGGAGCCGGCGTTATTGCGCGCGCCGGAGCGCCCCGTGCCGCGCTACACCTATGAAGGCGACGCGCGCGTCGTCACCGACGAGTAGCCCGCCCGCGCGGCGCAAGCGTTCCCTCTTGACTTGGGCCGGCCCGCGCGTATGGTGCGCGCCGGATTAGCCGAGGGGGTGCGCCGGCCGCGCCCCTTCGCCATTTGAAACCGCGTACGCGTCAGCATAGGAAGAGCGATCATGGCGAAGCCCGCGACCCTGCAGGTGAAGCTGGTGAGCACCGCCGGCACCGGGTACTTCTACGTCGCCAAGAAGAACCCGCGCACCCAAACCGAGAAAATGGAATTCCGCAAGTACGATCCGAAGGCGCGTAAGCACGTGCTGTTCAAGGAGTCGAAGATGAAGTGAGGCCGCACGGCCCGCTTCGTCGCTTGCGACGCAAAAAGCCGCCCGGAAGGGCGGCTTTTTTCGTCCGCGGATGAGCGTCGGACCGCGCTCTACGCCCTGGCCTCCCCGGCCCCCAGCGTGGTGAAGCCGGCGTCCGTCCAACCGACGGTCTTGTTGCGACCGGAGCGCTTCGCCTCATAGAGCGCGTCGTCGGCCTTCTTGATGACGCTGTCGACGCTGTCCTCGCCGGGCTCAAACATGGCCGCGCCGACGGAGATGGTGATCTCCAGCGCCTGATCGCCGCCGCCGCGCACCCGGAACGGGTCCTTGGCGACGTTGGCGCGCAGACGCTCGGCCACGGTGCTGGCCACCGGCTCCTCGGTATCGGGCATCACGACGATGAACTCCTCCCCGCCGAGCCGGGCGACCGTGTCGACGGAGCGCACATTGTGGACGACGCGCCGGCTCAACTCGACCAGCACCTCGTCGCCCACCGCGTGCCCGTGGGTGTCGTTGATCTGTTTGAAGAAATCGATGTCGAACATGAGGACGGCGAGCGGCTTACCGCTCTCGCCCATCCGTTCGATCAGAGCGGCCATGTGGGCGGTCAGATAGCGCCGATTGTAGAGCCCCGTCAGACTGTCGGTCAGCGCCATCGCCAGACTGCGCTCGTAATTGTCGCGCAACCGCTCCTGGAAACGCTGTCGGCGGATCTGGGTGCGGGTGCGGGCGAGCAACTCCTGGCGGTCGATCGGTTTGATCAGATAGTCGTTGATGCCGAGATCGAGCCCCTTGGCGAGACGGTCCGTATCGTCCTCCTCCGCAACCACGAGGATCGGTGTGTGACGCGTCAACTCGCTGGCGCGCATCTGGCTGCAGAAGCGTAAGGCGTCCTGATCGCGCAGACGCAAATTGACGATGACAAGATCGTATCGGTCCTCGCGCAGCTTGGCGTGCGCCGCCTCGACCGAGGCGACCGCCGCCACGTCGTCTTCGTCCTGATCGAGGGTCGCGCGCACTTTCGCCGCATCCACCTCGTTATCGTCGAGAACGAGCACGTTCGCGTGCCGTGCGTTGACCTCGTAGAGCGGCTTCTCATCCTTCAGCACGCCGAGCTGACCCGACGTCTGCTCGCGCAGCCGCCATTCGTCGGTCAGCATCTTGAGCCGCACCAGCGAGCGCACGCGCGCGAACATCGCGATGTCGTTGACCGGCTTGGTCAGAAAGTCGTCGGCCCCGGATTCGAGCCCCCGCACCCGATCGGAGGCGTCGGAGAGCGCGGTGATCATGATCACCGGGATGTGCATCATCTCCGGATCGGCCTTGATTTTCTGACAGACCTCGAAGCCGTCCATACCCGGCATCATGACGTCCAGCAGAACGATGTCGGGTTGCGATTCCCGGATTTTCTCCAAGGCCTCGGGTCCGTCGGCGGCGGTGATGACGTCGAAATACTCGCTCGTCAGCTTCGCCTCCAGAAGCTTGACGTTCGGACGTAGATCGTCGACCACCAAAACCCGTGCAGTCATCGTCCCCTCCGGCCCCTCAGCCGACCGCGCGCATCAGGCCGTGATCAGGCCAGAAATTTCTCAACCGTCGCGAGGAAGCTGGACACCGAAATCGGCTTGGCGATGTAGGCTTCGCACCCGCCTTCGCGGATCTTTTCCTCGTCGCCCTTCATGGCGAAGGCGGTGACGGCGATCACGGGAATGGCCTTCAGGTCGTCGTCTTCCTTGATCCACTTGGTGACTTCGAGACCCGAGACCTCCGGCAGTTGGATGTCCATGAGGATCAGGTCAGGCTTTTCGGTGCGCGCGATCTTCAGCGCCTCCATGCCGTCCTTCGTCTGCAGAATATTATAGTTCCGCGCCTCGAGCAGATCATGAAAAAGCTTCATGTTCAGCTCGTTATCTTCGACGATTAGGACGGTTTTCGCCATCACCCCTGTTCCTTTTACCGCATCGGGCGCCGCACTTCCCATAGCGCGGCGCGGCGCATAGGCTTGCGCCGCGCTCACCCCTGGTCTCCTTATAGCATTATGGCCGAGTTTACTAAGAAATTCCTACCCGAAGGCGGTTTGAACGCCGCCGGATGGACCGTGGGCGTCGACCTCGGCGGCACCAAGATCGAAGCCGCGCTGGCCGCCCCGGACGGCGCCCTCGTCGCGCGCCCGCGCGCGCCGACGCCGCGCGGCGACTACGCCGGCACGATCGAGGCGATCGCCGCCCTGGTCGCGACCGTCACGGCCTGCGCCCCGGCGGACGTCGGTCCGATCCCGGTCGGCGTCGGGATGCCCGGCGCGCTTTCACGGCGCACAGGCCTCGTCAAGAACGCCAACTCCACCTGGCTGATCGGCAAACCGCTCGACCACGATCTGGCCCGCCGACTGGGGCGGCCTGTGCGCGTCGCCAACGACGCGGACTGCTTCGCCCTGTCGGAGGCGATCGACGGAGCGGCCGCCGGGGCCGACGTCGTCTTCGGGGTCATCCTGGGCACCGGCGTCGGCGGCGGCGTGGTCGTGGGCGGCCGTCCGCTGGCCAGCCCCAACGGGATCGCGGGGGAATGGGGGCACAATCCCCTGCCTTGGGCCGACCCGGCGCGCGATCCGGCGCACGCCTGCTATTGCGGCAAGCGCGGCTGCATCGAGACCTATCTTTCGGGTCCTGGCTTCGCGGCGCACGCCGGGATCGGGGCGGACGCCGCGGAAATCGCCGCCGCCGCGCGCGCGGGCGACTCCGAGGCCGCCGCGGCGCTCGACCTCTATTGCGACCGGCTGGCGCGGGGGCTGGCTGGCGCCATCAACATTCTCGACCCCGACGTGATCGTGCTGGGCGGCGGGCTAAGCCATCTCAGCGAACTTTATGAACGCGTTCCAACCTATTGGAAAAAGTATGTCTTTTCTGACCATGTCGAGACCCGACTGACCCCGCCTTTGCATGGCGACAGCGGGGGCGTGCGCGGGGCGGCCTGGCTCTGGCGCGACGCGGATCCGGCCGCGATCCTGGCGTGGTCGCCGCCGCACGACGACGCGCCGCCATGACGGACGAGGCCGCGCCGATCGTCCATTTATGCCGCGAGTGCCTGACCGACTGGCGCGCGCCCGCCCCTGAGACCTCGGCGCGCGCGCCCTGCCCGGCCTGCGGCGCGACCCGCACCATCGCGCACGCCGAACTCGACCGGCTGTCGATCGCGCACATCGACTGCGACGCCTTCTACGCCTCCGTGGAGAAGCGCGACGATCCCAGCCTGATCGACAAGCCGGTGCTGATCGGCGGCGGCCGGCGCGGCGTCGTGGCGGCGGCGTGCTATGTCGCGCGGATGTACGGCTGCCGCTCGGCGATGCCGATGTTCAAGGCCTTGGCCGCCTGTCCGAACGCCGTCGTCATCCGGCCCAGGATGGAGGTCTACGCCGCCGTCGGACGCCAGATACGCCAGATGATGCTGGACGCCACGCCCGCGGTGGAGCCGCTGTCGATCGACGAGGCCTTCCTGGATCTGGCCGGCACCGAGCGCGTGCACGGCGGTTTCCCGGCCAAGACGCTGGCGCGGCTCGTGCTGCGCATCGAGCGCGAGGCGGGCGTCACGGCCTCGATCGGGCTAGCGCCCAACAAGTTCCTCGCCAAGCTCGCCTCCGACCTCGACAAGCCGCGCGGCTTCGCCGTGATCGGCCGGTCCGAGGCGGAGGATTTCTTGGCCCCGCGGCCGGTCACCGCCATCTTCGGCGTCGGCAAGATGCTGGGCGCGAAGCTGGCGCGCGACGGAATCCGCACCATCGGCGACCTTAGGCGTTACGACGCCGAGACGCTGCAGCTGCGCTACGGCGCGATGGGGCGGCGGCTCCACGCCTTCTCGCGCGGGTTGGACGACCGCACCGTCGATCCCAGGAGCGAGGCGAAGAGCGTTTCGAACGAGACGACCCTCGATCAGGACGTCAGCGATGCGGAGCGCCTCAAGCGCATCCTCTGGCCCTTGTGCGAGAAGGTGGCGGCCCGGATGAAGAAGGCCGACATCGCCGGGCGCACCGTGACGCTGAAGCTCAAGACGGCGGACTTCAAAACCCGCACGCGATCCCATAGCCTGCCGGCGCCGACGCAGTTGGCGGAGACGCTCTACCGCACGGCGGCGCCGCTTCTGGAGAAGGAGGCCGACGGCGCGCGCTTCAGGCTGGTCGGCGTCGGCTTGTCGGAGCTGACCGACAGCGCGGACGCCGATCCGTATGATCTGGCCGACCCCGACGCCGCCAAGCGCGGCCAGGTGGAGCGGGCCATTGACGCGGTGCGCGAAAAGCTGGGGGACGGCGCGTTAACGAAGGGGCGCGGATGGCGCCCTCCTGCGCAAAGGCAAAAGGATAAGGGGGATCGTTCGGACGATGAGTGAAGCGACGAAAGGCTTTCGCGTGCTGGCCACCCGGCTGATGCCCGACGCAGTGGAGGCGCGCTTTCGCGCCGAATTCGACGCCGTCCCGAACGACGAGGACGCTGCGCTCGATCAAAAGGCGATCCTGCGCCTCGCCGAGGGGTGCCGAGGGATCGTCTGCACGCCGACCGAAAAGTTCGACGCCGAGACGATCGCGCTCCTGCCCGAGAGCGTCGAGATCCTCGCCACCTTCTCCGTCGGCTGCGATCATATCGACCTTGAGGCCGCGCAGGCCCGCGGCCTCGTCGTCGCCAACACGCCCGACGTGCTGACCGACGCCACCGCGGACACGACGATCCTGTGCCTTCTCGGCGCCGCGCGCATGGCCCAGAACGCCGAACGCATCCTGCGCGAGGGGCGCTGGGGCCGCTGGTCCCCGCGCGAGATGTTGGGCGTCCACATGTCCGGCAAGCGCCTCGGGATCGTCGGCATGGGGCGGATCGGCCAAGCGGTCGCCCGACGCGCCCAGGGCTTCGGCATGTCGGTGATGTACCATAACCGCCGCGAACTGCCGGCCGAGGACGCGCAAGGCGCGACCTTCTACGCCGAGCCGGCCGAGATGCTGCCGCAGTGCGATTTCCTGGCGCTGACCTGCCCGCTGACGCCGCAGACGCATCATTGGCTGAACGCCGAGCGCATCAAGCTGCTGCCGGACGGCGCCGTCGTCGCCAACACGGCGCGCGGACCCGTGGTTGAGGACGACGCGCTGATCGCCGCCCTCAAATCCGGCAAGATCGCCGCCGCCGGTCTCGACGTCTTCACCGGCGAGCCCAAGCTGGACGAACGCTATCTCGACCTCGGGAACGCCTTCCTCCTGCCCCACATCGGCTCGGCCACGGTCGAGACCCGCAACGCGATGGGGAACCGCGCGCTGGACAACATCGCCGCCCACGCGGACGGGCGCGACCATCCCAGCCGGGTGGCGTGAGGCGACGGGGCCGAGGCCCCGATGTCAGGGCTCGGGGCTGTCGGCTCTTCTGCTCGGAGATGTCGGAAACCGTCGTCATGGTAGGGCTCGACTCGCGCCCTTGATGCGACGCGCTCAGATCTTGTTGTCCTCAAGCTGATCGCGCAGCTGCTCCAGGCGCTGGGCGATGCCCGGCATGTAGGGATTGAGGTCGAGGGCTTTTTCATAGGCCTCCGCCGCGGCCTCGGCGTCGCCGAGCGCGTCGTAGTTGAGGCCGAGGCCCGACATGGCGCCGAAATGGCGCGGCTCCAGAGTGAGCGTGCGCTTGATGTCCTCGATCGAGCCGGCGTAGTCGCCGCCGTAATAGCGCACGGTGGCGCGCTTGTTCCAACCTTCGGCGAAGTCGGGCGCGAGTTCGACGAGGGCGGTGAAGCTTTCCTCCGCGCGTTCGACGTCGCGGTCGCTCATCGCCGCCATGCCGTCCTTCAGCAGCACTTCGGCGCTGCCGCTGTCGGTCTCGAGCCAAACGCCCCAGATCCGCTGCTCCAGCGCCTTGGCTTCGGTGAAGGAAAGCTCGCCCGATTGCAGGACCTCGAACATCTCGTCGAGGCGGGGGTCGTCCTGCCCCGCCGACGCCGGCGCGGCGAAGAGCGTCAGCAGCGCGCACAGCGCGAGCGCGAGCGCCGCGCGCATTGCCTGCATCGGGTCGGCTGGAGTACATCCGATCATGACAGAAAGTATGGGGCGCGGCCCGCACGGCGGCAAGTCGCGCTCCCGATTCTTGAACTTTTAGGGGGAGCCGGGCCGGAATGGCGGACGCCGATAGGCTGTTCAGCGACGATTTGGCGACGGCGCGCGCGCGGTTCTTGACCGCCTGCGACAAGATAGGTCTGCGCGTCGCCTCCTATCCCGGCCGCGGTCCGGCGCCGGCGGATGACGGGCCGCTCTATTGCGACGTCGCGCGCCTCGGCTCGCCGGAAGCGACGCGCATGCTGGTCTTGTGCCCGGCCGGGGCGGGCGGCGCGGGATTCGCCGGGGCGGCCGCGGTTTTGGGGGTGCTGTCCGGCGGGCTGATCCGCGACTTGCCGCGCGACGTCTCGTGCCTGCTGATCCATGCCGTCAATCCGTTGGGTCCGATATGGCCCGACCGCCCGGACGCCCCGCCGCCCGCCTCCTCGGCCGGGAACGCCCCCGGCCCGGGGGACGGCGCGCCCCTGACGGCGGACTGGGACGACGGCGTCCTCAGCGCCGCCGAACGCCGGTTCGCCGCCTACGAAGAAGCGCAGCGCTTCGACCGCGAACGTCTGGCCGGACGCACGCTGGCCGAACTCGCCCCGCCGGCCTGGGACGCCGCCGTGCTCCAGGCGATCGCCGACGCGCATTTCCCGGGAAAGCGGAAGCTGTTGTTCATCGACGTGCGCACCGGGCCCGGCCCGTTCGGCGACATAGAGTTCATCGCGCCGAAGCAGGCGGGCGCCGGCGCGCCGGAGACGGCTCAGCGTTGGCTGGGTCTGCCGCTCGCCGGCGGCTCGGAAGGGCTGGCGGAGGCGCGTGCGCCCACCGCCGGCGGTCTGCCGGCGCTGGCGCGCGCCCCGGCGCTGGAGACGTCCTGCGTCGTGCTGGAGGCCGGCGTCTATTCCATGGCCACTCTGTTGCAGGCCAGCGGTCCGGCCAAGAGCGGCGCCGGCGCCGCCTATCCGCGCGACCGGCTGTGGCGCGAACAGGTCTGGGATGCGGCGGCCGACCTGATCCGCCGCGGCTTCAACGGCCTGGCGGCGGCGTGACGCCGCCGCTCATCAACTCGGCTGCGCGCAGCGCATCTGAACCCGCATGAAGCCGTCGGCGTCGAAGACCGCGTCCGACGACAGGCCCAAAGCCGCGGCCGCCGCCGCGACCGTGCTGCGTTCTGCCGCCGACAGCGGCTTGCGATAGGCGACGGGCGCGCCGTAGGGCGCGACCGCATAGCCGTGCGCGGTCACCGCCGAGGCGATGGGGCCGGGGTCCACATTAGGACGCGGGCAATAAAGAATTGTCGGGCGGCGCGGCGCGGCGGCGGCGATCAGGCGCGGCAAGGCCGGCGCCAGCAATCCGCCGACGGCGCCGCTCTCCACGATCAGATCGGCCTGGCGCAGGAACGCCGTCAGGCCGGCGCTCGGCGCCTTTTCCAGAACGTTCTCGCAGAAGCCGAGATCGACCGCGCCCACCGCCTGCGCATAGGCGAGCGCGCGCCCGGCCACGTCCAGGCCGGCGATGCGCCAGCGGCCCGGCGCCGCGTCGAAGGCGCGCGCATCGTCCGAGGGGTCGGCGGCGTCGGCGTAGCGTCGATAGAGATCCGCCATCGACAGGCCGGTCCTCAGCAGAAGCCCGACCGCGCCGTAGCCGCAGGCGAAATCCAGCACATGAAAGGGACGCCGGCCGACGCTAAGCCGTCGGACCGCCTGCGCGACCTGCGCCGGCATGGCGTAGCCCGACGGCGCGAGCCCGCGATAGTAGGCCCGCGGATCCGCCAGATCGTACAGCGCCTCAAAGTCCTCCGACCGTTCGGGCGCGGGACCGCTCGCCGTCATCTTTCATCCCCTTTGCGGGCGCGCTACGATGCGGGCAGTCTACGCTGAAGCGACAAGCGCCTGCGAGCACCCATGACCGACGACGCCCCCCGTCAGCCGCTGGCCGGCGTGACCGTGCTGGATTTCACCACCCTGCTGCCCGGGCCGCTGGCGACCCTGCTGCTGGCGGAAGCCGGCGCGACGGTGATCAAGGTCGAGCGGCCCGACGTCGGCGACGAGCTGCGGATCTATCCCCCGCCGCGTTGGACCGAAAGCGGTGATACGGCCGCCTTCGCATTGCTCAACCGCGGCAAACGCTCGATCGCGATCGATCTGAAGGACGAAGGCGAACGCGCGCGCCTCACGCCGCTGCTGGAGCGCGCGGACGTCCTGGTCGAGCAGTTCCGGCCGGGCGTGATGGCGCGCCTCGGTCTCGACTACGAGACGTTGGCGGGCGCCAATCCGAAGCTGGTCTATTGCGCGGTGACCGGCTGGGGCCAGTCGGGGCCGATGAAGGACCACGCCGGCCATGATCTGAATTACATCGCCGAGACCGGGCTGCTGGCGCTGGGCGGCGCGGGCGCGGACGGCGCGCCGCTTCCCCCGCCGGGCCTGATCGCCGACATCGGGGGCGGCGCCTTGCCCGCCGTCGTCAACATTCTGCTGGCCCTGCGGGAGGCGGAGCGCACCGGCCGCGGCCGCTATTTGGACGTCGCCATGGTCGACGGGGTGATGAGCTGGCAATGGTGGGCGCAGGCGGCGGCGCAGATCACCGGCCGGGCGCCCGCAGGCGGCGGGGCGCTGTTGACCGGCGGCTCGCCGCGCTATCGCGTGTATCGCACGGCGGACGACCGTTTTCTCGCCGTCGCGCCGCTGGAGCAACGCTTTTGGGACGCCTTCTGTCAGGCGATCGATCTGCCGGAGGCGTTGCGTGACGACGCGCACGATCCGGCCGCGACCGCCGCCGCCGTGGCCGAAATCCTGGGCCGGCGCAGCGCGGCGGCGTGGGAGGAGCGCTTTCGAGGGCTCGACGTCTGCGTCACGGCCGTGAAATCGGTGGCGGACGCCCCCGCCCATCCCCATTTCCGAGCCCGCGGGCTGTTCGAGCGTGAGGTCCGCGCCGGACGGGACGCGGACGCCCCGGCGATGACCGCGCTGCCGACCCCGATCGACGCGAGCTTCAAGCCCGCCGACAAGAGCGCCGCCGCCCCGCGGCTGGGCGAGGACACGGACGCACTGGCGCCGCGTCGCGATTGAGCCGAGCGATCGGGCGCGCTATTGAAGAGCCCTCGCGACGCGATCCGGTCGCCTTAACATGAAATGTCCGCGCTAAAGGATTGATGCATATGAGTCTTCCGACGAACAAGACCGTCGCCGTCGTGGGCGCCGGCGCGATGGGGCAAGGCATCGCCCAGGTCGCCGCCGAGGCCGGCCATCCGGTGCTGCTGTTCGACGCCGCCGACGGTCAGGCGGCGGCCGCGGCGGAGCGGCTGGGGCGGGTTTTCGCCCGGCTGGTCGAGAAGGGCAAGCGCACCCAGGCGGACGCCGACGCCGTTCTAAAACGGGTCACGCCGGTCGCGACGCTGGAAGATCTGGCCCCGGCCGCGCTGATCGTCGAGGCGGTGGTCGAGCGCCTCGACGTCAAGCAGGAGGTGTTCGGCAAACTGGAGGAGATTTGCGGCGCGGACGCGATCCTCGCCACCAACACGTCGTCGCTTTCCATCACCGCGATCGCCCGGCCGCTGAAGCGCCCGGCGCGCGTCGTCGGGATGCATTTCTTCAATCCCGCCCCGCTGCTGCCGCTGGTCGAGGTGGTGAGCGGCCTGTCGACCGATCCCGAGGTCGCGGACCTCGTCTTCGACACGGCCGCCGCCTGGGGCAAAAGCCCGGTCTTCGCAACCTCCACCCCCGGCTTCATTGTGAATCGCGTGGCGCGCCCCTTCTACGGCGAAGGCCTGCGTATCGTCGAAGAAGGCGCGGCAGATCCCGCGACGGTGGACGCCTGCATTCGCGACGCCGGCGGCTTTCGCATGGGGCCGTTCGAACTAATGGACCTGATCGGCAACGATGTGAATTATTCGGTCTCCGCGGCCGTATTCGAGGCCTTCAGCTACGACCCGCGTTATCGCCCCTCCGTCCTGCAGAAGGAAATGGCGGACGGCGGCCTGCTGGGCCGCAAGTCCGGCCGCGGGTGGTACGATTATGCGCAAGAGGCGGAGCGTCCGGAGCCGCCGGAGGCCGAGACTGCGGACATCGCCCCCCCGGACGCCGCGATCCTGCTGGGCGAGCCCGGGCCGTGGAGCGCGCTGTTCGAACGGCTGGCCGAGGCCGGTCTGCAGATCGAGCGCCAGGAGGACGACTGCCTCTTCCCCTTGCTTGATTTCGGACCTGTGATCCTGTGCCCCACCGACGGGGCGCACGCGGAATCGATCGCCGAGGCCGAGGGAAAACCTGCGATCGTGATGGATCTCGCGCTCGACTGGACGAAGGCGGGCCGGATCGCGTTGGCGCGCTCCAGCAACTGCCCGGCGGAGGATTTCGCCCGCGTCGCCGCGCTGTTCCAGGCGGCTGGGATGAAGGTTTCGCCAGTCGAGGATGTGCCCGGCCTGATCGTCGCGCGCACCGCGGCGATGCTGATGAACGAAGCCTGCGACGCGCTTTACAAGGGCGTCTCCGATCCCGAGGGGATCGACACCGCCATGAAGAAGGGCGTCAACTACCCGATTGGGCCGCTGGCCTGGGCGGACCGACTGGGCCACGCAAGGGTTCTGGAGATCCTCGACAATCTTTGCGACAGCTACCGCGAGGAGCGCTATCGCCCCTGCGCGCTCTGGCGCCGGCTGCCGGAGGTCCTGCAGTTCCGGGAGGAGTGAGCGCGCGAGGCCGCCGACGGACGGGCGCGCGCGGTCGCGAAGACCGGCGGCCGGCGCTCGTCGGCGTTTCAGCCGCTCACATCACGCAATTCTTGGCGAAGTCGCCCGCCTCGTTCGCGGTCCAGTCGCCCTTGGGCTTTTCTTTCATCGCCTCGCACCAATCCGGCGAGCCGACCTCCGGTTCGCAGGCGGTGAGGGCGAGCAGCGCGACGAAAGCGGCGATCAACGAAAACGGCGTACGCATGGCGAAACGTCTCCCTGTGGGATCGTCGGGCGGTCTCTATGCCGCGATTCGCCGGCGGCCGTCAGAGATCTTCGAGCTGGCGCTCCAACTCGTTCACCAGATCGGTGGCTTCCTGCAGTTTCAGCCGGGCGGCGCCGAGCTTGGAGCGGATCGCCTCCACCGGATCCACGGCGCCCGCCGTCTCGAACTTGTCGACATCGCCTTCCAGCAGCCAATGCGGGGTCACGTTCAGGATGCCGGCCAGCGTGAAAAGCCTGTTGGCGCGCGGATCCCGATCGCCCTTCTCCCACGCCTCGATGGTCTCAAGGGTGACGCCCATGCGCCGCGCCAGCTCCTCCTGAGACCAACCCTGATGGTCGCGCGCACGCGCGATCCGCGGTCCGACAGGCGGGGTTTGCTGATCGATCTGGCCGGTTTCGGTCGACATCGGGCGGGGCTCCTCAAAAGCTAAATTCGACGCGGGCGTGCGCGCTGAACGTTATCGTCGAGAACCGCGCCGGCGCCTGCAACGGGCGCGGCGAGCGTTTCTCTCAGGGCGTCATTTTCTGGAGGTCGGAGCCTACCTGTCGGGCGCCGAAAGGTAAAGCTCAGGTCGGATCAGCGCGAGAGTTCCCGGGCCACTGCGTCGGCGAGCGCTTCGACGACGGCTTGGGCGATCTCGTCGCCCTCCCCCTTGATGGAGCGCTTGTAGACCACCTTCATCGCGTCGACATGTTGGTCGATCAACGCCGGCGTCACCTCGCGCTCCTCCGGCAGTTCGCGCACGTAGCGACAGAAGGAGCGACCGATGTCCGTGATCAGCGGGTAGCCGAAGGTGGAGCCCTGGCCGCGCATGTTGTGGATCAGCTTGAACAGCGAATCCAGGGCGCGCGGATCCCGACTGTCGCGATACTTCCGCCCATAGGCCTCAAGCCGGTCGATGTCCTGACCCAGCTTGTCGATATACTCAGCCTCAAGCTTCCCGACGATCTGTTCGGCCTGCGCGATCGCGCGTTCGGGGTCCTTGCCGCCCGTCTTCGGCACCTTCTTGGCCAGATCGTTCGGGCGTTCGATCACTTGATGCCAGGTCTTCCCGCGTTCGGCCGGCACGTCGGGCAGGTTCTCCTTGGGCACGATCCGCCTTCCTTTCCCCGCCCTCACCGGCGGTCGGCGCGCGTCGGCGCGCCGCTAAATCTCAATCTCGTCATGCTGGCCGCGCCGATCCTGCCCGTCGTAGGTCGGCAGGTTCAAGCGGCGCCGGCACGGGCCGAAGAAGGTGGCGGTGCGCACGAACGGCCGCGGATTGTCGACGATCTGCACCAACCGCGCATGGAGCGAGCGGGCGGCCACCGGCTTCGCCAGGAACTCGGTGATGCCGAAGTCCCGCGCGCTGGTCACCTTGGCCTTCTCGGTATAGCCGGTCAGCATCACGATCGGCACGTAACGGCACGGGCTTTCCGGATCAAGCCGGACCCGGCGCACAAAACTCGGCCCGTCCTCCGGCTGCATCTCCCAGTCGCAGATCACGACGTCGGGCTCGAGCTCGTTGATCTGGTCCCACGCCTCGAAGCCGTCGGCGGCGAAACGAACCTTGGTGATCCCCAATGCTTCGAGCATGCGCTCGAGCACCATGCGCATGAACTTGCAGTCATCCACGACGAGGATGCTGAGCTGGCTGAAATCATGGCGATGTCGATTCGACATGCGAACAGGCTCCACCGGGACCCAATCGGAACGTCCCTCCCGGTCCAATACGGCAAAAGCGGCCGCTTATTCGCCGTTCTATAGCAAAAGCGTCACGCGACGGGAACTCTTTTGCACGACGCCGCGAGAGGCTGCGGTATTCCGCGGCGCCGGCCGTCTCTGACAGCGCCGTCGCTGGCGAGTCCCATACGACGCATGATAGCATCATCGCGATTGTGCATTGGCGAACCGGGGAGCCGAGATGTCAGGCGACAAGGGCGTGAAGGTCCTGAACCGCCGCACCTTCTACAAGGGCGACGTGATTTTCCATGAAGGCGATGAGGGGGCCGTCGCCTATGTCTTGCAGCAAGGGCGCGTGCGCATCACCCGCAAGACCGACTCCGGCGAACAGGCCACCCTCGGGTTCGTGGAAGAGGGCGGGGTCTTCGGCGAGATGGCCCTGATCGACAAGAGTCCGCGGATGGCGTCCGCGATTGCGGACGGCGCCGTCGTCTGTATCGCCATCCCGGAGGAAACCGTGCGCGCGAAGCTGAAAGCCAGCGACCCAGTGCTCCGAACCCTGATCGTCATGCTGATCCGGATGATCCGGACGATGGCGGATCAGACGACCTTGCCGCCGGACGATTTGAAGGCCCTGGCGGCCGCGGCGGAGGCCGAGGCCCACGCGGCCGCCGTCGCCGCCGAGAAGGGCCAGACGTCATGAGCGCCGGCGGCTCGCTCACGCGCAAACGCTTCGCCGAGGGCGACCTGATCTTCATGGAGGGCGATCCCGGCGACGAGACCTTCCTGATCCAGACCGGCAAGATCGAGATCATCAAGCGCGACGCGACCGGGATGTTCGAGCCGGTCGCCGTCTTGGGGCCGGGCCAAGTGTTCGGCGAGATGGCGCTGGCGACGTCCAAACCGCGGGCCGCCGGGGCCCGCGCGCTGGCGGACAGCGAGGTGATCGCCGTCAGCCGCGCCCAGGTCGCCGCCAAGCTCAAGGACGCGGATCCCTTCATCGCCGCCTTGTTTCGCATCCTGGCCGGCAATCTTGAAGCGATCGTCGCGCGCAAATCGAAGGAGGAGAAGCGCAGCGCCGCAAAACCGACCGCGCAGGATCTCGACGCGCTCACCGGCGAGGAATAGCGCGCCGCGGCGGAGGCGGCGGCGCGCCGGTCGCGCCTATTCCCCCGTGAAGTCCGGCTTGCGCTTTTCGGTGAACGCCTTGACCCCCTCTCGAAAATCGCGGGTCTCGGCGCCCTCCAAGAACGCCGCCCGTTCAGCCGCAAGCTGGCCTGGGAGGTCGTTGGTCACCGACTGTTCGATCAACCGCTTCACCCGCGCATAGGCCTTCGTCGGACCGGCGGCGAGGCGTTTTGCGAACAGCGTCACCTCCTGGTCGAACTTTTCCGGCGCGACGATCCGGTTGATCAGGCCCCAGGCCAGCGCCTGATCCGCGTCGAAGCGCTCGGACAACAGGGCGATCTCCAAAGCGCGGCGCTGACCGACGATCCGCGGCAGAAAATAGGTCGACCCGCCGTCCGGCGAGGCGCCGATACCGGTGTAGGCCAAGCTGAAGATCGTGCCGGACTCTGCGATCGCAAGGTCGGCCGCCATGGCCAGACTGACGCCAGCGCCGGCGACCCGACCGTGCAGCGCCGCCAGCACCGGCTTCTCCATCGCCCGCAGCGCCTCGATCGTCGGGTGGTAGCGGTCGATCAGATCGCCGGCGAACGAACCCACATCGTCGCCGTGGGCGGCGAAATCCGCCACGTCGCCGCCGGCGAAGAAGCCCTGGCCCGCGCCGCGCAGCACGACGCAGCGCACGGACGACTCATCGCGGGCGGCCTCGGCGGCGGCCAGAAATTCATCCGCCATCCGCGCATTCAACGCATTCATGCGGTGCGGGCGGTTCAGGGTCAGAACCCGGACCGCCTCGTCATCCTCCACCAGAACGCTCGGGCCGTCGTCGCCATCCTGCATCCGCTCACCTCTCCTCTCGATAGTCGTACCATCCGCGGCCGGCTTTGCGTCCGTAGCGGCCGCTTTGCACCATCTGCTTCATCAAGGGCGGCGGATGGAAGCGCTCGCCGTACGCCTCGTGCAGGATCTCCATCACCTGCAGCGCCAGCGGGTTGCTGACCTCGTCCAGCAGCTTGAAGGGCCCCACCGGATGGCCGAGGCCGAGCCGGCAGGCGGTGTCGATATCCTCCGGCGTCGCCACCCCCTCCTCGACCAGCTTGTTCGCCTCGATGAAAAAGGCCATCAGCAGACGATTGACGGCGAAGCCGGTCACGTCCTTTACCGGCACCGCCGCCTTGCCCGCCGCTTCGCACGCCGCCTGCGCCCGGGCCAGCGCCTTGGGATCTGTGTCGAAGCCGGAGATCGCCTCCACCAGCTTCATTCGGCTGACGGGGGAAAAGAAATGCAGCCCCATGAAGTTCGGGCGCCGCGCCTCGGACCAATGGCTCGCAAGCGCGGAGATAGAGATCGAGCTGGTGTTGCTGGCGATCAGACAATCCGCCGGCAGGACCGGATCCAGCGCGCGGTAGATCTCCGCCTTCACGCCCTCGTCCTCGAACACCGCTTCAATCACCAGCTCGCGATCGGAAAAGCGCGCGAGGTCCTCGGTGAAGGTCAGGCGCTGCAACGTCTCGGCCGCCGCAGCCGCGTCGTAGGCGCCTTTGGCGACGCCCTTATCGAGGATGGCGGAGAGCTTCGCCCGCGCGCGCTCCAGGGCCTCCGCCCCCTTGTCGGCCAGCAGCACCTCGCAGCCCGCCAAGGCGAAGACCAACGCGATCTCCGAGCCCATCATGCCGGCGCCGACGACGCCGATCCTTTTAATTCCACTCATTTAGCCTTCCCGGTCCCCTAGTTTCGGCGCACGCCGTATGAGGTCCCCGCCTTCGCGGGGACTCCCGAGTTACAGCCGGCGCCCCCGCGAAGGCGAGGGCCTTCATCGGTCCGCTCTGCGCCTAGAACCACGCCTCTTCCATGGAAAGCGCGCTCCGCTCTCCCTCCTCGATCAGGCGGGCCAGCGCGTCGATCTTCGGCAGATCGTGGGCGACGACGAAGCGGCAGCTCTGAATCTTGCCGCGGTAGAAATCCGCCTCCTCGCCCCCGGCGCCGGCGTCGAGCGCCGCCTGCGCGACCAACGCCGCCTTCAGCGCCGTCCAGGCCGTCACCAGATGGCCGGAGAGCTCCATGAAGGCCTGGGCGTTTGCGAGCTGCACCGCCGGCCCCTCCGCCTCGCCGAGGCGGATCAGCGCGGCCGCCGTCTCCTCGAAACGCGACAACGCACCCGCGAGCGCGGCGGCCTGCGGCGCAAGCGTCTCGACCGCGGCGCCCTCGCTGGCGGTCGCATCGATGCGCGTCGTCAGCGCGCGCAAGGCGGCGCCGTCCTTCATCGCGATCTTGCGGCCCGCGAGGTCCAGCGCTTGGATGCCGTTGGTCCCCTCATGGATCGGATTCAAGCGGTTGTCGCGCCAATATTGCTCGACCGGAAAATCGCGGGTGTAGCCGTAGCCGCCCAGCACCTGGATGGCCGCGTCGTTCGCCTCCAGCGCCCGATCCGAGAGATGCGCCTTCACGATCGGCGTCAGGATCTCGAGCAGCAGATGCGCCTCCGCCCGCACGCCCTCGTCCGGATCCTCGTTCTTCACATCGACCAGCGAGGCCGCGTATAGCGAGAGGGCGAGCCCGCTTTCGGCGATCGCCTTCTGCTTGAGAAGCAGCCGGCGCACGTCGCCATGTTCGATCAGACGGGCGGGCGGCGCGCTGGGGTCCTTGGCGCCGAGCGGGCGACCCTGGCGGCGCTCCTTGGCGTAGCCGAGCGCGTAGCGATAGCCGGCGTAGGCCAACATCGCCGAACTCATGCCCACGATCGTGCGCGCCTCGTTCATCATATGGAACATGTAGGCGAGGCCTTGACCCGGCTCGCCCAGCAATTCGGCCTTGCACGGCCGGTCGCCGCCGATGTCGAGAACCGTGTTCGTGGTCCCGCGATAGCCCATCTTGTGGTTCAGCCCCGCGAGGCTGACGCCGTTGCGCGCCCCCGGCCGGCCGTCGTCGTCCAGATGATGGTTCGGCACGATGAACAGGCTCAACCCCTTCACGCCCGGCTTGTCGCCGCGGATGCGCGCCAGCATCAGATGGACGATGGTCTCGCTGAGCGGATGCTCCCCGCCGGAGATCCACATCTTCGAGCCCTTCAGGACATAGCCGCCCTCGCCGTCCGGCTCGGCCGTCGTGCGGATGTCGCCGAGCGAAGAGCCCGCCTGCGGTTCGCTGAGCGCCATGGTGCCGAAGAAACGCCCTTCAAGCATCGGCTGCATGTAGCGCGCCTTCTGCCGCTCGTCCGCGAAGGCGTCGAGCAGATTGGCCGCCGCCACGGTCAGGAAGCCGTAGGCGAAGCTGCCGATGTTGGCCGCCTGGAACCAGGCGTAGCAGGCCTGCGCCACAGTCCAGGGCAGTTGCATGCCGCCGCGCTCGAAATCGGCGTGGGCGGCGAAGAAACCGGCCTCCGCAAAGGCGTCGAGCGCCTCTTTCACCTCCGGGATGATCTGCACGGCGCCGTCGACCAGCTTGGGCTCGTTCAGGTCGGCCTTGCGGTTATGCGGCGCGAACTTCTCCTCGGCCAGCTTCTTCGCCGTCGCCAGCGCGCCGTCGAAGGTCTCGCGCCCATGCTCGGCGAAGCGGGGATAGCGGGTAAGATCCTCCGCCTGCAGCACCTCATAGAGCGCGAAGGCGATGTCGCGCTCGCTCAAGATCGACTGATCGTCGGCCATGCCTGCGACCTACCCCTCACCGCACCAGAAAGCCGCCGTCGACCGTGATGGTCGAGCCCGTCATGTAGGCGCTCGCGTCCGAGGCGAGCAGCAGCAACACGCCGTCCAACTCAGACGGCGCGCCGGTGCGGCGCATCGGGATCGACTTGCGCAGCTTCTCGCCCGCGTCGGTGGCGAAGAAGGCCCGATTGATGTCGGTCTCGATATAGCCGGGCGCAATGCCGTTGACGCGCACGCCGGCGCGGGCGAGCTCGGCGGCCATGACCCGGGTCAGCTGGCTCAACCCGCCTTTCGAGGCGCAATAGGCCGACAGGCCCTTCATCGTCGTATAGCCCAGCACGCTCTCGATATTGATGATCGAGCCGGAGCCGCGCTGCGCCATGTGCTTGGCCGCCGCCTGGGCCACGACGAAGGCGCCGCGCAGGTTGGTGTCGAGGACCTTGTCCCACTCGTCGATCGCAAGCTCGGTGAAGCTCTGCGTCACCGCAACGCCGGCGTTGTTGACCAGTATGTCGAGGGGGCCCAGCGCCTCCTCCGCTTGCCGGACCGAGCGCTCGACCGCCTCGGGATCGGTCACGTCGAGGGAGACGGCGTGCGCCCGGCCGCCCGCCTTCTCGATCTTCTTCTGCAGTTTGGCGAGCTTGTCGGTCTGGCGCGCGGCGAGGCACACGGCCGCGCCGCGGCCCGCCAGCACCTGCGCGAAGCGCTCCCCCAGCCCCTGGGAAGCGCCCGTCACCAAGGCGGTGCGCCCGGTCAGATCGAAGATGTCGCGTTCGCTCATGATCCGTTTCGTCCTTCTCGCAACCGGCGCGGCCGTTCAGCCCGCCTCGTCCTGCAGCCGGCGGCGCAGGACGTGTTTTTGAACCTTGCCGGTAGAGGTCTTCGGCAGCTCCTCGAAGATCACCCGCTTCGGCGCCTTGAATCGGGCCAGACGCTCGCGCACCCAGGCGATCGCCTCCGCCTCGGCGAGACTCTCGCCGGGCTTGAGCGTCACGAAGGCGCAGGGGCTCTCCCCCCATTTCTCGTCCGGCATCGCCACCACCGCACATTCGAGCACGGCGGGGTGCCGGTAAAGCGCGCCCTCGATCTCGAGGCTCGAGATGTTCTCGCCGCCCGAGATCACGATGTCCTTGGAGCGGTCGCGCAGTTCGACATAGCCGTCGGAATGCAAAACGCCCAGATCGCCGGACAGAAACCAGCCGCGCCCCAGCGCGCGCTCGCTCGAAGTCGGATCCTTCAGATAGCCCTTCATGACCGTGTTCCCGACCATCGCGATCTCGCCCATGGTCTCGCCGTCGGCCGGGACGGGCCGAAGCGTCTCGGCGTCCAGCACCGTCATGTCGACGAGACCTAGCGTGGGGACGCCCTGGCGTTTCTTGATCTCCGCCTGCTCGGCCATCGGCAGGTCGGACCAAGCCTCCCGCCAGTCGCAGCAGGACGCCGGCCCGTACGTCTCCGTCAGGCCGTAGCCGTGCAGCACATCGAAATTGAGCGCCTCGGCCCGCTCCAGCAGCGCCGCCGGCGGGGCCGCGCCGCCGACCGTGTACGCGACCGTATGCGTACTCTCCCGACCGACCCCTTCGCCCGCGTTCATCAGCATATTGAGAACCACCGGCGCGCCCGACATGTGGGTCACGCCGCGCCGGTCGATCAGCCGGAAGATCTCCTTCGGGTCGACCGCGCGCAGGCAGACGTGCGTCCCCATAAGCGCGGTGATCGCCCATGTGTTGCACCAGCCGTTGCAGTGGAACATCGGCAGGGTCCAGAGATAGACCGCATGCGGCGCCAGTCGGAAACCCATGTGGTTCGCCAGCGCGTTCAGATAGGCGCCGCGATGGTGATAGACGACGCCTTTCGGCTCGCCCGTCGTGCCGGAGGTGTAGTTGAGCGCGATCGCCCGCCACTCGTCGTCGACGCCCGGCCAGTCGTAGGCGGGGTCGGCCGCCGCCAGCAGCGCCTCATAGGAGTGATCGCCGACCCGCGGCTCGGCCGGATAGGCCTCGCCGTCCAGATCGACGACGGCCGGCTTGTTCCTGGCGCGCTTGAGCGCTTCCTGAGCGATCCCAGCCAGCCCCGGGTCGACCAGCAGCACTTTCGCCTCGCCGTGATCGAGGATGTAAGCGACCGTCTCCGGGTCGAGGCGCGTGTTGATCGCGTTCAGCACGGCGCCGGCCATCGGCGCGCCGTAATGCGCCTCCAGCATGGCGTGCGAGTTGAAGGCGAGCGCGGCGACGCAATCGCCGGGCCGCACGCCGAGTTCACCGAGCGCATGGGCCAGACGCACGCAGCGATCCTTCATTTCCGCATAGGTCCAGGAGTGATCGCCGTCGATCACCGCCGTCTGATCGCCCACCACGCGGGCGGAACGCATCAGAAAGGTGATCGGCGTCAACGGCTGATGGTTGGCCGCACGCTGCGGCAAATCGGTCTCGAAGATCGACCCGTCCCGGCCCAAACCGTTATGTCGGCTCCCGGTCATGCGACCCCGCTCCTCCCCGGCCGCCGGCGCGCGGCCTGCGGCGTGCTCGTCCGTTTGTCGGACAATTCTTTGTCAACGCATCATGGCCGAACCGCCCGGGCCTCGCAATGGGCCCGCGGCCCCCTCTCACGCGATCGGCAGACCTTGCAGGCGCAGGAAGGACAGCTTGTCCCAATAGCCGCGCTGAAAGCGGATCAGCCCCTCTTGCACCTGGAAGAAGCCGCAGCCGCGCAGGCCGTTCGGATCGCGCCATTCGAGGATCGCCCACTCCCCATCCTGGAACAGATTGACCGGGATGCAGGTCATCTCGGCTTGCGCGAACAGCCGTTCGAAATCGGCGTGGATCGCCGCCCAGCCTTCGATCGGGTCTTCCGCCACCTGATGATTGACCGCATCTCGGTGATAAAGCGCCGAGATCTCGGCGGCGTCCGCGCGGTTGAAGGCCGCGATCCAGCGTTCCAGCAGCTGTTTCGGACTCATAGCCCCTCTCCTTTGCGCGACGATCCTATCACGGTCGGCCTCGGCTCCGTCGCCGCCGATTGAGCAGAAGACCGCCCAGCACCCCGCCGAACACAGCGCTCGGCAGGACGGCCGCGGTGCGCTGATCCAACAGGAACGCCGCGCCCGCGCCGATCCCCGCCCACAGCGCCCAGGCGGCGCCGGCGGCGAGGACCACGCCGCGGGTCCCGTACCGCTCTCCGAGAAGCAGCGCCGCCCACAGCAGCAGCAGCGGCTCCCAGGGGCTCGCGGCCTGCGGGCCGACATGGCCCGTGAAGCCCGCGGTCAGCGCGCCGGCCAGCGCGAGGGCCGCGCCGCCCGCAATGGCCGCCGCGGCGTCGATCAGCCGCGCCGATAGAGACGCCGCCGCGCCGAGCGCGACGAGCGCCGGCGCCAACGTCGCGATCGCCCCGGCCCCCGCCCCGAGGATATCGGCGAAGGGCCGCCCAGCGCCGGCGATCCCCTGCCCCGCCCCAAGCGCCGGGGCGCGCAGCAGCGCTTGCTCGACCGCGAGCGCCAGGAGCAGCGTCGCCGCGCCGGCGATCCAGACCGGAGCCCGCCGCAGCGCGCCCCAAAGCAGAGCCCCCGACACGCCGCCCAGCACAAGCGCCGCCACCGCGCCCACGGCGAAGGGCGCCTCCGGCCCCGCCAGCCGCCCGGGAAAGGCCGGCGCCGTCGTCCAGGCGGCGGCGTACCCTCCAAGCGCCAGAAAGGCGGCGGGTCCGAGATTGACCAGCCCCGCGCCGCGCCGATGCAGCCGCAGCCCCACGGCCGCCAAAGCCGTCAACGCGGCGAACGTCGCGGCGATCAGGAGCTGATCCGCGATGGCGGCGGGATTGAGGGGGATCATGCTACCGGCGGGCCATGCTATCGGCAGGAGACCGGCGCCGGCTCCGGATCGACCAGCGGCCAGGCGGTGCGGACGATCCGCCGCTCCCGGCTGCGCCAATAGCCTTCCAGCGTCAGCACGGAGCCGTCGTCGCCGAGGCAGAAACCCTCGGCGTTCGCCGCAGGCGCGCTCAGCCCCCGCCACTTGCCGTTCGGATAGGCGCAGACCGCGTTTGCGGCGGCGTGCGCGACGGAGGCCACCACCTCCGCCGGCGTACAGGCGTCGGGATAGAAGCTGCTGATATGGCGTTTCGCCCGCCAGCGGTCGCCGTCGAAGATCTCGACCCCGTCGGCGACATAGACGCCGGTCGCCTCATTGCGATCGACGATGCGGGCGATGCGCGCGCTCGACGGGCTCTCCCCGCCCGGACGGTGATGGAACCCGGTCCCGCGATCGCGCCGATTGACCTCGCCGCAGAACAGATGCGCGCGGTTGACCGGCGGCTCGGTCGCGCTCAGTCCGCCCTCGCCGAGGGCGCAGCCCGGCGCTTGCGCCGTCGCCGGCGCGGCGAGCGCCAATGCGAGCGCGAAAAGGACGGCGCTCAGGGTCTGGCGCAAAAAATTCATCGGCCTATCTCTGTGTTGCGGGATGCGGGGACGACCCGCCTTCTCTATAGTCGTCGACCGGGCTCGGACCGCCCGTCAGGCCTTTCGAACCAGCCTAGTGCAGGATCTCATGACCGTCAGCATTCGAGTGCGCGGCGCGCGCGAGCATAATCTGAAGAACGTCGACGTCGACCTTCCCCGGGACAAGCTGGTGGTGGTGACGGGCTTGAGCGGCTCGGGCAAGAGCTCGCTCGCCTTCGACACGATCTACGCCGACGGCCAGCGGCGCTACGTCGAAAGCCTCTCGGCCTACGCCCGACAGTTCCTCGAGATGATGCAGAAGCCGGACGTGGATTCGATCGAAGGCCTGTCGCCGGCGATCTCGATCGAGCAGAAGACCACCTCCAAGAACCCGCGCTCCACCGTCGGCACGGTGACGGAGATCTACGACTACATGCGCCTTCTGTGGGCGCGCACGGGCGTCCCCTATTCGCCCGCCACCGGCCTGCCGATCGAAAGCCAGACGGTCAGCCAGATGGTCGACCGCGTGCTGGCTATGGGCGAGGGCGCGAAGCTCTATCTGCTGGCCCCGATGGTGCGCGGGCGCAAGGGCGAGTACCGCAAGGAGCTGGCGGAGCTGCAAAAGAAGGGCTTCCAGCGGGTCAAGATCGACGCCAAGTTCTACGAGATCGACGACGCCCCCGCCCTCGACAAGAAGCTGAAGCACAATATCGACGTGGTGGTCGATCGCGTCGTGGTGCGCGACGGGCTTGAAGGGCGCCTCGCGGACTCGGTCGAGACGGCGCTCGGAATATCGGACGGGCTCTTGGTGGCGGAGGACGCGACCAACGGCGAGCAGACGATCTTCTCCGCCAAGTTCGCCTGCCCCGTCTCCGGCTTCACGATCCCAGAGATCGAGCCGCGGCTGTTCAGCTTCAACAACCCCTTCGGCGCCTGCCCCGAATGCGACGGCATCGGCACCGAGATGAGCTTCGATGAGGAGCTTGTCGTCCCCGATCCGACCAAGAGCCTGCAGCAGGGCGTGATCGATCCCTGGTCGCGCAGCTCCAGCCCCTATTACAAGCAGACGCTGGCGGCGCTGGCGAAGCATTACGGCTGCTCCATGAGCGCGCCGTTCGAGACCCTGCCGCAGGAGGCGCGCTCCGCCATCCTGTGGGGCACGGACGACGTCGTCACCTTCCGGTATGACGATGGGCTGCGCACCTACAAGACCGAAAAGCCGTTCGAGGGCGTGATCCCCAACATGCAGCGGCGCTACCGCGAGACGGAGAGCAATTGGAGCCGCGAGGAGCTCTCCAAATACATGACGACGACGCCGTGCGAGGCCTGCGGCGGCCATCGGCTGAAGCCGGAGGCGCTGGCCGTCAAGGTGGCCGGCCGCCACATCGGCGAGGCGGCGCAGCTCTCAATCTCGGAGGCGCATCGCTGGTTCTCCGAGGTCGAAGGCCACATGACCGCCCAGCAGGCCGAAATCGCCCACCGCATCCTGAAGGAGATCAACGAGCGGCTCGGCTTCCTCAACAATGTGGGGCTCGAGTACCTGACGCTCAGCCGCAATTCCGGCACGCTCTCGGGCGGGGAGAGCCAGCGCATCCGGCTGGCCTCTCAGATCGGTTCGGGCCTCACCGGCGTGCTTTATGTGCTGGACGAGCCGTCGATCGGCCTGCACCAGCGCGACAACGACCGGCTGCTGGAGACGCTGAAGCGCCTGCGCGACCTCGGCAACACCGTGATCGTGGTCGAGCATGACGAGGAGGCGATCCGCGCCGCCGACTATCTCGTCGACATGGGCCCGGGCGCGGGCGTCCACGGCGGCTGGCTGGTCGCCGCGGGCACGCCGCAGGAGGTCCTGCAGGTCCCGGAAAGCGTCACGGCGCAGTATCTGACGGGCGTGAAACAGATCGAGGTGCCGAAGAAGCGCCGCAAGGGCCACAAGGGTCAGACGATCAAGGTGATCGGCGCGCGCGAGAACAATCTGAAGAATGTCGACGCGACCATCCCGCTCGGGACCTTCACCTGCGTCACTGGCGTCTCCGGCTCCGGCAAATCGACGCTGATCCTGGAGACGCTGCAACGCGCGCTCGGCCGCGCGCTGATGGGCGAGAAGGCCCACCCCGGCGCGCACGACAAGATCGAGGGGCTCAAATTCCTCGACAAGGTGATCGACATCGACCAGTCGCCGATCGGGCGCACGCCGCGCTCCAATCCGGCGACCTACACCGGGGCCTTCACGCCGATCCGCGATTGGTTCGCCGGCCTGCCGGAGGCGAAGGCGCGCGGCTATCAGGCCGGGCGCTTCAGCTTCAACGTCAAGGGCGGGCGCTGCGAGGCGTGCCAGGGCGACGGCGTCATCAAGATCGAGATGCACTTCCTGCCCGACGTCTACGTCACCTGCGACCAGTGCGACGGCAAGCGCTACAACCGCGAGACCCTGGAGATCAAATATCGCGACAAGTCCATCTCCGACGTGCTGGAGATGACGGTCGACGAGGGAGCGGAGTTCTTCAAGGCCGTGCCGTCGATCCGCGACAAGATGGTGACGCTGCAGCGCGTCGGCCTCGGCTACATCAAGGTGGGCCAGCAGGCCACCACGCTGTCCGGCGGCGAGGCGCAGCGCGTGAAGCTGGCCAAGGAGCTTTCGAAAAAGGCCACCGGCCGCACCCTCTACATCCTGGACGAGCCGACGACGGGCCTGCATTTCGCCGACGTCCACAAGCTCCTCGAAGTCCTGCAGACGCTGGTCGAGAGCGGCAACACGGTCCTGGTGATCGAGCACAACCTGGAGGTCGTCAAATCGGCCGACTGGCTGATCGACCTCGGCCCGGAAGGCGGCTCGGGCGGCGGCGAGATCGTCGCCCAAGGGACGCCCGAGGAGGTCGCGACGGTCGAGCGCAGCTACACCGGCCGCTACCTCGCCCCCTATCTGCCCAAGTTGGCGGCGAAGCAACAGAAAGCGAGCTAGGGAGGCGGCGATGCGCGCGGCCCCGGCCCTTTTCGCAGCCGTTCTGCTAACCGGCTGCCTGGGTTTCGGCGGCGAGGAGGCCCCGCGCGGCGCCGCGCCTACTCAGCAGGCCGCCCTTGCTCCGGCCGCCCCGCATCAGGCCGAGACCGACGCGCCCTCCCCCGCCCCTACGGGCGCCGACGACCCCGCGCTTCGTCCCACCCAGGACTGGGCGCTGGTCACCCGCCGGGCCGACGACAACGGGGCGTTGATCGAATTCACGCCGAAGGGCCAGGGGCCCGAAAGCTGGACCAAGATGGCGAGCGCGACGCGCGCCGTCCTCGGCGAGCCGGCGAGCGCGACCAAGGTGCGCCGCTACATCTTCGAGCCCTATCGCGAGCGCTGCGCCGAGGCCGCCGTCGAAGTGCTGGCGCGCAAGCCGCCGACCAGCGGCGATCTGGCGGAAGAAGCGGTGCTCATCTGCAAAGGGTTCGACCGATCCGGCCTTCCCGCTCACATTCAGGCGAAACCCCACGCGATGCTCTATCTCGTGGTCACCGCCACCCGCAACGGCTACGAGACGTTCCAATTCGCCTGGCATCATGACACCATTCCAGCACGGGCTTACCGATTGAGCCCGCTGTTCGACGGAGAGGCGCGCGCGTGGCGGACCGGGATTCAGGAAGCCCTGAGACGGGCGATGCAGGCGACGAGCCCCAGCGGCTGAGCGCCCCCGGCCTGCGGCGGCCCGAAGACGGCCCGCCCGGAATGGTGAAGGGCGTGGGCGTGCCCGGGCGGCGCCCGCGCACCCACGCGCCCGAGGGCTGGCCGGGGCCGAAGGATTTCTCGATAGATCCGGGACGTATGCGGCGCAACATGCTGACGCTGCTGGTCTTCGCCGGCGTCGGACTGATCGCCTACGCGTCGCTGGGCGGCGGTCAGGTGCTGGCCTGGGGGCTGGCGATCCTGATCCTGGCGCTGGCGGCGGGCTCGATGGTGCGGGTGCAGGGCGACGCCTCCGCCGTCCGCCTGACGCGCGAGGGGGTCGAGTTCGTCGGAACCCGCCCGCCCAAGAGGATCCGCTGGGACGAGGTGACGGACGTCGATCTCGTCGAGATGCCCCGTGGCCTCTCCTTACGCCCCGGCGACGCGGAAGACCGCGTCATCCGGCTGAAGCTGGCGCCGACGCGCGCGGGCGGGCCGGCCGGCTTCGAGGTCATCCCGACCGGCGCCGGCGCGGACCTCGACGGGCTGGCCTGGGAGATCGAGGGCTGGTGGCGCTACGCGACGCGGCCTTGGTGAGAGGGCCGCCCGGCCCAGAGCCCGGACCGACCTTTGCTTCGCCCGCCGAAAGGCCTATGTCCGTGGTCGGTTTTGCGACAATCAGGAGGATATGAGCCGGTATGAGCAGCCAGACGGCCGACGGCTGGGGCGGTCGCTTCGATCTGCCCTACCGCATCCTGAGCGGAGACGACACGGACGAGCGCGCCTGCGAGGCGATTCCGGACGGGCAATGTTCGGACGTCCCGAAGAACTTCACGCTGAACGCGCTGAACGGCGCCTGTTCGAAACTGGCGGAGCAATTGGCCTCTCCCGGCCTGGTGCTCCCCTGGCTTCTGACGGCGGCCGGCGCGCCGGCGGTCTTCGCGACGGTCATGCCGGCCCTGAAACAGGCCTTCTCGCTCGCCCCCCAGATGGCGGTCGCGGGCCTGATCCGGGGCCGTCCGCAACGCAAGTGGATTTGGACCGGCGCCGGCGCCGTGCAGGCGCTGGCGATGGTCGGGATCGCGCTCGCGGCGGCCTCGCTCGAGGGGCTGGCCGCCGGCGTCGTCGTGGCCGCCCTTTTCGCGCTGTTCAGCCTGATGTCCGGCGCTGCGTCCGTCGCCTTCCAGGACGTGATGGGCAAAACGATACCGAAAGGTCGACGCGGACGGCTTTTGTCGACGCGCGCGGCGATCGGCGGCGCCCTGGTGCTGATCGCGGCCGCGGCGCTGAAGTTCGGCGTGGAGGACGGCGCAGACCTCGCCTTGCCGCTGGTCTTCGGCGCCGCGGCGCTCTGGGTGCTGGCGACGATCGCCTTCGCCCTGATTGAGGAACAGCCCGGCGCGACCGGCGGCGGCCGGTCGATGGGACAGTCCCTGGCGGCCGGGTTCGATCTGATCCGCAAGAACAAGCCCTACAACCGCTTCGTCAAGGCGCGCGCTCTGCTGTTGTCGATCGAACTGGCGATGCCCGTCTACGCCTTGCACGCGGCGGCGCTTTACGGCCAGGGGGCCGGCGTGCTGGCGGTCATGGTCTTCGCGGTCGGCCTCGCCAACATCGTCTCCAGCCCGTTATGGGGAAAGCTCTCCGACGCGGCCTCCGAAAAGGTCATGGCGGCGGCGGCGATCGCCGGCGCGCTGGCGGCGGCGCTGGCGCTCGCAGTCGATCTGGCCCTCGGCGCGCCGGGCTGGAGCCTGTGGCTCTACGCGCTGGTCTTCGTGCTGTTGGGGATCGCAGAGGCCGGCGTGCGCCTCGGCCGCAAGACCTATTTGGTCGACGGCGCGCCGAAGGAGGAGAAGGCGCTCTACGCCGCCTTCGCCAACAGCGCAGTCGGGGTGATCGCGCTGGCCGCGCTGCTGTTCGGCGTCCTGGTGGACGCGACGAACGCGCTGGCCGGCGTCGGGGCCGCCGGCGCTCTGGCGCTTCTGGCCGCGCTCTATACCCGCACCCTGCCCGCCGCGTCGGAGATGGAGAAGGCCGCACCGGCCGGAGACTGACGCGCTTTACGCGTGTATGGTCTTAAGCGCGTCCGCGGACTAAGCTCGCCCGACAACAACAAGACCCTTCGGGACATGGGGTCGGCGGTCGATGGAAAACAGGATGGCCGGTTGGGCCATGGGCGCAGACGCGCCTGCGCATATGATGATCTTCTGGGGCGGGCTGGCGGTTTTCGCGGCCGTCGTCCTGTTGTTGGCCCTGCTCGCCCTGCTCGCGGCGCTGCGCCCCGCCCGCCGCCGCGCCCCCCACGCCGCCGCGGCGTTCGACCCCGCCCGGCCCGCGCGTCGCCACCGGCCGCGCATCGGCCCTTGGCGCGACGGAATAGAGGGTCCGCCGGCGGACTTCGTTTTCCTGATCCCGGACATCAGCGGCTACACCCAGTTGGTGAAGCCGAGCCGCTTCTCGATCGCGCACGCGCATCACATCGTCCACGACCTGCTCGATGCGCTGATCGCCGCCGCCGCACCGTTCAAGCCGGCGCGGATCGAAGGCGACGCGGTGCTGCTCTATGTCGACGCCGCGACGCTCGCCTCCGATCCCAAGCGGTACAGCGCGGCGGTCACCCGCCTGTTCGACGCCTTCGACACGCGGCTGGCCGAATTGCGGGCTGAGAACAGTTGCCCGTGCGCCGCCTGCTCGCGCATCGACAGTCTGGATCTCAAGATGATCGCCCATCGCGGCGAGGCGGTGCGCTTCGCCATCGGCGCGATGGAGGATTTTACCGGCGAAGTCCTGGTCGAGGCGCATCGGATGCTGAAGAACGACGTCGGCCGCAAACGCTACCTGCTGGCCAGCGAGGCGGCGCTGCAGGTCTGGCCGCATCCGACGGCGGGCGCAGCCCGGCCGCGCCCGCAAACCTACCCGGACGTCGGCGAGATTCCGGCGCGCCTGTTCGACGCGCCGCCCCGCGCGGGCGATCCCGACCGCCCGGCGGGCGGCGTGCGCAAGATGTTGGACCTGCAGCGCAAGGTGCGCGCCGCGATCAAAGCGGCGGCTTGACCTGCGCAGGCGTCGATCGCCCCGGCGCCGGCGCCCGCCTCAGCCGGCCGCCTTCTTCTCCAACCGATAGGCGTGGAGCAGCGGCTCGGTGTAGCCGGACGGCTGCGTACGGCCCTTGAAGATCAGGTCGCGCGCCGCGTTGAAGGCGACCCCGTCAAAGGCCGGCGCCATCGGCGCGTACGCCGGATCGTCGCCGTTCTGCCGATCCACCACCTCGGCCATCTTGCGCAGGATCGCGTCGACCTCCTGCCCGTCGACCACGCCGTGATGCAGCCAGTTGGCGACATGCTGCGCGGAAATGCGACAGGTTGCGCGATCCTCCATCAGGCCGACGTCATTGACGTCGGGCACCTTGGAGCAGCCGACGCCCTGATCGACCCAGCGGACCACATAGCCCAGGATGCCCTGCGCGTTGTTCTCCACCTCCCGGCGGATCTGGTCGGGCGACCATTTGCGGTACTCCGCCGTCGGAATGTCGAGCAACGCGTCGACATGGGCGCGCCGGCCGCCCGCGGCCAGCTTCTCCTGCACCGCGAAGACGTCGACCTGATGATAATGCAGCGCGTGCAAGGTCGCGGCCGTCGGGCTCGGCACCCAGGCGCAATTGGCGCCGGCCTTCGTATGGCCGATCTTCGCCTCCAGCATCGCGGCCATCATGTCCGGCATGGCCCACATGCCCTTGCCGATCTGCGCCTTGCCGGACAGACCGCATTCCAAGCCGATGTCGACGTTCTGATCCTCATAAGCCGCGATCCAGCCCTTGCGCTTGATGAAGTCCTTGCGGCTGAAGGGACCCGCCTCCATCGAGGTGTGAATCTCATCGCCCGTGCGGTCGAGGAAGCCGGTGTTGATGAAGGCGACGCGATGTTTGGCGGCGCGGATGCATTCCTTCAGATTGACCGAGGTGCGGCGCTCCTCGTCCATCACGCCCAGCTTGACCGTGTATTGCGGCAGGCCGAGGACCTTCTCGACATGGCTGAAGATCTCGTCCGAGAAGGCGACCTCTTCCGGCCCGTGCATCTTCGGCTTCACGACATAGACCGAGCCTGCGACGCTGTTGCGTACGCCGTCGGTCTTCTTCAGATCGTGCATGGCGATCAGCACGGTCGCCATCGCGTCCATCAGCCCTTCGAAGATCTCCGCGCCGTCGGACGTGCGGATCGCCGGATTGCGCATCAGATGCCCGACATTGCGGACCAGCATCAGCGCCCGTCCCTTCACGCCGACCTCGCCGCCGTCGGGGGCGGTGTAGACCGGATCGGGATTGAGCCGTCGGGTGACAGTCTGACCGCCCTTCTCGAAACTTTCCTCCAGATCGCCCTTCATCAGGCCGAGCCAGTTCCGGTAGGCCAGCACCTTGTCCTCGGCGTCGACGCAGGCGACCGAATCCTCGCAATCCATGATCGCCGAGACGGCGCTCTCCAGCCGCACGTCGGCGAGGCCCGCCTGATCGCGCGCGCCGATCATGTTGGTGCGGTCGAAGACCAACTCGACATGCAGGCCGTTGTTGCGCAGCAGAACGGCGTCCGGGGCGCGCGGATGACCGCGAAAACCGACGAACTTCTCCGGATCCGCCAGCGGAAGGTCGTCGATGAGCAACCGTCCCTGATGGACGTAATAACGCCGCGCGTCCGCATGGCTCGTCCCCTCGATCGGGAAGGCCTGATCCAGAAACACGCGCGCCCGTGCGATCACCCGCGCCCCGCGGCCGCGGTCGTATCCGCCGGCGGGCGGAAGCGAGCCCATCGCGTCCGTCCCGTAGAACCCGTCATAGAGGCTGCCCCAACGCGCGTTGGCCGCGTTCAGCGCATAGCGCGCGTTGGTCACCGGCACGACGAGCTGCGGACCCGGAACGCTCGCGATCTCGGGATCGGTGTTCGCGGTCTCGATCTGGAACGCCTCGCCCTCCGGCACGAGATAGCCGATCTCCTCGAGGAAGCTGACATAGGCCTCATGATCGTGCGGGCGGTCGCGGTGCTCGACATGCCAAGCGTCGATCTTGGCTTGCAGATCCTCGCGCTTGTCCAGAAGAGCCTGATTGCGCGGTCCGAAGTCCGCCGCCAGCGCCGCGAGACCGGCCCAGAATGCGTCCGCCTCGACGCCCGTTCCGGGAATCGCCTCCTGCTCGATGAAGGCCGCGAGCTCTTCGGCGACCTTGAGGCCGTGGCGATCGGTAAAGCGGGTCTCTGCGGCCATCACGGCGCTCCCTTCTCTAAAAGTCTGCTCTGCAGAAGCGGCCGATAAAGTCTTAGGCGCGACCCGGTTCGTCAAGCGCGGAGGGACGGCGCCCTACCGCGGTTCAGGCCATCGCCGCGACGCGGTCCCCCAAAGCCAGCGAAGCCGTCAGACCCGGGCTCTCGATGCCGTAAAGCCCGATCCAACCGCGGACGCCGTGCTCGGCCGGGCCTTGGATCACGAAATCCTCGCCCGAGCCGCCGGGCCGCGCGACTTTCGGTCGGATTCCGGCGTAGGCGGGAACCAACGCCCCGTCGGGCAAGGCCGGCCAGTAGCGCCGCACGGCGGCGTAGAAGCTCTGCGCCCGGGCCGGGTCGACGTCGTAGTCGATCGCCTCGACCCACTCCACATCCGGGCCGAAGCGCGCCTGACCGGCTAGATCGAGGGTCAAGTGGACGCCCAGCCCCCCCGGCTGGGGCGTCGGGTAGATCAGGCGAGAGAACGGCGCGCGGCCGGTCAGCGCGTAATAGTTTCCTTTGGCGAGATGCAGCGGCGGGGCGGCGTCGATCGGCGCGCCCGCCACCGCCGCGGTGACGGCCTGCGCGCTCAGGCCGGCGGCGTTGACCACCAGCTCGGCCTCAAGCCGCATCGGCGCGTCGCCGCCGACCTCCAGACGGATCCGCCCGTCGTCCAGCACCTCACCGCCCGCGACCGGCGCGTTGAACGCGATCACGCCGCCCGCCTCTTCCAGATCGCCCTGATAGGCGAGCATCAGATCGTGACTGGATACGACGCCCGTCGAACCGGAATGGAGCGCGGCGGTGCAGACGAGGTCGGGCTCCATCGCCTGCGCCTCGGCCCGGCTGAGCCGGCGCATCTCCTCCACGCCGTTCGTCTCGGCCTTTTGTGCGATGGCGTTCAGGGCGGCTTCCTCGTCCGCGCTGGTCGCCACGATAAGCTTGCCGCAGCGCCGGTAAGGCACGCCGTGCGCGTCGCAATAGGCGTAGAGCGCGCGCTTTCCCTCCAGGCACAGCCGGTGCTTCAGCCCGCCCGTCGGGTAATAGATGCCGGCGTGGATCACCTCGCTGTTGCGCGAGCTGGTGACGGAGCCGATCAGGCCCAGCGCCTCGAGCACGACCACCTCGCGGCCCTGCAGCGCCAACGCGCGCGCCGCGGCCAGGCCGACGACCCCCGCCCCGATCACCACGCAGTCGGTCCGCGCGCCGTCCATGCACCCTCCCCGCCCGTGCGCCGCCGGCCGCCCTCGCTTGTGAGGGCGCCGGGCGCCTGATAGGTAACGAGAGGTCGATAGCCCGCGCCCGCGTCCTGGGCAAGAGGCCTTCCAGAGCGATCAAGACCAGGGAGTGACGAGGCCATGGAACGCGACACCCGGATCGCCCACGCCGGTCGGCGCATTCGCGAGTACAAGGGCGCGGTGAACCCGCCTGTCTACCGGGTCAGCACGGTCGCCTTCGAACATATCGAGGATTTTGAAAACCGCCGCGGCGAGATGGTCTACGGCCGCTTCGGCACGCCGACGACCCGCGCGGTGTGCGAGGCGATGAGCGATCTGGAAGGCGCGGCCGAGAGTTTTCTGTGCGCCAGCGGCCTCAACGCCATCACCGCGACGATCCTGGCCTACGCCAAGCCGGGCGGCCATTTCCTGGTGAGCGACAGCGCCTACTATCCTGTCCGCAAGTTCTGCGACGGTCTGCTGAAGCAGCTTGACGTCGAGACCGAATTCTACGACCCGCGCATCAGCGCCGAGGACCTCAAGGCCAAGTTCCGGCCCGAGACCTTCATGCTTTGGCTGGAGAGCCCGGGCTCGCTCACCTTCGAGATCCAGGACACGCCTGCGCTCGCCGCAGCCGCGCGCGCGGCCGGGATCGTCAGCGCGATCGACAACACGTGGGGAGCGAGCCACTATTATCTGCCGCTGACGCTCGGCGTCGACATCTCGGTCGTCGCCGGCACCAAGTATCAGGTCGGCCATTCGGACGCGATGATGGGCGTCGTCTGCTGCAACGAGGCGACGGCGGACGCCGTCCGCGCCAGCGTTGTCGGCCTCGGCGTCTGCGCGGGCACCGAGGAGGCTTACCTCACCCACCGCGGCTTGCGGACGCTGTCGGTGCGCCTTGAACGCCACCAGAAGAACGGAATCGAGGTCGCGCGCTGGCTTGAGGCTCGCCCCGAAATCGCCCGGGTGCTTCACCCGGCGCTTGAAAGCCACCCCGACCACGCCTTGTGGAAGCGCGATTTCACCGGCGCATGCGGTCTTTTCGGCGCGATCGTCAAGGCGCCGAGTAAGGAGAAGCTGGTGGCGATGATCGACGGCCTGGCGCTGTTCGGCATCGGCGCCAGCTGGGGCGGCTATGAAAGCCTGATCCTGACCGGCTATCCGGAGAAAATCCGCAGCGCGACCAAATGGGAGGCGGACGGCTTTTTGATCCGGCTGCATATCGGGCTCGAGGATCCCAAGGATCTGATCGCCGATCTGGAGGCGGGCCTTGCGCGGCTGGCTTGAGCCCTCTTCCCCGGCGCGGAACGCTGCGATATAGCTGAACGACCATATCGCTCGAGCCGGAGCCGCCATGCTGCGCGTCATCGCGTTCGCCATCGCCCTGTTCTCGCTGACGCCCGCCGCGCGCGCGGAGGCGCCCGCGCTTTACGTGTTCGCGGCCGCCAGTCTGACCGATGCGCTCAGCGCCGTGGGGCAGGCCTACGGCGAGCGAGAGGGCGCGGATCTGCGTCTGGTCTTCGAATCGAGCTCCACCCTCGCCCGACAGATCGAGAACGGCGCGCCGGCGGACCTTTATTTTTCCGCTAATCCGCGCTGGATGGACTACGCGGAGGCGCGCGGGCTGGTCGCGACGGCGACGCGACGCGATCTGCTGGCCAACGCTCTTGCGCTGGTCGCGCCCACGGGCCGCGCGCCGGCGGGCGACGCGCTCGCCGATCCAGACGCCCTGCTGAGCGCCTTAGGCGCGCGCGGGCGCCTGGTGATGGGCGATCCGGATCATGTCCCCGCCGGCATGTACGGGCGTCAGGCGCTGGAGAGTCTGGGGTTGTGGGAGACGGTCGCGCCGCGCGTTGCGCGCGCGGCCAACGTGCGCGCGGCGTTGGCGTTGGTCTCGCGCGGGGAGGCGCCCTTGGGCCTGGTCTACCGCACCGACGCCCTGATCGATCCGGACGTGGAAATTGCGGCGAACGTACCGAGCGACGCGCATGGGCCGATCCGCTATCCCGCCGCCATAACCGCCGATACGGCCGCCGATCCGAACCGGCGTCCGGCGGCGGAGCGGTTCCTGGCCTTCCTCGCCGGCGAACAGGCCGGCGCGATCTTCGCGCGCTTCGGCTTCACGCGTCCCGACGCGGCCCGATCCGACGGGGCGGACGGCTGATGGGCGACTGGCTGACGCCGGTCGAATGGGAGGCGCTGGCGCTCTCTCTCAAGGTCGCAAGCTGGAGCGTCGCGGTCAGCCTGCCGCTGGCGCTGGCGACGGCCTGGGCGCTCTCGCGCGGGCGGTTTCCCGGCCGCACGCTGCTGAACGGCGTCGTGCATCTGCCGTTGATTCTGCCGCCGGTGGTGACCGGATATCTGCTGCTGATCGCGTTCGGGGCGCAAGGGCCGATCGGCGGAGTCTTGCAGGACGTCTTCGGGATCAGCGTCGCCTTCCGATGGACCGGCGCCGTGTTGGCGGCGGCGGTTATGGGCTTTCCCCTGATGGTGCGGGCGATCCGGCTGTCGCTGGACGGTGTGGATCGTCGGATGGAGGCGGCGGCGCGCACGCTCGGCGCCGGCCCCGCGACGGTCTTCGCCACCGTGACGCTCCCGCAGCTCCTGCCCGGGATGATCGCCGGCGCCATCCTATCCTTCGCGAAGGGCGTGGGCGAATTCGGGGCCACCATCACATTCGTCGCCAACATTCCCGGCGAGACGCGCACGCTTTCGATCGCGATCTACAGCTTTCTGCAGACGCCGTCGGGCGACGCGGCGGCGATCCGATTGACGGTCATCGCGGTCGCGCTCTCGATGGCCGCGCTGGTCGCCTCCGAGCTGCTGGCGCGCCGGGCGAGCCGCCGGATCAAAGGTTTCGACGCATGAACGCGCCCGCCCCCGCCCTCCATATCGCCGTCGAAAAGCGTCTGAGCGAGCGCATAACCATCGCCGCCGACTTTCAGGCGGGCGACGGGGTGACGGCGCTGTTCGGCCGCTCGGGCGCGGGGAAGACCAGCCTCGTGGAGATGATCGCCGGCCTGCTCCGCCCCGACCGCGGCCGCATCGCCGTCCAGGGCCGGGTGCTGTTCGATTCGCAGGCGCGCATCGACCTGCCGGCGGAGGCGCGGCGCGTCGGCTACGTGTTCCAGGACGCCCGGCTGTTCCCGCATCTGACCGTGAGGCGCAACCTGCTTTACGGGCGCTGGGCCGGCCGGCGGCGCGGCGCGTTGAAGTTGGAGACGGTGTGTCGGCTGCTGGACCTTGATCCGCTGTTGGAGCGTCGGCCGGGCGCGTTGTCCGGCGGCGAGGTGCAGCGGGTGGCGATCGGACGGGCGCTGCTGGCCGACCCGGCCATCCTGCTGATGGACGAGCCGCTGGCGTCCTTGGACGGACCGCGCAAGAACGAGATCCTGCCGTTCTTGGAGCGCCTCAAGGAAGAGAGCGGCGTCCCCATCGTCTATGTGAGCCATGCGATGGAAGAGGTTATCCGACTTGCGGACCAGATGGTTCTGCTGGACGGCGGGCGGGTCGCGGCGGTCGGGCCGATCGAAGATGTGACGACGCGCCTAGACCTGCGCCCGCTGACAGGCCGCTACGAGGCCGGCGCCGTCGTGCCGGTGCGCGTTGAAGGGCACGACGAGGCGTACGAACTGACGACCCTCTTGATCACGCCCGAGGCCAAGCTGCAGGTGCCGCGGCTGAAGCTGCCCGTCGGCGCGGCCTTGCGCATCCGGCTGCGCGCGCGCGACGTGACGCTTTCGCTGACCCGGCCGGAGGGGGCGAGCACCCTGAATGTCTTGGCCGGCGCGGTGCGCGAACTCGCGCCCGCCGAGGGCCCCTTCGTCGACGTGCTGGTCGACGCCGGCGCGCCGATCTGGTCGCGGGTCACACGGCTCAGCGCAGACCGCATGGGCCTTGCGCCCGGGCGGGCCGTTTATGCGGTCGTGAAGGCGGGCGCGATCGACAGGGCGAGCCTGGGCCGCGCGGGCTGATCCGTGCTAGCCTGACCGAGAGGCTTGTCCCGCCCCATCGAAAGCGCCGCCCATGCCTGACGAGATCGAGAACCCCGCGCCGGAGGCGCTGTCGCTTTTGCCGGAAGACGCAGAGCGTCCGTCCGGCGCGTGCATCGCCGCCCTCTCGGCGGAGGGATGGTCGATGACGCCGGTGATCGATTGGCTGTTCGGACCGGGGTGCCGCACCGCCGACATCGGCGGTCTGCTGGCCGGGTTGGGCCGCGCGTTGATCCAGGCCGGCGCGCCGGTCATGCGCCTGCGGCTCGGCCTCTGGGCGATCCATCCGCAGCAGGCCGCCTATTCCTATCTGTGGATGCGCGGTCAGGCGAGGGCCGAGGCCCTCAATGTCGGCCACGGGCTCTATCAGAGCCCGGACTTCATCGGCAGCCCGGCGCAAAAGATGCGCGACGCCGGCCGCGGCGTGCGCTATCGGCTCGATCGACTGGATCCGGCGCGCGACCATTCGGTGCTGTTCAGCGTGCGCGACGCTGGCGCCACCGACTATATCGGCCTGCCGATGGAGACGTTCGCGGGCCGCAAGGACTTCTTCTTCATCGCCACGGACCGGCCGGAGGGCTTCACGGACGCCGACATCGCGAAGTTCCAGCTGTTGGCGCGCCTGCTGCTGCCGGTGGTGGAGTCGCTGGCGCAGCATCAGCTCTCGCTCACCGTTCTCGACACCTATCTCGGCAAGCGCACCGGGGCGCGGGTGCTGGCGGGCGAGATCCGCCGCGGCGAGGGGCAGCGGATTGAGGCGGCGCTGTGGTACTGCGACCTGCGCGACTTCACCGCCATGACCGAGACGGTGGAGGAACAGGCCATGCTGGGCCTGATGAACGCCTATTTCGAGCATGTGCACGAATCCGTCAGCGTCTACGGGGGCGAGGTGCTGCGGTTCATCGGCGACGCCATGCTGATCGTCTTTGCGACCGACGACGGACGCGCGGCGGCGGCGGCCTGCGCCGACGCTTTGGCGGCCGCCCGGGATGCGATCGATCGGCTGCCGGCGCTCAACGCGCGGCTCAAGCGGCAAAAGCTGCCCGCGATCCGTTTCGGAATCGGTTTGCATGAGGGCTCCGTGGTCTACGGCAATGTCGGAGCAGCCGATCGGCTGGATTTCACCGTGATGGGTCCTGCGGTCAATCGCACGGCCCGGATCGAGACCCTGACCAAGCGGCTCGAGACGCCGATCCTCATGTCGGAAGGCTTTGCCGCACAGCTGCCCGCGAGCGCCCGATGGGAGCGGCTCGGCGCCTTCGAGGTCCCGGGCGTGGCCGAGCCGATCGCGGTCTGCCGGCCGACCGAGGGGTGAGCGGCGGCCTCCTCTCAGCGCGGCGGCGCCAAAGCCCTCATCCCGTCAACTCGACGATCTGGTCGTAGAGCGCCTTCGGAATGACGACGCCCGTCTCCGGCGTCTCCTGCCGGTTCTTGTAGCGCCGCGCTGAGGGCAGGCGCGTCCCGGGGATCGACTGGAACTTCTCGAAGAAGGCCTCGCTGTGCTGCGCCCAGCCGTCCGCGTCGCCGAATCTCGACGGGTCGATCGCCATCATGAATTCGCCGCCGCGCGGCGGGCCGCCGTCGTTCGTATCGCCCTCGGCCGCCTCGTAGCTGAACCACTCGCCGATCAGGCCGGCGACCAGCAGTTCCACCATCATCGCGATGTTCGCGCCTTTGTAGCCGCCAAAGGGGAGCTGCGCGCCTTTCAGGATTTCGTTCGGGTCCGTGGTCTCCTTGCCGTCCGGGCCGATGCCGGTCCCCGGCGGGACCTCATGGCCGTCCCGCGCGGCGATCTGGATCTCGCCGCGCGCCTTGGCGGAGGAGGCCTGATCGAAGATCACCGGATCCTTGCCGGGCCGCGGCCAGCCGAAGGCCATCGGGTTGGTGCCGTAAAGCGCCTGCGTGCCGCCCCCGGGCGTCACGACCGGCTTGAAGGCGGTGAAGGCGAAGCCGGCGAGGCCCGCCTCGCACAGCGCCTCCACCTCGACCCAAAGGGCGGAGAAGTGATGCACGCGCGTCAGCGCCAGCGCCGCGATCCCGTTCGCCTTGGCCTTGTCGATCAGCGGCTGTCGGCCGACCTCAAGCGCGACCGGCGCCATGCAGCCGTCGCCGTCGACTTTCACCGCGCCGGGCGCGAGGTCGATCACCTTGGGATCCGCCTTGCCGTTGATCTTGCCGCTTTTCAGCGAGGACAGATAGCCGGGACACCGGAACAAGCCGTGCGAGGCGCAGCGATCCCCTTCCGCCTGCATCATGTTGCGCGCGACCGCCTCCGCGTTCCGGCGGTCGCAGCCGTTGGCTAGAAAGGCGTTCACCGCCAATTCAAATCCCTCTTCCAGGCTCAGGGTCACCGTCTCGGCCATGCCCGCATTCCTCCCGTCATGTGTTTGTCGCAAACTCGCCGGACGCTAGCACCGCCGACCCGCGATGTCTCGCCCCTCGCCCGCCAATCCGGGCGCGCTATATCATTGCCGTCGCCAGCAACGGGAGAGCGATCATGGTCCGTCCCGCGTTCCTCCTCGCCGCCGCGTGCGCGCTCCTCCTCGCCGCCGCGGCCCCGGCCCCGGCTCAGCAGATCGACGTCGATCTGGAGCTGGTGCTCGCCGCCGACGGCTCCGGCTCGATCGACAATCAGGAACTCGCCCTGCAACGCGACGGCTACGCCGACGCGATCGCCGATCCGGAGATCATGAAGTTCATCCAGGGCGGGCTGACCGGCCGCATCGCCGTCGCCTACGTCGAATGGGGCGGCCCCTTTTCGCAGCACACGATCGTCGACTGGACGGTGATCGACGGCCCGGAAAGCGCCGCCGCCTTCGGCGCAGAGCTGCGCGCCGCGCCGCGACAGGCCACGGGCTGGAACTCGATCTCCAACGCCATCGACTATTCGGTCAATCTCGTGGAGACCAACCGCTATCGCGGCCTGCGGAAGATCATCGACGTCTCGGCCGACGGCCCGAACATCGGCGGCCGCTCGATCACGGCGGCGCGCGACGATGCGGTCGCGAAGGGCTTCACCATCAACGCGTTGCTGGTCCTGCACCGCGAGGGCAGCCTGCCCGGTCGCAGTCCCGAGCAACTGGTCGCGCACTACGAGCGCGACGTGATCGGCGGCATGGGCGCCTTCGTCATGACCGCCGACGAGAACCGCACCTTCGCGGAGGCCGTGCGCGCCAAGCTGATCCTGGAGGTCGCGCGCGCCTTGGGGATGGAGGACCGGCTATAGGACGCGCCGGCAGGCCCGCCGCCTCGATTCCGTCGCAGACGGCCGGATTTCTTACCCTTTCGTCGTATGTCACAAAAAATCCGTCGCACGAGTCGCACCTGAAACTCTTCCGGGTTCCTAAATACACTGGGGAGGCCAAAACAACGCCCAGACCGGAGGACGCGCCATGACGGAGATCAAGCAGTTCGGCTTCGGACCTCAGATCCGCAAATCCCCCTATTTCGACGCGACGCTGCGCTGGGGCGCGCAGGGATTTTCCGTTTACAATCACATGTACATCCCGCGCGACTTCGGCGATCCGGTGGAGAATTTCTGGACCCTGATCCGCACCGCCATCCTGTGCGACGTCGCCGCCGAACGGCAGGTCGAAATCACCGGCCCGGACGCCGCCGCCTTCGCCCAGCTGCTGACCCCGCGCGATCTGCGCGAGATGGAGGTCGGCCAGTGCAAATACACGCTGATCACCAACGCCGACGGCGGGGTGCTGAACGACCCGATCGCGCTGCGGCTCGGCGAAAACCATTTCTGGTTCTCGCTCTCGGACAGCGACGTTCTGTTGTGGGCGCAAGGCCTCGCGGTCAATTCGGGGCTGGATGTGACGATCCGCGAGCCGGACGTCTCGCCGCTGCAACTGCAGGGCCCGATGTCGGGCGAAATCATGAAGACCCTTTTCGGCGAGGGGATCGGCGACTTGCGCTACTTTCGGTTGCGCGAGGTGATGCTGGACGACATCCCCCTCGTCGTCTCCCGCACCGGCTGGTCGAGCGAATTGGGCTACGAGCTTTATCTGCGCGACGCGGCCTACGGCGACGAGCTTTGGGAGCGGATTATGGCCGCCGGGGCGCCCTTGGGCTTGAAGCCCGGCCACACCTCGGCGATCCGACGGATTGAAGGGGCGATGTTGTCTTATCACGCCGACGCCGATAGCGATACGAACCCGTTCGAACTGGGAATGGACCGACTGGTCGCGCTCGACGCGCCGATCGAGTTCATGGGCAAGGAGGCGCTGAAACGCATCCGCGCCGAGGGCGTCACGCGCAAGCAGGCCGGCTTGCGCATCGACGCGCCGCCGCTGGCCGCGCCGAACACCAGCTTCTGGCCGATCAGCCGCGACGGCGAGACGGTCGGCAAGGCGACGTCCGCCGTCTACTCCCCGCGCCTGGAGCAGAACATCGCACTCGCCCTCGTGGGCGTCGAGCACGCCCGCCTCGGCGCGACCCTGGCGGTCGAGACGCCGGACGGCTGGGCCGCCGCCCAAGTGGTGGAGAAGCCCTTCTACGATCCGAAGAAGCGCCGCGCCGCGGCGGTGTGAGGCGGGATCACGCCCCCTCGAACCCCGCCAACATCGCCGGGACGCCGGCTTTCAGCGCGGCCGCGTCGTAGCCGCCGCCGTTGATCCAGACGGTCGGCAGACGCAAGCTCGCGATCGCCGCGCCGATCCGCGGATAGTGGTCTACCTCCAGCCGGAACCGGCTGATCGGGTCGTCCTTGTGGGTGTCGACGCCCATGGCGATCACCAGGGCGTCGGCGCCGAAGCGGCGCGTCGCCTCGGTCAGATGGGCCAAGGCCGGCTCGTAGGCGCGCCAGCCGGTCCCGAAGGGCAGCGGGATGTTGAGGGTCGCGCCCTCGCCTTCCCCCTCGCCCGTCTCGTCGGCGTAGCCGGTGAAAAAGGGGTATTCGTCCGAAGGATCGCCGTGGATCGAACCGTAAAAGACGTCCCCGCGCCGATAAAAGATCGATTGCGGCCCGTTGCCGTGATGGTAGTCGACGTCGAGGATCGCGACCTTCTTCGCGCCGCGGTCGAGGAGATGCTGCGCCGCCAGCGCCTCGATCGCGAGGTAGCAATAGCCGGCGTAGTAATCGACCCCCGCGTGGTGCCCGCCCGGCCGGCCGAGCGAGAAGGCCGCGCGCTCTCCGCCCGCGACGATGTCGGCGGCCGTGGTCGCGCAATGCGCGCTTTTCAGCGCGGCCGCCCAGGTTCCCGGTCCGATCGGGCTGCCGATATCGTAGCTGAAGTAGCTGAGCTTGCCGTCGATCGAGCGCGGAATCCGGTCGCGGCGCATGTCGTGTTGCACGCGCGCGAGCGGCAGCGCGTCTGCGGCGTCCGCGCCGTAGGCCGCCGCCCATTCGTCCCAGGCGCTCTCAAGAAAGTCGACATAGGCGGCCGTGTGGATCCGGCTCAGATACTCGCGGCCCCAATCCTGCGGGGCTTCGATGCGGCCGACCCCGGCCTCGCGCACCCCGTCGAGCACGGCCTGGGCGCGGAACGGCCCTTCGGCCGGCGCGCCCAGCTCGCCGTTGACCAGATCGAGCTTCGGGACATGGCGTTCGTGAGCGTCGGAATAGATGATGCGCATGCCCTGGCCTGTCAGTTCAGCGCCGGGGCCGCATCCTCGAAGCCCTGAAGCACGTTGACCGTATTGATTCCGACCTGCTCGACCGCATAGCCGCCCTCCATGACGAAGAGGGTCGGCAGACCCGTCTTGCCGATCATCCGGCCGTAGGTCGTGTAATCGTCGCTCTTCAGCTTGAAATAGCTGATCGGATCCTCCTCGAACGTGTCCACGCCGAGCGAGACCACGAGAGCGGTCGGCTGATAGCCGCGGATCTTGGCCAGCGCGTCGTCGAGCGCCTCGGCCCATTTGTCGAAAGGCGTACCTTCCGGCATCGGGTAGTTGAGCGTGAAGCCGCGGCCGGCCCCCTCGCCCGTCTCGTCGGCGTAGCCGAGGAAATAGGGGAAGGCGGTCTCCGGCTCGCCGTGGAGCGAGGCGAACAGCACGTCGTCGCGGCCGTAGAAGATGTCCTGCGTCCCGTTGCCGTGATGGAAGTCGACGTCGAGGATCGCGACTTTCTTCGCGCCGTCGTCGAGAAACGCCTGCGCCGCGATGGCGGCGTTGTTCAAGAAGCAATACCCGCCGAACATGTCGCCGGTCGCATGGTGGCCCGGCGGGCGGCAGAGCGCGAAGGCCGCCCGCTCGCCCTCCGCGATCAGCTTGCGCGCGGTGAGCGCGACGTCGGCGCTGGCCTGCGCGGCCTCCCACGTTCCCGGGCAAATCGAGGTCTCGGAGGCGAGCGCGTGGTAGCCGATCAGCCCGTCGATATGTTTTGGTCGCCGGCTGCTCATCCGACGCGCGGGCCAGTTGGCGGCGATCGCCTCGCCCTCGAAGCCGGCCGCTTTCCACTCGTCCCAGCAGATCGACAGGAAGTCGAGATAGTCCGCGTCGTGGATGCGGCGCACCGGGTCGAGGCCGAAACTCTGCGGCTCGACGATCGGGCCGAGATCGACCTCTTTCAGGCGCTGCGTGATGAAGTCCAGACGCTCCGCACATTCGAACGGCGGCACGATGGCCCCGCCATAGAGTTCGGTCTTCGCGTTCCGCAGACGGTGACGGTCGGTGTAAACGGTTTTCAACGGCTCAATCCTGTTCTTTCTGTCCCAGCGGGTTCGCATCATGCAAACAGCCGACCCGCTTAGAAAGCCCGAAGTGACGCGCGCTTGCGTAAGGACGAGCGCGCGCTTAAAGCCTATGCGGATAGTATTTGGGAGCGCCTAGCGATGCTGAAAACCGCCGCCAACCTAGCCAATCTGGGGACCGAGACCGCTTTCGACGTGCTGGCCCGCGCGGCGCGGCTGGATGCGGCCAGACGCGCCGACGGCCGGTCGCCGGTGATCAATCTGGGCATCGGACAACCCGATTTTCCCACGCCCGATCATGTGGTGGAGGCGGCGGTTAAGGCGCTGCGCGACGGACATCACGGCTACACGCCGGCGCAAGGCGTCCCGGCGCTGCGCGAGGCGGTCGCGGCCGACCTGCACGCCCGCCACGGCGTCGAGGTCGACCCGGGGCGCGTCGTCGTCGTCCCCGGCGGCAAGCCGACCATGTTCTTCGCCATGCTGATGTTCGGCGAGCCGGGGGCGGAGATCCTCTATCCCGATCCCGGCTTTCCAATCTATCGCTCGGCGATCGAGTTCACGGGCGCGAAGGCCGTGCCCATTCCGCTGCGCGAAGAGAACGCCTTCGCCTTCTCCGCGTCCGATGTGATCGAGCGCATGACGGAACGCACGCGCCTCGTCATCGTGAATTCTCCCGCTAATCCGACCGGCGGCGTCACGCCGCCCGAGGAGATGGACAAGCTGGCCGAGGCGCTGGCGGAGCGTCCGGACGTCGCCGTCCTGTCGGACGAGATCTATTCCACCATGCTGTATGACGGTCGCGAGCATCGCTCGATCCTGCAGTATCCGGAGCTCGCCGGTCAGGCGATCATGCTGGACGGCTGGTCGAAACGCTACGCGATGACGGGCTGGCGCTTGGGCTATGCGGTCTGGCCGGAAGCGCTGGTGGAGCGCGCAGTGCGGCTGTGCGTCAACGATCATTCCTGCGTCAACGCGCCGACGCAGTACGCCGGCATCGCCGCCCTGGAAGGGCCGCAGGACGCCGCGGAGGCGATGGTGCAAGCCTTCGACGAGCGGCGCCGCGTCACGGTCGACCGGCTGAACGCCCTGCCCGGCGTGCGCTGCGTCGAGCCGGGCGGCGCCTTCTACGCCTTCCCGAACATCGAGGGGACAGGCTTGGAGTCGCGCGGGCTGCAGGACCGCCTGCTGGAGGAGGCGGGCGTCGCGGCGATCGCAGGCCCCAGCTTCGGCCTGTTCGGCGAGGGCTATCTGCGGATCTCTTACGCCAATTCGACGCAGAATATCGAGGAGGCGATGGACCGGATGGCGGCCTTGCTCAGCTGAGCCGTCGGGGCGTCTCGCCCGCACAGCCTGCGCCGTCGCGCTCGAACTCGAGGGTGGAGTGGGCGATCTCGAAGCGCTCCGACAGCAGCGCTTTGAGTTCAGCCTTGATCGTCTCCAAGCGCGCCAGATCCCCGGCCTGAACGGCCTGATCGGCGATCACGACGTGCGCCTCGAGCGCCGTACGGCCTTCGTCGAGGCGCCAGATATGGACGTGGTGGACGCCCTCGACCCCCTCGACAGAGCGCATGGCGTCAACCACCTCCGGCCGCTGGATCGCCTCGGGTGCGCCTTCCATCAGGATGTGAATGGTTTGCGGCATCATCGCGAGCCCCTGCCACAGCACGTAGAGCGCGATCGCCAGGGTCAGCAGCGCGTCGACCCAGACCCAGTCGTAGAGCAGGATCAGCGTGCCGCCGACAATGACCGCCAACGAGGCGCCGGCGTCGGCCAGATTGTGGATGAAGGCCGCCTTCACGTTGATCGAGCGTTGCGCCATCGCAAAGGTCAGCACCGCGGTCGCCACGTCGACCGCCAGGGCGAAACCGGCCACGATCACGACGATCCAGCCCTGGATCGGCTCCGGCTCCACCAGCCGCCAGGCGGCCTCATAGATCAAGAACAACCCCAGGACGACCAGGACCGTCAGATTGATCAGGGCTGCGATCAGCTCCGCCCGGCGATAGCCGAAGCTGTGGCCCGCGTCGGCCGGCTTGCGCCCGATCTTGCGCGCCACCAGCGCCAGCAGCAGCGAGGCGGCGTCGGAGAAATTGTGCAGCGCGTCCGCGACCAGCGCCAGGCTGCCCGAGATCAATCCCCCCGCGACCTGCCCCGCCGTCAACGCCATGTTGGCGGCGACCGCCCAAAGCAGCTTGGCGTCGCCCATCGCCTCCGGATCGCCGGGCCGCTTGCCGTCGCCGGACGAGGCGCGCGTGCGCTGACCTCCGCCATGCATCAGCGGTTCTCCCGTTAATCGGCCAGGCGGGCGGCCAGTTTCAAACGAAGGCGCGCCAGCGTCGGCTTGACCTCCCGCGTCAACAGGTCGGACGCGACGACCGCTTGCGCCGGCGCGGCCCGGCTGCGCCATTGATAGGTCATCACGACCAACGTGTCGCGCAGCAGTTCGAAACGCGCGTAGAGATAGCTGTTCTCAGGACTCTCGCGCCCGTCGCTGGAGACCGGGTCGAAGCCTTCGCAGACGATCTCGACCGCCGTCGCGGCGTCGCCGCTCGGCGACGACGCCTCCAGCGTTCGGGCCTGCGCGTCATGGCAATCCTGTTCGGCGCGGCGGCGGAATCCTTCGGCCGCCTCGCTCAGAAGCCGCGCCCCCGCAGTCCCCGCGCCGACGCCGGTCGGGGTCTGCAGCACCTTGATCTCGCGGCTGTCGGCCGGCGGCGGCTCGACCGGCGCGTAGCGCGCGGTCAACCGCCCGCGCCCGTCTGCGAAGTCGATCTGACGATAGGCGTCCGCCGTGGGGAGCGGTTCGGCCGCGGCCGGCGCCGAGCCCGCCGCGTTCGCCAACGCGACCGCGAAGAGCGCGGCGTACGCGCGCCTCACCGTTCGGCCGCGCGGTAGACGTGGATGCGCGCCGTCAAATCGCCCTCGCTTTCGGAATAGGGCATCGCGCGGATCTCCGTCGAACGCTCGACGCATCGCCAGCGTCCGGCGGCCTCCAGATCGTCGGCGAGCGCGCCGAAGCCGCCCTCTTCCCAGGCCGGGCGGCTGACGGAAAAAATCATAAAGCCGCCAGGCTTCACCGCCCGCACCATGCCGGTCAGCGACTCAGGCGGCGCGTGTCCGGGGGTGAGCGTGCCGAAACTGATGCAGGCGTCGAGGCTCGCGTCCTCGACCCCGTCGATGCGCGCGCCGAGCGCGCCCTTGATCAGCCGCTCATAGCAGCCTTTCGCACGCGCGACGTCCAGCATCCCGTCCGACAGATCGAGCCCGATCAGCCGCCGATACCCGACCGCCGCCAGCGCCTCGCCCATCAATCCGGTCCCGCAGCCGCCGTCGAGGATCAGCGCGTCCGACGCCGCACGCCGTGCCACCAGCGCCGCGCCGACCGGCGGATAGCGATAGCCGGCGGCCATCAGGTCGCGCTCGTAGTCGAGCGCCCAGGCGTCGTAATGCGCGCGGAGCGCAGCTTCGCCGTCGGCGCGGTATACCTTCTCAAGCCAGGGATCGATCGCGGCTTTGGACATGACGAACTCCTCACGCGGAAGGGCGCACGAACGAACGCACGGGGCGAGCGTCTACAGATCAACGCACTCAAGGGTACCGTCCCGCGGGCGCCCTGGCAAACCGCCGCCCGCGCTTTGCCTAAAAATTAATCAAATGCCTTGATTTCGGGCGCCAAAAATCCCGCCGCCTTCCCCCGGCGCCAAGGTATCCCTCTGTTTTTCTTTCCTTTTTTAAGGTTGCTTTCTGTGGCACGCCCCCTGCTAAGGCAGGGGCGGACGGTTGCGCCTCGGCGCGGCGCCCCGCCCCCGTTTGGGGCGCGCGTCGCGACGGTCGGTCCGCCGCCGCCGAGGTCGATCGGCCGACGTCGATCACGAGAGCCGGACCCCGGCGGGCGTTTCAAGTTTGAGGAGATCAGTGATCCGATGAAGAAGATCGAAGCCATCATCAAGCCCTTCAAGCTGGATGAGGTGAAGGAAGCGCTCCACGAGGTGGGCATCCAAGGAATCACCGTCACCGAAGCGAAAGGCTTCGGCCGCCAGAAGGGCCACACGGAACTCTACCGCGGGGCCGAATACGTCGTCGATTTCCTGCCGAAAGTTAAGCTGGAGATCGTCGTCGAGGACGGGCTCGCCGAACGGGCGGTCGAGGCGATCCAGAACGCAGCCAAGACCGGCCGCATCGGGGACGGCAAGATCTTCGTCTCCAGCATCGAGGAAGTGATCCGCATCCGCACCGGCGAGACCGGCTCGGAGGCGATCTAACGGACCGAGGCCGCCTGCAGGCGGCGTCACAATCAAGACGGTAAACGCGAGAGGGAACAGGACAATGTCCGACGCGATCAACAAAGTCATGGAAATGATCAAGGAAAACGACGTCCAGTACGTCGATTTCCGCTTCACCGACCCGCGCGGCAAGTGGCAGCACACCGCACAGCACGTCTCCACCATCGACGAGGACGTCTTCAAGGACGGCATCATGTTCGACGGCTCCTCGATCGCCGGCTGGAAGGCGATCAACGAGTCGGACATGATCCTGATGCCGGATCCGGAGACGGCCGTAATGGATCCGTTCGCCGCCCAGCCGTTGCTGGTGCTGTTCTGCGACATTCTGGAGCCGTCGACCGGCCAGCCCTACGATCGCGATCCGCGCTCGACCGCCAAGAAGGCCTTGGCCTACATGGCCAGCGCCGGCATCGGCGACACCGCCTTCTTCGGCCCGGAAGCCGAGTTCTTCGTGTTCGACGACGTCAAGTGGTCGACTGAGATGAACTTCATGGCTTACAAGATCGACAGCGAGGAAGGCCCCTACAATTCCGCCTCCGACTTCGAGGAAGGCAACATGGGTCACCGTCCGGCGATCAAGGGCGGTTATTTCCCCGTCCCGCCGGTCGACTCGGGCCAAGACATGCGCGCCGAGATGGTCTCGACCATGATCGAGATGGGCCTCGAGATGGAAAAGCATCACCACGAGGTCGCGCCGGCGCAGCATGAGCTGGGCATCAAGTTCAACACGCTGGTGCGCTGCGCCGACCAGATGCAGATCTACAAATACGTGGTGCATCAGGTCGCCCACGCCTACGGCAAGACCGCGACCTTCATGCCGAAGCCGGTCGTCGGCGACAACGGCTCGGGCATGCACGTCCACCAGTCCATCTGGAAGGACGGCAAGAACACCTTCGCAGGCTCGGGCTACGCCGACCTGTCGGAGACCTGCCTGTTCTACATCGGGGGCATCATCAAGCACGCCAAGGCGCTGAACGCCTTCACCAACCCGTCGACCAAGAGCTACAAGCGCCTGATCCCGGGCTTCGAAGCCCCGGTCCTGCTCGCCTATTCGGCGCGCAACCGCTCGGCCTCGATCCGCATTCCCTATGTCGCGAGCCCGAAGGGCAAGCGGCTTGAGGCGCGGTTCCCGGATCCGACGGCGAACCCGTACCTCGCCTACACCGCGCTGCTGATGGCCGGCCTCGACGGCATCCAGAACAAGATCCATCCGGGCGAAGCCATGGACAAGGATCTGTACGACCTGCCGCCGGAGGAATTGCAGGACATCCCGACCGTCTGCGGTTCGCTGCGCGAAGCGCTGGAATCGCTGG
>NZ_JAVJQE010000016.1:0-22952 GCF_040218065.1 Marivibrio sp. | reverse complement strand
CGGCGAGGGCGAACGCGCCAATGCCGGCGGCGAGGAGGAATCGACCGAACTCACCGAACAGGCCGGCACCGCGGTCGCGCCACGACGACCAAGAAGGAGCCGACCGACCGCACCGACGATCCGGTGCGCATGTATCTGCGCGAGATGGGCTCGGTCGAATTGCTGTCGCGCGAGGGCGAGATCGCCATCGCCAAGCGCATCGAGGCCGGCCGCGAGGCGATGATTGCGGGCCTCTGCGAGAGCCCGCTGACCTTCCAGGCGATCATCATCTGGCGGGACGAACTGAACGAGGGCAAGGTCCTCCTGCGCGACATCATCGATCTCGAGGCGACCTATTCGGGTCCCGACTTCAAGCCGGAAGGCGCCGAGGAGGAGAGCGAGGACGGCGACGAGGACAGCACCGCCGCCGCATCGGGCGAGGGCAACGGCGAGCGTCCGGCCGCCAAGGATGGCGAGGGCGAAAGCAGCGCCAAGGGCGAGGACGGCGCCGAGGGCGAGAGCCAGACCGAAGGCGAGGGCGAGGGTGACGACGACGACGAGTTCGAGGCGAACATCTCGCTCTCGGCGATGGAGTCCGAGCTGAAGCCGAAGGTTCTGGAGACCTTCGACCGCATCGCCGACGACTACAAGAAGCTGCGCCGCCTGCAGGACCAGCTGGTCGAGAACAAGCTCGCCAACAAGACCCTGTCGCCGTCCCAGGAGCGTCGCTACAAGAAGCTCAAGGAAGACATCGTCGTCGACGTCAAGAGCCTGTCGCTCAACCAGCAGCGCATCGACGCGCTGGTGGCGCAGCTCTACGACATCAACAAGCGGCTGATGGGCTACGAGGGGCGCCTGCTGCGCCTTGCCGACAGCCATGGCGTCGATCGCGGCGACTTCCTCAAGCAGTACCAGGGCAACGAGCTCGATCCGAACTGGATCCGCAAGGTCGCCAATCTCGCCTCCAAGGGCTGGAAGAACTTCGTCGCCTCCGAGAAGGAGACGATCCGCGAGCTGCGCCTGGAGATCCAGAGCCTTGCCTCGGAGACCGGCCTGGAGACGGCCGAGTTCCGCCGCATCGTCTCGATGGTGCAGAAGGGCGAGCGCGAGGCGCGCATCGCCAAGAAGGAGATGGTGGAGGCCAACCTGCGCCTCGTCATTTCCATCGCCAAGAAATACACGAACCGCGGGTTGCAGTTCCTCGACCTGATCCAGGAAGGCAATATCGGCCTGATGAAGGCGGTCGACAAGTTCGAGTACCGGCGCGGCTACAAGTTCTCCACCTATGCCACCTGGTGGATCCGGCAGGCGATCACCCGCTCGATCGCCGACCAGGCCCGCACCATCCGCATCCCGGTGCACATGATCGAGACGATCAACAAGATCGTGCGCACCTCGCGCCAGATGCTGCACGAGATCGGCCGCGAGCCGACCCCGGAGGAGCTGGCCGAAAAGCTGCAGATGCCGCTGGAGAAGGTCCGCAAGGTCCTGAAGATCGCCAAGGAGCCGATCTCGCTCGAGACGCCGATCGGCGACGAGGAGGACAGCCATCTCGGCGACTTCATCGAGGACAAGCAGGCGCTGCTGCCCTCAGACGCCGCGATCCAGTCGAACCTGCGCGAGACGACGACGCGCGTCCTCGCCTCGCTGACCCCGCGCGAGGAGCGCGTGCTGCGCATGCGCTTCGGCATCGGCATGAACACCGACCACACCCTTGAGGAGGTCGGTCAGCAGTTCTCCGTGACGCGCGAGCGCATCCGCCAGATCGAGGCCAAGGCCTTGCGCAAGCTGAAGCACCCCAGCCGCTCGCGGAAGCTGCGCAGCTTCCTCGACTATTGAGCCGGCCCGAGGCTCTTCGCGACAATGCGTGACGACCTCGCCGCCTTCCTGCGCGGCGGGCCGCTAGGCCGGCTTCTCTGGCGGCCCTGGTACGACCGGGTGTCGTTGCCGCTGGTGACCTCCCTGATCTTCCCGTTGAGCCGCGCCTGGGCCGCCGCAGACGCCGCCGCCGCGGCCGACGAAGAGGGGCGCGACGCGCGCGCCGCCTTCCTCGCCGCGGTCGGCGGCGGCGCTCGCGAGGACGCGCCGAGCCGCGCGACGCTGGCGCTCTTCGCGCGGGGACGGCGCGCCTATCTGGAGGCCGAAGCGGCCTTCGAGACCGCCCTGTTCCACCGCACCGCGCCTGAGTCCGCCCGCCTGCGCGAGCTCGCCCGCGAGCGCGACCGCCGCGCCGTGCAGTATATGGGCCTGCGCACGCTCTTCGGCGTGCAGCAGATGCGCGCGCGCTTTCCGGCCGTGCGCTTTGCGGTCGAGCCGCCGGAGGCCGTCGCCGCCGCGGAGGCGGCGCGCCTCGCCGATCCGCTGAACGCCTTTAGGATTCCACAAGACGCGCCGCGCCTGCGGCTTTCTCACGCGGTTCCCGGCGACCGGGTCGAGCGGCGCTATCTGCGCGCCGACGGGCCGGCGGAGGCGACGGACCTGTCGCCCGGGCCGACCCGCGCGGTGGCGCTCAGCCCCGCGGGGCGAGCGCCGCGGGCGGTGATCGTGATCGCCCATGGCGTTTGTATGGAGGAGGATTACTGGGGCGGTTACTCGACGCTGACCCAATGGCTTCTGGACTCCGGCTGCGCGGTGCTGCTACCGGAGGGACCCTGGCACGGACGGCGGCGCCCGCACGGCCGCCACGGCGGACGCTACGGCGGCGAGGTGATGGTGGCGCGCGGGCCGGCCGGGTTGGTCGGCTACTTCCGCCATCATGTCCCGGAACTGGCCCGGCTGATCGCGTGGGCGCGCCAGCGTTGGGAGGTGTCGGTCGGCCTGCTCGGGATCAGTCTTGGGGCGTTGACCGGCCAGTTGGCGCTGGCGCACGCCGGATCATGGCCGGAGGCGGCGCGCCCAGACGCGGCGCTTCTCGTCTCGCCCACCTCCAGCGTCGAGAAGACCGTCTTCAAGGGCGCGCTGACGCAGGGGATCGGCGCGACCGACGCGCTTGCCGATCACGGCTGGACGCAGGAGCGCATCGCCGACCTGCGCCCGATCTTCGAGCCGCCCGGCGACGCGCCCCCGGCGCTGGACCCGGCGCGCATTCTGGTCGCCTTGGGGCGGGAGGATCAGGTCGTGCCCTACAAGACCGGCGTTGAGCGCTGCGAGGCCTGGGGCGTCCCGCGCGGCAACCGGTTTCTGCGCGACCAGGGGCATTTCGCGCTGTCGCTCGGCCTGCCGGCCGCGCCGGCGCCGCTGGAGCGATTGCTCGCCCTCTTGGACGGATGAGCGTCGGTCAGGCCGTGAGTTCCGGGATCGTCCGGTCGCTCAACACAATCGAACCGTCGAGGCCGCGCCCGCCGGCCGCCTCCCCCTCAAGGCGCCGCGCGAGATCCGTGCGCGGATCGTCGAGCGCCCGCCAGACGCCTCTCTCCGCCCAATAGCCGTGCGCATAGGTCGGCAAAGCGGCAAGCGCCTCCTGCTGTAGGCGGCGGCGCTCGCCGCGGGCGAAGCGCGTCTCGGGCAGAAACCGCGCGTGGAGCGATAGATGCATGACCGGCCGATGCGCCGCCAGAATCGCCGCCAACGCCGGCAGCAGCGCGAACTCGCCCCCTTCGATGTCGAGCTTGACCAGATCCGCAGTCGCGAACAGCCGCTCGAGCCCCGCCGCCCCCGGCGTCGCGGCCGGGACGCGGATTCGCTCCGGCGCGTCGCGAAACAGGCCCGACATGCTGTTGCCCGGCTCTTCGCTGGCCAGCGTCACGCAGCCGTCGGCGTCGCCGCCGGTCGCGTCCAGCGCTGTCGGCTCGACCCGCACGCGGGCGGCCAGAGCGGGGTTGAGGGCCAGGTTGGCGCGCAGCACCGAGAGCGCCGCCGGGTCCGGCTCGAACGCCGTCACCTCGGCGCCCAGCGCGGCGGCGTAAAGGGCGGTCGGACCGATCCAGGCGCCGATGTCGACGAGGCGGGTGGCGCGACCCAGCGCGCGGGCGTCCAGCAGCGCGCGGAACAGGCGGAAGGTTTCCGGCTCCCAGCGGCCCGCCTCGACCTTCGCCCAATAGTCGCGGTCGAGCTTGCGCGGCAGGCTCACGTCAAAGGAGACCCCGGCGCAGGCGACGGATCGGGTTTCGGGCGATGCGCTCTCAACCATGGCGGCGCAGCATAGAACCCGTCCGCAGCGCCGCCAAGCGGCGGCTGTTGCAGCGTCTTTTCGCTCGCGCGACAACCTGCTATGCAACCCTACCCGCCGCGCCCGCGGGCCCGTAGCTCAATTGGTCAGAGCGGACCGCTCATAACGGTTTGGTTGCAGGTTCGAGTCCTGCCGGGCCCACCATTTTTTAAGCGAAAACAATTATTTATCGAAGAGAAGCGTCGTTAAGAACCGCGCCGCGCCCTACGGGTTCATGGGTGCGAGGCGTCCGTTAGGCGTTCAAGCGCGGCAAGATCGACGGCGCATCGTCGACGTCGACTCGGCGTTTGCAAAGACCGACCGGACGCTCGACCCGATGTTTCGCCGCTCACGTCTCCGATCCGGCGTTCGATGATCCGCTCGATCCAGGGCGGAGGCCGACATCGTCGGGCGACCGACCGATCCTGCGGCGAGTCTGTAAATATATAATTCGGCATTTTATTGATTTTGATAGAAAAAATAAAAGCAATTCCAAATTAATAGACGATAAATAAAATTATTTTGAGCGCACACCAAAATACCCCACCATAGGAATACTTGAAGCGGTGCGCCGGCCGGACAAGAAGCCGGGGCGTGCGGGGTCAAGCCCGGAGGGGGCGATGTTGCAGGACACCACGTCGGGACAGACCAGCGAGCGCCCGATAGCGGGCGCGGCCCAAGGCTCGGATCAGGGCGCGGATCAGGGCGCGCGGCGCCTGGTCGTCGACTCGATTGGAACCGCGGACGCGGTTGCGGTCGCGAGCGTCGCGCGCGGCTTGCGCGTGGCGCCGGAGCGCGTCGCGGCCGCGCTTTACCGGGCGCCGGCGGTCCTGGCGGACGGCTTGAGCGCGGACATCGCGACACGGATGGCCTCGCTTCTGGCTGAAATCGGGTTGTCGGTTCGGATCGACGACGCCGATAGCCCCAGGCCCGAAGCCCAGGCGCTGATGGACGTCGCCATCCATATGCGCGACGCGCGCCGGCTGCCGTCCGTCGCCGCGCTGGTCGGCCGTTTCATCGGCGCCTCCCACGCCCAGGCGTTGGCGCAGCTGACGGCGCCGCCGGGGCTCGTCCTGGGCCGGGTCAGCCGGGCGACGGCGGACGCGCTGGCCCGGCGCCTCGCCGAAGAACCGGCGGAGGTCGTCGCCGCGCCCCTGTCTGACGCGCGTTACGACCTGATCGACGACGGTTTGCCGGCGGCGCGCCGGGAGGCCGTTCGTCGAGAGGCGGGAGCCAGCGCGGCCCCCGCCGAGGCGTTTCCGGTGCTGGCGGCCGATCTTGACGCCGCGCGCGCCGATCAGCTGTGGCGACGCCATCGACGGGCTGAGCTTCGCGCTCTCGACCGACGGTTCGCCCGGTACGATCTGGTGTTGACCGCCCCGGCGGCGACGGCGGCCGGGCGAACGCTTCTGATCGAGCGCGCGGGCGTTCCGGCGGAAATCTTGGAGACCGTCTTCGCGGCCCTGCCGATCACGCTCGTCGAAGGGCTGGGTCCCGAGGAGGCGGCCGAGGAGGCGGCCTTATACCGAGCGGCGGGCCTTGAGGCGGCGGCGCGTCTCGTCACCTTTCAGCGCCTGCATTTGCGGATCGACGCCGGGCAAGACGCCGACCGCGCCATGCGAGCGCTGAAGGGGTTGGGGCTGTCCGCGGAGACCGGTGATCCGCGCCCGCCATATCGCACGCCGGCGTTGAGCGAATTGGAGGCGCGCTTCGCCCGAGCGGTGTTGGAGGAAGCCGGCGTCGCGGTCCGATACGAGGAGGCGGGGCCGTGAGCGACAGCGAGCCAAGCCCCCACATCCTGCATCTCGGCCTCGCCGAGCAAGGCAAGCTGCACGCGCTGGCCGGACGCTACGAGGAAGCCCTGCGGCATTACCGGGAAGCGATCCGGCTCGCCGTCTCGTCAAAAGCGCCGGACGTCTTCTTCCGACATTACACAGAATGCGTGATGGAAGCGCTGGAGGCGCAGGAAAGCTACGAGCCGGTGATCCGTTTCCTGGAAGAGGCGAGCGCCCACTATGCGGGCCTCTCTGCCGACGCGGCGATCCACAAGCGCGATCACGCCGCCATGCTGGCGCGTCTCGGCGCGGTGCTGCTGAAAGCCGGGCGCGCCGAGGAGGCGCGGAAGCGTCTGGAGGAAGCGGTCGATCGCGCTGGTCCCGAGGCGCCGCCTCTGGCGGTCGAGCTGCGCGGCTGGCTGGCGCGCGGCTATGCGGTCGACGCCGGCCGCGTGCGCGAGAGCCAGCGCCGGCACAACGCCTTCGTGGTCCGTGCGGACCGCGTCGAGGCCTCGCTGGCGCGGCCTTTGCCGGCGCGCGAGGCCGCATCCTCCCCTCTACCGTCGGGCCGATAGGCGAGCCCCATAGGATAAGGAGCAGGCGACGATGGCGGATGATTACGATGGGCTGAGGCCCGGTGAGATTCTGATGGACGCGAGCGTCGCCGAATTCGTGACGACGCTGGGTCTCGGCGTTGCGGAGGCGCAACGCGCGTTGGACGTGAATTCGGTGGAGCAGCTGGACGCCTTCATCGCCCCGATCGAGGGCTTGGGCGGACGCACGCTGCTGGAGATGGGCCTGCAGCCCGCCTTCTATCATTTCCAGCACGCCGACGTGTCCTGCTCATTGCAGCTCAGCCTCAAGGTCGGCAAGGAGTTCGGCTTGGATTTCGGCATCGAGGGGAGCTTTCGCGACGGGGAGACCAGCCAGGAGCGCCGCGACCGGGCCGAAACCGAGCGCGCGAGCGGAACCCGGGTCGCCAGCCGGTCTCGCAGCGCCGAGGTCGAGATTAAGGCGACGACCGTCGGCGCGTTGTCGGTTAACGGCCGCAGTTTCGACCTCGCCGGCGACGACCCGCTGGGCCGCATCCACAGCCTCGCCGAGGCGCTGCGCGAGGGCGGGTCGGTCGACACCGTGATCCCCTCCGCCGAGCGCACGCCCGTCAACCCGACCACGGATGCGGACCCGGAGAAGGTGGTCGTCTCGCCCAACGCCGTCTCCTTCGTCGGCGCCGGCCATGCGCGCGGCTTCATCCGGATTTCGAGTCGCCCGAGCGCCGCCGTCGAATATGTGCTGAACGACGAGACTACGCTCACCGTGCCGCGCTCCGCCAGCAAGGAGGCGCACGCCGTCGCGCTGAGCGAGGCGATCGACGCCGCCGAGGGCTTCGAGAGCGGCGTTCTCATTCCCGGTCAGCCGCCCTATCTGCTGGCCGCCGCCTTCGAGCACAACAAGGCCGAATTGAAGGCCGACGTCGGCCGCTACCGCAATTTCCGGATGCTGCAGATCCTGGCCGATTTGCTTAAGGAGACGGGCGAGGAGGTCACGGTCTGCGGCGCGGCCGACCGCTCGGGCGAGCCGTCGCGCAACGATCCGCTCTCGCTCTCGCGAGCCGAGGCCGTCGAGCGCTATCTGATCGACGCCGGCGTGCCCGCCGGCCAGCTCTCCAGCCGCGGGCTCGGCGAAGACATCTGGGCCGACGCGGACGACGGCGAGCGGAACCCGGACCACCGGATCGTTTTCCTCGAATTCCGATCCGGAGCGCTGTACGTGCTGGTCCGCGCGCTGGGCGCGGCGGCGTTGGAGAATGTGGCGCCCGACAAGCTCGGCGGCGCGGCCGGCAACGGATGGGTTCACCTCTATCGGCCGGTCGATCTGGCGGGCCTCGCTGGAACGGTCACCATCAAGGGCGTCGGGTTTCCGCTGGAGGGCGGCGCGGCGGCGGGTCACGCCGCCAACAGCCCCGAAGCCTTCGCCGCCAACCTGGCCGGCGCCGTCAACGCCGACGGCGACCTCGGCGTCCTGGCCTCGCCGCAGGGGCATGTGGTCACGCTGATGAATCGCGGCGACCGGTTCCGCCTGCAGCTCGTCACTTCTTCGACCGAGGACGTGAGGCTGTCCGGGCGCAGCGACGTCACGGTCACTGAGCAGTTCTCCCGCAGCCGCACCGAGCGCGAGACCGAAAGCCGCAGCGGCAATCGGGCGGTCGCGGTCGGGGCGTCGCTCGGGGTCGACTATCGCCGGCGCTTCGACATGGACGTGACCGGCAACTCGGCCGTCTCCGCCCGCTTGGTGTCCGTCCCGGCGCCGCCGGAGTTCCTGGAGACCATGCGGACCTTCCTCTCCGAAGATCGGGAGGACTAGGCCGTGGCGGTCGCGCCGAAACTGACCCGCGCGCTGATCTCGGCCCCCTTGCCGACGATCATCGAACAGCTCGGCGTCTCCATCGCTTCGGCGCAGGCGGCGCTCGACCGGAACTCCGTGCAAGTAGCGCAACAGATGGCGGCGTCCGAGGTCGAGATCGGGGACGAGACCTTCAACCTGATCTCGCTCGGCTTTCAACCGACCTTCTACGCCTTCACCGAAGCGACGGTGGAGAGCAAGCTGAGCTTCACCCTGATGGAGTCGAACGAGTTCGGGATCAGCGTCGGCGCCGAGGTCGGCGGCTTCGCCGGCCCGGTGATGTTCGGCGCCTCCGTCGACGTCTCTTACAGCCGGAAATACTCGGCCTCCGCAGAGGGGCAGAGCTCGATCGCCGCGCGGCTCGTCTCGCTGCCGCCGCCTGAGCCGTTCGTCGCCGCCCTGCGGCGCACGTTCGAAACCGAAGCCGCGGAAGACTGACCGCACTTGAGAGGAGGGACCCGATGTCCATAGGCCAAGAACTGTTGAACGTCCCGATGGGCGACATGATCCGCGACATGGCCTTCGCCATCGCGGAGGCGCAGTACGCGCTGGACGAGAACTCGGTCGAAGTCGCCGAAATGATGGGCGGCCTGAAGACGATTGTGAACGATGAGGGCGAAACGACCTTCGAGGACAGCCGCGTCTTCTTCGGCCACGAGTATATGAGCGTGCGCGAGGCCAAGGCGACGGCGGCGGCCGACGACGCCGTCTCCGGAGGCGGCGACGTCATGTCCTCGATCGTGGGCGACATCGTCTCGGGCCGCGGCGACGACGAGGAAGTGCGCGTGCCGACCCGCGTCTCCATGCTGGAGCTCGGCTTCGCGCCGACCTTCTATCAGTTCGTCGACACGATCATCGAGGTGAAGATCGCCATCAAGATCACCCGCGAGCGCGAATACAGCGTCACCCGCAGCAAGACGCGCACCGACAAGAGCCGCGCGCGCAAGGGCGGGGGCGTCTTCGGCGCCATTTTCGGAAGCAAGCGATCGAAGCGCAGCAGCGTCAGCACCAGCCAGGTCGACGCCGCCTATTCCTCTAAATACTCCTACACCGCCGAAGGGGCGAGCCTGCTGCGCACCAAGCTCTCGCCCGTGCCGCCGCCGCCGATCCTGGAGGAGCGCATCCGCGGCGTCATGGAGCAGGAGGAGGCGCGGCGCGAGGCGAAACGCGAGGACGCGCCCGCGTGAGGCTGATCGGCTGGGCCGAAGGCCTTCGGCTGCGGCCGGACGAGGATGAGGAGACGCTGAAATGACCGTCGGACAGGATCTGCTGAACGTTCCGTTCCCGCAGATGGTGCGCAATCTCGGCGTCGGGATCGCTGAGGCGCAGTTGGAGCTCGATCTCGTCTCGATGAAGATCGCGCGGATGATGGCCGGCTACGCCGTCAACGAGGAGGACGAGGCCGACGACCCGGCCGGCGGGGACGAGGATCGCCAGTATCTGGTGAAGTTCGTCGACGGCAAGGAATACAGCCTTCTCGAGCTCGGCTTTACGCCGAACTTCTATCAGTTCGCCGACACGGTCATCGAGTTGAAGATGTCGATCTCGATGCAGACCGAGCGGACCTCCACGCGCAGCCGCAAGACCGTGACGGCGAAAGGCGGCGGCGTCGCCCTGCCCTTCTTCGCGGCGGGGAAGATCAGCGTCACCTCGGTCTCGGCCAGCTACTCCTCCAAATATCAATATTCGGCTGAAGGCAGCTCCCTCATGCGCACGAAGCTGGTGCCCGTTCCTCCGCCGGCCATTCTGGAGGAACGCGTCCGCGCCTTCCTGAACGGACCGGACGAGGCCGAGAGCTAAGAAGAGGAGCGATCGGCCATGGCTGGCAGATCCTGGCGCGACCTTCAGCCCGCAGCCCAGACGCACGGAGACGCGCACGGGACGGCAGCGCCGCGTCCGCCCGAAAGTTTGGAGGAGGCGGCGGCGCTCAACCCACGGCTTGGACGGCTGCTCTCTCAGCGGCGTCGGCTGCAGTCCGAGATGGAGACGCTGACCGGCGCAGACGCGCCGGACCCGCGCTACCCGGTCGAGCCCCTGGCCGCCCGTCGGCGCGCCCACGCCGCCTGGGAGCGCCGGCGCGAGGACGCGCGCACGACCGCCAACGCCGCCGCTGACGGCGTGCGGGAGAGATCGAACCGGACCGGTTCCGATGCGGCCTCCGTCGCGCGGTCGGCGGCTGATCGGTTTCTTCGCCGCCCGGTGGGCGCGGCGGATCGTTTGCGCTCGGCGCTCGACGAACGCCTGCGCGACGCGCCTGTCGATCGCGGCGCTCTCGGCCGCGTCGGCCGGGCGGCTGGCGGCGTCGCCGCCGGGCTGGAGCGCGCCAAGGCCGAGACCCGGTCGCTCTCCACCCAGCTTGACGAAGGCCGCGCGCGCATCGCGCGGGAGGGCTCGGCCGACGATCTCGCCGCGTTCGACCGTGACACCGCCGCCTTGCGCGGCGGTCTGGACAAGGCGGATCGACTGTTGGGCGGGCCGGCGGCGGCGTCCAAGGCGATCCGCAGCCGTCTCGACGGGCCGCGCGAGACGATGGAGGCGTTCGCCGACCGCGGACGCGCCCGGGTCCTCGATCCGTTGAGCGAGGGGCGCGGCTACGCGGCGCGCGCCGCGCGCCTCCTGTCGGTCGAGACGGGCGGCGTTGCGGCGCTGGCCGACCGGCGCGAGGCGCTGCGCGCGCGTTTTCTGGAGCGCCGTCGGGAGCGCCGCGCCGAAGAGGAACGAGACGAACGCCGCCGCGCCCGCGCGCTTGAGCGCCGCCGGGAGAGGCGAGACCAGGAGGGAGGCCGATGAGCCAATCGCGTTTCGCGGCCGGGTCGATCGAGGAGCTGTTGGCCGCCGTCGCCGACGGCGTTCGCGAAGCCCAGGACGCGCTGAACGACCTGCCGATGGCGGACGCCTTCGGACGGCCGCAGGCGCGCTATCACGTCCCCTATGTCGATTTCGACATCACGGTCGACCTGACCGCCAGCAAGACCGAGGGCGAAGGCGCGGGCGGCGCGGGCGCCACGTCCGTCGTGCGCCCGAAGGTCTCTTTCACGCCGGTCACCAAGCTCGCCCTTGCGCAGCGCTTGAGCGTCACGTCGCTGAAGGGCGGCGCCGGCGGGTCGAGCCCCAAGGCGGGGTCGAGCGCGTCGAGTTCCTCGATCAGCTCCAAGGTCTCGGGCCGGATCGTCTCGGTCCCTCCCGGCGACGGCAAACCGACGCCGCGTCTCGCCTTCCTCGAACTGTCGGACGGCGCAAGCGCGCGCCGCCGTCCGCTCCGGCTTGAGGCGGCCAACAGCGCCGGCGAAGTGCTGGCCGACCGGCGGGTTGAGTTCAACATCGACTGGGCGGCGAGCGCCGAGCTTTCCCCCGCCGACGCCAAGCCCAAGCGCGCCGCGGGCACGCAGGTAAGTCTCGCGGAGACGCTGACGGACGCGTCGGGGGCCGCGGCGATAGACCTCGCGCTTGGCGCGAGCGAGCCGCGCGGCGCCGTCTTCGTGGTCGTCGCGACCTGCGCCGGCGTGGACGCAAGCGTGGTGGTGACCCGATGAGCGCGCGTCAGATCCGCATCGCCCTGCGCCTCGTTGACGAGGCGGGTAAGGGGCGCGCCGGCGTGGCGCTGGCGATACAGCTCTTCCACCTGCAATCCGGCCGTTGGATCACGATCCACCGGGCGACGAGCGCGCGCGACGGCCGGGTCGTCGAAACCGTGCGACGCGCCATGGGCGCCGCGCAGGCGCTTCGCGCCGTCGAAAACGGCGGCGGTCGACGGGTGGTCGCGGAAGGGGCGCGGATGGCGACGGCCGATAACCGGCAGACGCTGATCTACGATTTCGGCGAAGTCGAGTGGCTTGACGACGAGGCCTTCGATCCGGCCGGACTGCTGCCGGAAACCCGGGGCAAAAAGCGGACGCTCGCCGCGCTGCCCCGGCGCCGCGATGTCGCGATCGCCGAGAGCATGCGCGTCAACATGCAGCTCAAGACCTTCAAGCACGGCTTCAAGTTCGCGCGCGGCGGCGGGCGGCAGGGCGACGACGACCAGGCGGAGACGGCGGCGACCGCCGAGGAGGCCGAGCGCACGATGGATACGCCGACATTGCTGCAGCACAAAGACCAGCTGATCTCTCTGACCCAACTCAACCAAGCGAAGCTCTCGAACCAGTTGGGTCAGATCGAAGCGCAGTTGGAGCAGTCGCGCCAGCTGCTCTCCAACCGCGAGCAGCAGATCAAGTCTCTGCAAAGCGTCGTCGAGCGCGAGCGCGCGCAGCGCGAGGAGGCCGCCTCGAAGGCCGAGAGCTTGGAGCAGCAGCTGAAGGGCGAGGTGCAAATCGACAGCCTCCAGGACACGCTGGTCAGCAGTCTGAGCGCAGCCGCCAAGCCCAACCGCAAGGCCGGCTTCAAGCTCGGCCGCGTGCAGGTCAACTTGAAGGCGATGGTCGGCGGCGCCGGCGCGCGCGTGATGTTGCCGACCGGTGAAATGCTGAAACAACCGGGCGCGGCGTCGGCGCTGTCGGACATCCACCTCGAATATTTCCCGGACGACGCCGCCGCTGAGGACGACAGGCCCGCGCGCGACCCAGGGACCCTCGTGCCGGATTTGACCGGCCTCACCGAAAGCGCGGCGCAGCGGGTGCTGTCCAGCGTCGGACTGCAGGCCCAGCCGGCCCTCGGCCGTACGGACGCCGCCGGCGTCGCGGTCGGACAGGCCTTTCGCCAGGCGCCCGCCGCCGGGACGCCGGCCCCCAAGGGGACCGCCGTCATGGTCGTCTTCAAAGCCCCGGACGTTTCGGGCCAAGGGTAATCAAGCGTAAGGAAGGAGCCCGGCGATGCCGCCGAAACTGTCCGAGATCTCCCGCGAGGCGGCCGCCGCGCCGCTGGGCGACATCATCCGCTCGGTCGGGGAAGGCGTGGCGGCGGCGCAGGCCGCCTTGGACGAGGCGTCGCTGCGCCAGACCCTGGACCTCTACGCCCAAGGCGGGGACGAGACCGTCGAGGCGATGCGCGCGATCGGCTACCAGCCCACATTCTACGTCCTGCCGGAGACCACCGGCGAGGTGACGATGGCGCTCTCGCTGTCGCAGGAGCCGGAGCCGCGAACGCTCGCGCCCGATCCTCGAACCAACCCTGCGGCGAACCCGATCCTGCGCCGCGCCTTCGCGGGTCCGACGCGCCTGACCAGGCCGCGCCTCTACGGCGCGCCGGTCGACGCGGGCTATCGCAACCGTTACGGCTTCGACGCCGAGACCCAGGCGAAAATCACCTTCACCATCAAGCCGGCGCCGCCCCCGGGCGGGGCGGCCGATCTGCGCCGCACGCCGAACTTCGTGCAAGCTGGGAGCGGCGGGCCGGCCACCGTCGCGCAGGCGCAGGCGGCGGCGGACCTGCTGGGGCTGACGATCGCCTTTCGCACGGCCGAGGGCGCGCCGATCGAAAGCCCCGACGCGGCGGCTGCGGTGACGGCGCAGGAGCCGGTCGCCGACAGTCTGATCGATCGCGAGGCGACGACGATCCAGCTGACGCTCTGAGCGCCGCTTACGACCGCCCGAGGCTTTGGCGGGCGATCGCGATCTTGCGCAGGAGCGTGGCGTAGCGGGCGATCGAATGATCCTGGTAGTAGCCCGACAGCTTGGCGGGGTTGAGCCGGATCAGGCCGACCAGCGTCGAGGTCGCGAGATGCCGGAGACGCGCGAAGGCGGCGGCGCTTCCGGTCGCGAGCTGCGCGCTCTCTCCCGCCGTCCGAATGAAGCGCGTGTCGCCGACATGCTGAAAGCCGACATAGCCGGCGCGCTTCAGCCGATTGATCGGAGCGCGCAGGAAACCGAGAAACGGAAAGCTCGGCAGCCCCTCCAGGATCGGTCGGGCGAGGCCGCTCAACGGGACGAGCGGCACGCCGTCGGCGCCGTTCACCACCCGATAAACCGGCGCCTTGATTGCAGACGACCATTCCGCGTCGCCGACGCGCGGACTGCCGAAGCTGTAACAAGCGCCGATGGTGAATTCATCGTCGAGGGCGGCCGCGGCGACGCTCGCCAACGCGCCTCCGAGCGAGTGACCGGCGACGTACAGCGGCAGGTCGGGGCGCGTCTCGCGCAGGATGTCGCGGATCGCAGGCTCGACGCTCTCGAACGCCTCCATGAAGCCGCGATGCGCCTTGCCGGCCGGCGTTTTCAAGAAACGCGCGTCCAGATCGACGCGGATGTCCGTGAAGTTCTTCTCCGTTCCGCGAAAAACCAGCGCCACGAACCGATCCGGCAGGGTGACGACGAAGGCCTGGGTGTCCGTCTCCGGGTCGGTGACGCCGTTCTCGAAGGTCATGCCGGCCTGGCGCAACGCCTCCAGGAAGGGGCCGACGGCCTCGCCGCGCTCCTCGAACGGCTCATAAGCCAGCCGCGCGAGTTCGGCCATCAACCAAGCCGTTCGGTCGGAATAGGCCGCACGCCGCACCGGCGGCGACAACAGCCCCGCTGACTCCGGGCCGAAGGGCGTCGCGCCCGTGGTGCGGATGCGCGGGACGACGACCCAGGCCTCGCCCGCGGCGGTTTCGACGCGCAGCGATCCGCGCGCCGCCGCCTCCTTGACCGCAGCGGCGAGGGTCTTCGCTTCGTCGCGCGGCGCCGCCGTCACGCCGCCTCCAGCGCGCCGAGGGCGCTCAAGGTCGCGGGGCCGGCCACCCCGTCGACGGTCAGCCCCTCGCGGGCCTGGAAGGCGATGACGGCGCGCTCCGTGCCCGGCCCGAAGACGCCGTCGACGGATACTTCCAGCCCGGCCTCGGCCAGCGCGCGCTGCAAGGCCTCGACGTCTGGACCCTGCAGAAACGGCCGCTCCAACTTCAAAAGCCGATCCTCAGGCTCCATCGCGGAGGCGCGCTGCGGCGGTCCGCCCGTCAACAGCGCCTCGTCCAGTACGGTTCCGCGCACCGTGATCGGCAGCGTGAGTCGCCAATTCCCGGCCTCTATCAACTGCTGGAAACTGTCCATCCGGTAGACGGTGCGCCGCAACAGCCGGTTTGCGTGTCCCGCCAGCCAGGCGCGCCGGGTCGCGACATAGGCGGCGGTCCAGTCCTGCTCCCCCAGTTCTGCGAGCGGGCCTCGCTCAGCATTGACGCGGTCGCGCAGGCGATGCCACGAGCCGTGGATGCGGCTGTCGTAGATCACCGCGAACGAAAGCGGCAGCGTCGCCCCGATGAACTGGGCGGAGCGCATCGCGGGCTCCCAATAGACGCGGTCGAAGAAGGCGTCCTGGGCCTCCTGCATGACCGGGTCGCCGCCGGCCCGGCGCAACAGGTCGTGCAGGCGCGCATCCTCGTCCAGGCTGTGCGCGCGTTGCTCGAGGGCGGGCAGGTACGCCTGCAGCGCCGGCCCCAGCGCGGCGTCGGCGCGATGGCAATAGTCGGCGATCAGCAGCGCGAGATTGCCGCTTGCGATCGTCGTCTGCGCGCGTCCGTAGGTCAGTCTGCCGGTGTCGCCCGGCAACAGCGTCACGGCCCCGTAATCGCCGAAGGGCGTCCCGGTCTCGAACAGATTGACGATCGCGTGCGCGGTCCGCTTGTGCAGTGTGGTCAATCGCCTCTCCCAGGGTCAACGGCCCCTGGGACTCTAACAGAGCGCCCCCTCGCGCCTTAGCGGGATCGTGTAAAAATAGTCAGAAATTATAAGAAAAAACAACGATTTGGCGCTTTGCTTCCGGAGGGTCCGGCGCTCGCTTGAGGGCTTCACGACGACAGCGTTCGCCGCACGGCGTCGATCCAGCCGGCGTAGCGTCGTTCGCGCTCGTCGGCCGCGAGGGTCGGATCGAAGCGCCGATCCAACGCCCAGCCGTCGGCGAAGGCGTCGCGGTCGGGGTAGAGGCCGGCCTGCCGCCCGGCGAGCCAGGCCGCGCCGAGCGCCGTCGTCTCCAGCACCTGCGGGCGGTCCACCGGCGCGCCCAGCATGTCGGCCAGGCATTGCATCATCCAATCGTTCGCCGTCATGCCGCCATCGACGCGCAGAACCGTCGCCCCGTCGCCGCCCGCGCCGCTCTGCCCGGCGGCCGCCCAGTCCTTGTGCATCGCCTCGATCAGGTCGCGGGTCTGGAAGGCGACGCTTTCCAGCGCGGCGCGCGCGATTTCGGCGGGGCCGGCGCCCCGCGTCAGGCCGTAGAGCGCGCCGCGACACTCCGCATCCCAATAAGGCGCGCCGAGACCGGTGAAGGCCGGCACGAGATAGACGCCGTGGTCGTCGGCGGCCTTCCGGGCCAGGCTTTCCGTCTCCGCCGCCTCGCGAATCAATTTCAGCCCGTCGCGCAGCCACTGCACGACCGCGCCCGCGATGAAGATCGATCCCTCCAACGCGTACTGCGTCTCGCCGTCGAGCCGATAGGCGATCGTCGTCAGCAATCGATTCTCGGAGGCGATCGGGCGGCGCCCCGTGTTGAGCAGCGCGAAGCAGCCGGTGCCGTAGGTCGACTTCACCATGCCCGGTCGGAAACAGGCCTGCCCGACCATCGCCGCCTGCTGGTCGCCGGCGACGCCCCGGATCGGGATGGCGCGGCCGAAGAGATCGCGGCGCGTTTCGCCGAAATCGTCGGCGCTGTCCAGCACCTCCGGCAGCATCGCCTCCGGGATGTCGAGCAGCCGCAGCATCTCAGGGTCCCAGCGCCCTTCCGCGATGTTGTAGAGCAACGTGCGCGAGGCGTTGGTCGCGTCCGTCACGTGGCGCGCCCCGCCGGTCAGCCGCCAGATGAGGTAGCTGTCGACGGTGCCGAACAGCAGCCGGCCGTCGCGCGCCTTGCGTCGCGCGCCCTCGACAGTGTCGAGCAGCCAGGCGAGTTTCGTTCCCGAAAAATACGGATCGAGCAGCAGCCCGGTCCGCGCGCGCGCCGCCTCCTCGGCGCCCTCCTTTTTCAGGCGCCCGCAGGCGTCGGCGGTGCGGCGGTCCTGCCAGACGATCGCATTGTGGATCGGCCGCCCGCTGTCACGCTCCCAGACCAGGGTGGTCTCGCGTTGGTTGGTGATGCCGATAGCGGCGATGCGCGACTCGTCGGCGCCGGCGCGCTCGACGGCTTCGCGCATGACGGCGGCGGTGGTCGACCAGAGATCCGCCGGATCGTGCTCGACCCAACCGGGGCGGGGGAAGTGCTGTGGGAACTCCTCCTGGCCGAGTCCGATCACGTTCATCCGAGCGTCGAACAGCAGCGCGCGGCTCGACGTGGTGCCCTGGTCGATCGCCAAGATCGAGTCGCTCATCGGGGTCTCCCTCACCCTATGGACCGGGCGCGCTCGGCGTCGGCGGCGCGCCCGCGATCGGTGTTCGCCGGCGGATCTACTCCGCAGCGCGCGCCAGGGCCGGCGCCTCGTGCGCCAGGAAGTCGGCCAAGGCGTCGCGGCCGGCCGCGTCGACCTTAAGCCCCAGCTTGGAGCGTCGCCAGAGGACGTCATCGGCGGTGCGGGCCCATTCGCGGCGCACCAGCCAGCGCACCTCCGCCTCGCGCAGGCCCGCTCCGAAGTCGCGCCCGAGGTCGGCGGCGCTCTCGACCTCGCCCAGCATCGCAAAGGCGTCGAGGCCGTAGGCGCGGACGAGACGCCGCGCTTGATCGGGCGCAAGATAGGGATGCTCGCCGCGCAACTGATCGATCAGAGCGTCGACGCCGTCGACGGGAAAGGCGCCGCCGGGCAAGGGCGCGCCGGCCGTCCAGGGGCCGCGGGCGTCGGGGAAGAATGCCGTCAGCTTGGCCGTCGCCGCTTCGGCGAGGCGACGGTAGGTGGTGATCTTGCCGCCGAAGATGTTCAGCAGCGGCGCGTCGTCGGCGGTCGGCCGTTCGATCTTCAGCACGTAATCGCGCGTCGCCTTGCTGGCCGACGACCGGCCGTCGTCGTAGAGCGGCCGAACCCCGGAATAGGTCCAGACGACGTCGTCGACTGTCGGCGCCCTCTCGAAGTAACCGGAAACGGCGGCGAGCAGATAGTCGCGCTCCTCCGGCGTGCAGACCGCCTCCGACGGAGGACCCGGATGGTCGGCGTCGGTGGTGCCGATCAGGGTGAAATCGCGCTCGTAGGGTATCGCGAAGACGATCCGCCCGTCGGTCTGCTGAAAAATGTAGGCGCGCTCATGATCGAACAGCTTTCGGACGACGATGTGGCTGCCGCGCACAAGCCGGATTCGTTCCCCAGATTTGCAGTTTAGCCGATTCTGAATCACATCCTGAACCCAAGGGCCGCCGGCGTTGACCAGCGAGCGGGCGTAGATCGTCTGGGTGCGCTCGCCGCCGCGCTCGCATAGAACGATCCGCCATAGACCGCCGACGCGCTCGGCCGCCTCCACCCGGGTGCGGGTCAGCACTTGGGCGCCGCGGTCGGCGGCGTCGCGGGCGTTTAGGACCACAAGCCGCGAATCCTCGACCCAGCAGTCAGAATATTCGAAGCCGCGGACGAACGCGTCCTTGAGCGGCGCGCCGGCCGGATCGCGCCGCAAATCGAGCGCGCGTGTCGGCGGCAGCAGGTTTCGCCCGCCCAGATGATCGTAGATGAAAAGGCCGACCCGCAGCAGCCAGGCCGGCCGCAATCCCTTGTGGTGCGGGAGTACGAATCGCAGCGGCCAGGCGATGTGCGGCATCGCCTTGAGCAGCGTCTCGCGCTCCATCAGCGATTCGCGAACCAGCCGAAACTCGTAATGCTCAAGATAGCGCAACCCGCCGTGAAACAACTTGGTTGAGGCGGAGGAGGTTCCCTGCGCGAGATCGTCCTGCTCGGCCAACAACACGCTGAGACCGCGGCCGGCCGCGTCGCGGGCGACGCCGCAGCCGTTGACGCCGCCGCCGATGACGGCGACGTCCACGACCGAGGCGTCGTCGGGTCGTTCGCCGGCGCGGCGTTCAGGCATGGGCGCTCTCCCTGACGGCCGTGTGAAGATCCGCCGGCGCCGCCCGCACCTCGACGCCGTCGCGCCGGCAAGCGGCCGCGAAGCGCGGCGGCGGTTCGGCGTCGGTGACGAAATAGTCGATTCTGTCGAGCCCGCAGATGCGCACCGGCGCCGTGCGCTCGAACTTTTGACGGTCGGCGACCAACACGCGGCGGCGCGCGTTTTCCAAGATTGCGCGCGCAACCGCCACCTCGCGGTAGTCGAAATCCAGCACGGCGCCGTCCTCGTCCAAGGCGGAAGCGCCGATCACGGCCCAATCGACCTTGAACTGGCGGATGAAATCGACCGCCGCCTCGCCGACGACGCCGCCGTCGCTCTGCCGAACGACGCCGCCGGCCAGGATCAACTCTTTCGAAGGGGAGCCGCTCAAGATGTTCACGACGTTCAGATTGTTCGTGATGACGACGAGGCGGCGTTTGTCGTAAAGGGCGCGCGCAACCTGCTCTGTCGTCGTGCCGATATTGATCAGCAGCGAACAATTCTCCGGGATCAACGCGGCCGCAGCCAGCCCGATGCGGGTCTTCTCGGGCAGCGCCAGATTGCGGCGCTCCTCGTAATCGACGTTGGCGACGCTGTCGGCGGGCGTCGCGCCGCCGTGGGTGCGGGTCAACAGACCGCGGCGGCACAAATCCGTCAGATCGCGGCGGATGGTCTGCGGCGTGACCCGGAAAGCGCCCGCCAAGCCGTCGACCGTCACGCGGCCGTCGCTGCGCGCCTTCGCCAGAATGTCCTGCCGCCGTTCAGAGAGCATGTCCCGCCGCATCCGTCCCCGCGCGAGCGCCGCGCCCCGCGCCCGGCCCTGCGCTTTTGCACGCGTTGCTTTCGCTTTCGTTCGCTTCCCGATCGCGAAGCTAGAATCGGTTTCGATATGTGTGCAAATGAAATTTAAACGAAAATCAACGTGCGGCGACTTCAGGCAAGCCTGGGCTGCGGAGGTCACGACGAGACACGCGCCGTCGACGACCGTCGGGCGCGCGCTCGCGGGTCCGCAGGGCGCGCCGGCGGGCGACGGCGCCGCGTCCGGGATCGCCGCACCGACTCAGTCGTACTGAAACCGTTCCGCCAGGATGCGCTCCGGCGGCGCGCCGAGCGCGCGCAGCGCGCCCTCGACGCTTTCGATCATCGCCGGCGGCCCGCACAGGACGTAGAGCCAATCGCGATGATCCTGGCCGCCGAAAAGCTCGCGGATGAGCGCCGGGTCGAGGACGCCGGTGCGGCCGGTCCAACCCTCCGGCGGTTCCGAGAGGACGAAGGTCGTCTCGATCTGGGGCGCCTGCGCGGCCTCGGCGAGCGCCGCGCGGTCGACGATTTGGTCTTCGGTTCGGTTGCCGTAGACGAGATGCAGCGGCCTCGCGTCGCGCTCGGAGCGATGCTGGTGGAGGATCGACAAGAGCGGTGCGACGCCGACGCCGCCCGCTATCAGCGCCAGACCGCCGGCTTCGCGTCCGTCGACCGTCAAGGCGCCGACCGGTCCGTCGAGATAGGCGCGCGTACCGGGCGTGAGGTCCTTTACACGCCGGGTGAAGTCGCCGCGCTCCTTGATGACGAAGCGCAGGCTCGGCCCCTCGGCGGGGGCGGAGGCGATGGAGAACGGGTTCTCGGCCAGCGAAAAGGGGCTGCGGCCGACCGACAGCCAGACGAATTGGCCCGCCCGAAAGGCGAGGCCCGCATGCCCCTCCGGCTCGACCGTCAGCTCCCAGGTGCGCTCCGCCAACGCACGGACGCCCGAGACCCGCCACGGCCGCCGGCGCTGAGCGATCGGTTTGACCAGATAGATCCAGAGGAGCGACAGGCCGGCGGCGCCGGCCAGCCCGCTCCACAGCAGGACGAGCGGGAGGTCTTGGCTGTAGCGGCCCGCCGACAGCGCATGGTGGAGCGCGAAACCCGCCGTCGCCAAAGCCCCGAGCCCGTGCAGCAGCCGCCAGGTCTCGTAGGAGAAGGGCGCTTGGCGTCGTCCGATCCCAAGCGCGACCAGCACGATCAACAAGACGAGCGCGGCCGCGCCGGTCGCCAAGCCCCGCCCGTCGTCGACCAGCGTCAGCTGCCGGCTCGGATCCCAAGGCAGGGGGACCTGGAACGGCGCCCCGTAGAGCAGCGGATGGGCGAGCGCGAGGCCCAAGGCGGCGCGCGCCGCCAGCTGATGAAACCGCATCAGACGATCCATGCCGGCCTTCGCGCACAGCGCGCGGAACCGCCCGGACAGGACGAACTCCAGCAACAGAATCGCGAAGGCCGACATCCCGGCCCCCGCGGCCAGCTCGTCGCCGAGCCCGCGCGGCGGCCGGTCGCTCGCTGCGGCCAGCAAGAGCGGCGCGCCGACGGCGGCGAGATAGAGAAGAAGCAGACGGGTGGGGGTCATTGTCGGGGCGCTCCGCCTCATTCGCCGCAGCATGGCGCCGGTCGCCGCGTTCGGCAAACCCCTAAAAATAAAATGGGAACGAGCGTCAGCGCTCAGGGCCGAATACCGCCGCCGGCTGAAGAAACAGTACTAAAAAACTAATATTAAAAGGTTGGATAGAAAGCGCCGAAATTCCCATAACGGCTTTGAGTATAAGTATCGAACAACTGTAATGCTTTTGTATTCACGAATATTATTTATTTATTAACAAAATAACGGCGAAAATGCTCTGGCGATATTGCCGATCACGTAAGGAAGAGCCGCCATGCAGTTTCTCAAAAGAGTGCGGATCCCGACCAAGACCTTTGGCGGCTTCGCGATCGTGCTCGTCTTGCTCTTGATAACCGGCGGCGTCGGCGTCGTCGGCATGATGAAGGGGGGCGGCCTGTTCGCGCAGTATCGCGAACTCGCCGCCGAGGCCAACGCCAGCGCGAATGTGGCCGCGGGAATGATGGACACGCAACTGGCGGTGAAGACGTATATGATCACGCCCTCGCCCGACTCCGCCGAGGCGGTGCGGGCGGAGGAGACGGCGCTGCTGGAGGAGCTGACCGCCAAGCGGGCCTTGTTCAACGACCCGGCCAAGTTGGCGCAGCTGGACGAGGTCGAGGCGAAGATCTCCGCCTACAAAGCGGCCTTTGAAGAGGCCGTCGTGCGTGAGACGCGCCGCCAGGAGCTTGTTCAGGACACGCTTGCAGCCCTCGGCCCGGAGCTGGCCGCGACCCTCACGGACATCATGCGCGGCGCCAACGCCGACGACGACGCCAGGGCCGCCTTCGAGGCGGCGCAGGTCCAAGAGCGCTTCCTGCTGGCCCGCCTCTATGTGGAGAAGTTTGTGACCGGCGCCGCGCAGGCGGATTTCGAGCGCGCCGTGCAGGAGTTGGAGAAGCTGGACGCGCAGGCCTCCGATATGCTGAGCGAACTGAGGAACCCCGCCCGCCGGGAGCTGGCCCGGCGGTTCCTCGACGGCGAGAAACGCTACGCCCAGGCGCTCACGCAGGTCTATGACGCGATCACGGCGCGCAATGCGATCATCCGGGGGGAACTGGACGTCATCGGCCCGCAGGTGATGGAGATCGCCTACGGCCTGAAGAAGGAAAATCAGGCGCGCGAGGCCGAACTGGGGGCGCGTGCGAACGCGCTGCTCATGACGCTGGAAATCGTGGTGGCGGTCGTGGTCGTGGTCGCCTTGGGCTTCGGCGCCGCGATCGCCTGGCTCATCGGGACGGGGATCGCGCGGCCGATCCGCGCGATGACCGACGCCATGAAGCGTCTCGCCGCCGGCGATCACGGGGTCGAGATCCCGGCCCAGGATCATGAAGACGAGATCGGCGCCATGGCCGAGGCCGTCGCGGTCTTCAAGCAGAACGCCA